>PLAH01000170.1 GCA_003134045.1 Gammaproteobacteria bacterium
CTGATCGTCCTCCGCGCCCTGCGCCGCGGCCAGGCTCTGCGACACTTCGTCGAGCCGTGCCGTCAACGCTCGATCGGCATCCGACAGATCGCCTTTTTCCGCCGCCAGCACCGACTTCTCGGTCTGCAGACGAGCGTTCTCCGCCTGCAGCTGCAGCTTGTCGGTCTGCAGCAAGCCCGCTCGGGCCTCCGCTTTGGCCGCCTCCCCGGCACGATGCACGCGATTACCCAGCCACGTGCCGATACCCGCACCGATGACCGCCCCCACCGGACCCGCGGCCAGGCCGCCGATCACGCCTCCCGTCACGAAGCCCACCGGTTCGGACGGCCTCGCGGGATGCGGTTCGCCCGCCAAGGCCGCCACGCTGACGCCCATCAACCCGACAGTCCACATGATCCTCGAACCTACCGTTGCCATAAGAGCTCCTCACCGACGATTTCGTCGTGTCAGGCGGCGACCTTCGCCGCCTTTGTGAGAGCTATTTCAGGCTTATATTCGGGCGGCCTGAAGCTGGCCCAATGGCAAATTGTGGCAAAGCGGCGACGAATTGCGCGGCGCTGTCGTCGCCGCAGACGCGGGGGTCGAGCTCAGGTCTTGAGCGAAAACGGCGTGAAGTTGGTGTCGATGTCGTAGTAATCCTCGTGCTCCACTCTTTTGAGGAATGCCACCACCCGATAGGTCAACGGAGTCGCAATGATTTCCCAGCCGCTCTTCAAGGCGTACTGCGTAAACATGATCGCCGCCAGGTGCGTCGGCGACATGCGTCCATAGAACGCGATGAAGTAAAAGAGCACCGAATCCACCAGTTCGCCGCACAGCGTCGAACCGACGATGCGCGTCCACAGCCAGCGGCCGTGCGTCCAGATCTTCATCTTCGCGAGCACGTAGCTGTTGACGAACGTACCGCATAGAAACGCCATGATCGAGGCCAGCACGATGCGCGGCGTGTTGCCGAAGATGGTCTCCACCGCCGCCTGATTCGCGCGCGAGCTTTCCGACGGCGGCAAATGCACGACCACCGCCGCCATGAGCGATGCGAACGCCAGCGCGCCGAATCCGGCCCACACCACGCGCCGATCGCGGCCGTAGCCATAAACCTCGGTCAGGATATCGCCGAATATGTAAGAGATCGGAAAGAACAAGACGCCGGCCAGAAAAGTAACCGTGCCGAACCACGGCACCTCGATGGAGGTCTCCTTGGCGGGACCGATCAGATTCGAGCACAGCAGGATGCAGACATAAGCAGCCATCACGAAATCGTAATAACGATATTGCCGAGCGGTCGATGTGCGAGCCATGGTTCGATGAGTGTAGCCGCAAGTGCAGCAATATGCAGAGGATATGTCACATCCGCCGCCGCTCTTTTGCAACAGCACAAGTCTGTCGCGTTTTGGCGAATGCCATCACACCAGGAAGCCACCCCATCCGGTAGAAATGCACGCTTTCCCCCAACTGAAATGGCACGTATGGAGCAAAGCACACCTTTCGGCGCTACGGAAAGTCCGCTGATCGACTTCGACGCCGTGTGCCAAAAGGTCCGTGCCGCCGTCGAACCCGCGCGCGCGCACGCGGTGTCGCTGCACGACGAAGTCGGCGACGTGCTGTGGCTGAGCGAAAGCTCCATGGGTCCGGACGAACACAACGCGGTCCGAGAGGCGATCGACGCGTTCAAGAACGTCAACACACCGCCGGCGCTGGCATACGATCTGGGCGATGCCCGCTCCGCCGTTCTATTGAGAGCCGTCAATTCCCGCCGTGCCATGGCCGGCGTCATCATGATCATCATGGATACGCGGGCGCTCAAACAAGACGGGGGCGTGATGCGATTGATGACGCCCAAGCTGCAGCGCGCGCTCGCCGGCTTTGTCGGCATGCGTGGGGAAGTCGCGCCCGCACCGGTCACGGCACCCGGGGCGGCGAGCGCACCCGCGGTATCCGCTGCCGCAGCGGGGTCCGCGGGCACCTCGCCGGGATCCGCCGCGCGGTCATCGGGGTCGACATCCGCGAGACTGCTGCCGCCGCTCGAACTGTCGCTGGCAGATTCGGTGCGCATTCCCAGACCTGCGATCGCGCAGCCCGCGGCAAGCTCGCAGGCGCCGGCGCAGGATGCGGTCCGCACGCCGGCTCGCTCCGCTGCATCGGAAAAACGTCAGCCGCCGATTGCCCCCGAAATCGATCGCCTGCACGCGGCGCTGCGGCGCAGCCCCATTGCGCTCCATGTGCAGCGCCTGGTGCCGCTGACCAAGGGCAGCCAGTTGAGGCGCTATGAAGTGCTGCTGCGTTCCAAATCCGAGGATGCGCCGAACTCGGCGCCACAGGCAATGCTCAAGGCCGCCGTGGAAAATGGGCTGGGCTCGATGATCGACCGCCGCGTCGTCACGGAACTCATTGGATGGCTGGTGCACCATCCGGAGGTCTGGAAGACCCACGCCGTGATGTTCTCGGTGAATCTCACGACGACCGCGCTGCACGACGAGCACTTCATCAAATTCGTCGGTTTGTGCCTGGCGAAATCCTCGCTGCCGAAGGCCATGATCGCTTTCGAAATCGATGTGCCCACGGCGGTCAGGCTTGGCGAGAAAATTTCCGAGATTGCCACGGCGCTGCACAATCTCGGTTGCCCGATCGTGCTCGACGACTTCAGGCTGCGCACCGAGTGTTTCGACCTGCTGCGCCTGCCGGCGGTGCGCTACATCAAGCTCGCGCCCGAGATCACGGCGAAGATGCGCTCCGATAAGCTCTCACAGGCGGCGATCACCGCCTTGGTGCAAATGGCGCGGGTTCTCGGCATGCACACCGTGGCCAAACGCACCGAGACCGCGGCCGAACAAGAATGGCTCACTGCGCTCGGCGTGGACTTCATTCAATCGAACGCTTTGTCGCCCTCGGTCTCCATCGAAAGTCTCTCCAAAGCTCCAAAGCCCGCGCCCTAGTCGCGTCGCGACACCACCGGCGCGCGCTCCTCCCAGCCGCCGCCCAGTGCCTTGACCAGGTACACCGCGGTGACGAATTGCTGGCCGTGGATCTGCACGGCCTGCCGTTGATTGCCGAGCAATGTCTGCTCCGTCGTCAGCACGTCGAGATAGATGGCCACGCCGCCCTTGTAGCGATCGCTCGCGATGTCGAACGCGCGCTGCGCGCTCTCGACGCTGGCATCGGCCTGGCGGGACGCCCGATCGAGCGACGCGAGCCCCGTGATGCCATTTTCCACTTCTTCCATCGCGCCGAGCACGGTTTGCCGATAGGTCGCCACGGCCGCCGTGTAATCCTGCTCGGCGATGTGCACGTTGGCGCGCGTCCGGCCCGCGTCGAACAGCGTCTGCGTGGCCGACAGCCCCACCGACCAGAGCTGGCTGGGCGCGTTGAACAGCGCGGAAACCGCGGTGCTTTCCCAGCCGAAGTTCGGCACCAAGGGCATCAATTGGACGGTCGGAAAATAGGCCGCACGCGCCACGCCGATGCGCGCGTTGGCGGCGGCCATGGCGCGTTCGGCCGAGGCCACGTCGGGGCGGCGTTGCAAAAGATCGGACGGCAGGCCAACGGGCAAGGTGGGCAGGTTGCCCGGCGTCACGACCGGCGCGATGCTGAAGCTCGGCGCCGGCGTACCCACGAGCGTCGCAATCGCATGCTCGTTCTGCGCGCGCTGCACTTGCAACAGTTCGAGCTGCGCGGCGCTGCTCTGCACCAGCGCCTGCTGCTGCGCCAAGTCCAAACCGGTCGCGAATCCCAGGTCGTGCCGCGAGGTCACGAACGTGAGGGCGTCGCGCTCGAGGTCCAGGCTGTGGTTGACCACATCGATCTCGGCATCGAGCTCGCGCAGCGTGAAATAATCGCTGACCAGTTGCGTGGTGAGCATCAGACGGGTGTTCTCGAAGTCGGCGGCGGCCTGTCCGGCGGCTGCGCGCGCGCCTTCGATTTCACGACGCACCCGGCCGAACAGGTCGAGTTCGTAATTGACGCTGGGACCTAGGGTAAAGTCGTTCTGTACGGTCGATTGGTTCGGCTCTGCATAAGCGGCCAGCGGCCGATTCGCGGAAGTCTTCGCCCGCGCCGCCGAGCCCTGCAATCCGACATCCGGATACAGATAGGACCGGGCCACCGTCACCTGGCTGCGCGCTTGATCCAGGCGCGCGGCCGACACGCGCAGCGTCTGATTGCTCTCGAGCGCCTGCTCGACCAGAGGATTCAGCGTCGAGTCCTGGAATAATTCCCACCAATTGCCCTTGAGGGCGGCGTCGCTCGGCGCCGCTTCGTGCCAGGGCGCATCCGGTTGCCACGCGGGGGGTACGTCGGCCGACGGGCGGCGATAATCCGGGCCGACGGCGCAGCCCGCGGACGCGGCCATCGCGAGCCAGCCGACCAGGCGAACGGCGCGAGGGACCGACATCAGTTTCCCGGAGACGCGGCGGGCAGCGATACGACATCCCCATCCGCGAGCGAATCGGCGGGATTCACGATGATGCGGTTGCTGGCATCGACGCCGGAGAGGACTTCGACGGCGGTGCCGAAGTCGGTGCCCAGCTTGATGGACGCCAGGCGAACGTGGCCGTTACCGTCGACCACCGCGATTTTTGGGCCGTCGGGGCGAAACAGCAGCACATTGGTCGGCACCACGGTGGCGGCCTGGTCGCCTTTGATCGGCAAGGTCGCTTGCACATAGGCGCCCGATAACAGCGCGCCATCGGGATTGGGGACACGGATTTCCACTTGCAGGGTGCGGGTCGTGGGGTCGATGGCCCGCGCGGTTCGCGCAATCGATCCCTGGTATTTCTGCCCGGCTCTCTCCGCCAGAGCGACCGACACGGCATCTCCCACTTTCACCTGGCTGGCGTACACCTGCGGAACGTAGACATACAAGCGCAACGGGTCGGTCTGTGCCACCGAAAAGAGCGCCTGCCCGGCGCCGCCATTGCCGGCATTGATCAAATCGCCCACGTCGACGTTGCGGCGCGTCAGGACGCCATCGAACGGCGCGGTCACCTTGTTGAATCCCTGCAAGCTGCGTAATCGCGATACATTGGCCGCGGCGGCGGCCTTGTCGGCTTGGGCTTGCTTGTAGGCGCTCAAGCGCTCGTCCAAATCCTGCTGGGTGACGGCGTCCTTGGCCCGCAGACTCTGCCAGCGGTCGGCGGTGCTTTTTGCCAGCGCCTCGCTCGACGCGGTCTGCGCTAGGGTCGCTTCGGCCTGATAGAGCTGCTGGTCGACCTCCGGCGCGGTGATCTCGGCCAGCAGTTCGCCCTTCTTGACCGACGCACCGATATCCTTGGTCCATCGGGTCAGATAGCCGCTGCTGCGCGCATAGACGGTCGACTCGATCACGCCCTGCAGCGTTCCGGGAAGCGTGACCGGCGATCCGCCGCCGCCGCTTTTCGGCTCGGTGGTGGTCACGTACTGGATTGCATGGACCGTCGTGGCGTTCTCCAGCGCTCGTGCGTGAAAAGAACGGTTCACCAGGACCGCGACCGCACCGATGAGCAGTATCGCGACCAGGGCCAGCGCTGCGAACTTGGCGCGCTTCACGATGGGGTGTGTTGCTGCGTCGGACATATCGGAGTCGGACATATCAGATGTTTCCATGGGCAATCGGCTGCGATGCGCCCGGCCGCGCGTGTTTGCGCCGCTCGAGACGACGATGAACGCCGGCATAAATGACCGGCACGAATAACAAGGTGGAAACGGTGGCGAACATCAATCCGCCGATGACCGCGCGGCCCAGCGGCGCGTTTTGTTCTGCGCCCTCGCCCAAGCCCAGCGCCATCGGGATCATGCCGATCATCATCGCGAGCGCGGTCATGAGCACCGGCCTGATGCGCGTCGCACCGGCATCGCGCGCCGCAGTGACGGGATCCAATCCTTCGTTCATGCGCTGGCGCGCGAACGACACGATCAAGATGCTGTTGGCGGTGGCGACGCCCATGGTCATGATCGCGCCGGTCAACGCCGGCACGCTCAAAGTCGTTCCGCTCAACATCAACATCCAGCAAATTCCGGCCAACGCCGCCGGCAGCGCGGTAATGATGATGAAGGCATCCGCCCAGGACTGAAAATTGACCACGATCAACAGGTACACCATGACGATGGCCATGACCAATCCCACGCCCAATTGAATGAACGACGATCTCATCGTCTGCGCCTGCCCCAGCATCGCGACCTGCGTCCCGCGCGGCAGTTCGGGACGCAGCTGATCCACGAGCTTTTGAATCTGGTTCGAGACGCTGCCCATGTCGCGGCCCTGTACGCTGACGTAGATATCCATCGCCGGCGACAGATTGTAGCGTGACGACACCGCCGCCTGGGCGGCCGGCGCGACCCTCACCAGATTGCTCAACAATTGGAATCCATTGACCGTGGTCGCGCCCGGCGGCCGGACCGGCGTACGCAGTAGAGCGTCCAGGCTATCGATCGAATATTGCGGCGCCTGAACCGTCAAGTTGTAGACGACGCCGTTCGCGGGGCTGAGCCAGAAATTGGGCGAGGTTTGCGACGTGCCGGCCGTCGATATCAGCAGGTCCTGCGTGACATCGTTGGGGCTCAAGCCCAGTTGCTGCATCTGAGTGCGATCCATCGCCAGCGACACCGTGGGTAAATCGAGGCGTTGGTGGATGTGCGTATCCACCGTGCCTTGAATCAGTCGGATCTGCTTCATGAGCTTGGCGGCGATGAGATAATTGGCGCGGACGTCGGCGCCGCTGAATTGCACATCGATCGCCGCCGGCAGACCGAAGTTCAGGATCTGGGTGACCATGTCCGCCGGCTGGAAGAAGAACTCCACACCCGGGAACAGCCGCGGCAGATCGCGGCGCATCTGCTCGATGTAGTTCCCGGTCGGCCGGTGCCCTTCGTTGAGCGAGATCTGAATCTCGCCGTCCAGCGAGCCGAAAACCCCCGAATTGCTGTACGAGAGATTCAGGCCGCTGTAAGGCACCCCGAGGTTGTCGAGCACGGTCCCCAGATCGTGCGGCGGGATGATCTTGCGAATTGCCGCTTCCACCTCATCGGCCGTGCGGGCCGTCTCCTCGATGCGCGTGCCGCTCGGCAACCGCATGTGCATGCGAATCTGGCCGGCGTCGACGCTGGGGAAGAAGTCGCGCCCCAGCAGGAACACCAATCCACAGGACAGCACGCAGAATCCCAGGAAGAACGAAGCGAACAGCCGTCGGTGCTCCAAGGCGGCCGTCAAAATGACGGTATAGCCGCCGCGAATCTTCTCGAAGCGGGCATCGAACGCCCGATACACCCGCTGCAGCAGACTCGGCCGGGCGGCGGGATCCGCCGGCGCGTGATCCATCATCAGCATGACCAAGGTGGGAACCAGGGTGCGGGACAGGACATAGGACGCCAGCATGGCGAACACCACCGCCTCGGCGAGCGGCGCGAACAGGAATCGCGCCACGCCGGAGAGAAAGAACATCGGCACGAAAACGATGCAGATGCACAGCGTCGACACCAAGGCGGGCACCGCGATCTCGCCTGCGCCGTCCAGAATGGCTTTGTGCAGGTCCGAACCCAAATGCAGGTGACGCTCGATATTCTCGATGGTCACAGTGGCGTCGTCGACCAGGATGCCCACCGCCAGCGCGAGGCCCCCCAGGGTCATCAGATTGAGCGTCTCGCCCATCACGTCCAGGGCAATGACGGACGACAGGATCGACAGCGGGATCGAGATGGCGATGATGCAGGTGCTGCGCCAATTGCCCAGGAACAGCAGGATCAAAGCAGCAGTCAAGCCGGCGGCAATCAGCGCCTCGCGGACTACGCCGCTGATGGCGGCGCGCACGAAGGTCGACTGATCGAACAGCGGCACGATCTTCAGGTCCTTGGGCAACAGCTGGGAGACGACGGGCAGTTCATGCAGCACGCCGCTGACGATGTCCAGCGTCGACGAACTGCCGTTCTTGATGATCGACAGCAACACGCCGCGCTGGCCGTTCTGGCGCACGATGTTCGTCTGCGGCGAGAAGCCGTCGCGCACGTGGGCTACCTCGGAGAGGTAGGTGGTAGCGCCGTTCCGGGTCACGACGGGGATTTTGTTGAGCCCCTCGATCGTGTCGGGCGAGCCGTTGGTCGCCAGCACGAACTCGGTCGCGCCGATCTTCGCCGTGCCGGAGGGCAGCACCAGATTTTGCGCGTTGACGGCATTGACCACGTCCGTCGGAGTCAGTCCTTTGGCAAGCAACGCCGCCGTGTCGAGATCGACCGAGATGACTCGCTGCTTGCCGCCGAACGGATAGGGTACCGCCACGCCGGGAATGGTCACGAGTCGCGGCCGCAGAAAATTCACGCCGGTGTCGAACAGGGCTTGTTCGGTCATGGTGGCGCTCGACAGCCCGAGCTGAATGACCGGAATGCTCGAGGCCGAATATTTGATGACCAGCGGCGGCAGGATGCCGGTGGGCAGCTGACGCAGCTGCGCTTGCACGATCGCCACCACTTGTGCGATGGCGGTGGGAATGTTCGCGGTCGGCTGAAAGAAAATCTTGATGACGGCGATGCCGTTCAGCGACTGCGACTCGATGTGCTCGATGTCGTTGACCGTCGTAGTGAGGCTGCGCTCATTGACAGCCGTGATCCGCAGGCCCACTTCCTGGGCCGACAGGCCGGTATAGTTCCAGACGATGCTGATGACCGGAATATTGATATCCGGAAAGATGTCCGTGGGCATCTTGAGCAGAACCAGCGGGGTCGCGAGCAGAATCAGCAGCGCCATGACCAAGAACGTGTACGGCCGCCGCAGCGCAACTTGAACGATCCACATTACCTACATTACCTCTGGGCCGCTCGCGAGTCGACGACTCGTTCCACCGCCATTAACGCAGCCCGGTACTCGCCAAAGGCCAACCTTGAGCGTGTCAACGAATGAGCGGGGTTTGGTGCGACCGTCACGGCCGGAACGTGCCTACAGCGATGATACTGCAATCACAGCCGGGCCATAGTTGCCGATACCCTCATCGAAATCAACATATGCTGTCGCCGCCCCAAGAATGGGGAACCGCGCAGGCAACATGCTGCAAAAGCGGGCCCCCGCTGCCGCCGGCTGGCGCACGCGGGAAGCGGCCTCCGTGGCAACAAACCCGAATTTCGCCTTGTTACCACTCCATGTTGGCCGAGGCAGGTAGAAGCTGGTTCGAGTCGTCCTGATGTGGAAAGTTCAACATCGTCCGCGGGCCCATTCGCCCCGGGCCGCAGGCGCAACATCTCGCATGTCGCGGCGCCGGCCGCATCGAGCGGCGGCGGGCTCTACGGACACCTGGCGCGTTTTGCCTCCATTCCCAGCAGCCCTCATTTCTCGGCAGCCCCATTTCCCACCAGGTCTCGGTGGCGGAGAACTCAAGTGGCCGCCACGACCAGAACCACGGCCTGCACCCAGCCCAGTGATGAATTGTTCAGTGGTATCTCGGTGATGTAGGGCGGCGCCGTAGGGTGGTCACCCCGGGGACCGCCGCCAAGGACGCCGAATTCGCTGCCGCGCACAGCGCTTAAGTTTGTGTCATCTGCAACACAATGCTTGCAAATCAACACGATCGCGGCAAACAATAGGGAGTCTGCAACGAGACACCGGAACCGAGCTAAGTGTTTTGTTAGTCCCATGAGGTTCGGTTCCGGCTCCCGCTCGACACTCAGCCCATGACATTCAAGCTTGTGATCGTCGTCGTCGGGCTGGCCGGTGTCCTCTTTCTCATCTCCGCCGTCCGCAACTTCCGCAGCCATCGTGCAATCGGCACCATGCTCTGCGTGATCGCCACGCTGGCGCTCTGAACCGTCTATCCCCTGAACCCGTCGGAGCGCATCGATCTGTGGGAGCTGCTGCAGCGTTACCAAGCCTGGGTACCGTGGATCGATGCGCTCTACGGCAGCGCCACCTATCTGCCGATGGCGGACGGCGCACTCTACGAGATCAGGGTGTCCCCGAGCGGCTTGCTCGCGCGCCCGCAGAACCCGGCAGCCCGGGCGGCGGTGAGCGGCTGGCACGAGCCCTGAATCCCTTGTGAATCTGTTGGCTTCGTAACACGATTTCCGTGATTACAGCAGCGCGACTCATCGGTCCAGCGAGCGGAGCGCGAACGCGGTCTGCGGCGCGATCTTCAAAATGAAGGGCTTGCGGGTCATGTGCAGGGCCATTGAAACTCGCCCCCACCCTCTGGGCGTTGCGTACGCCGCCAGGGTCCCGACCAGCACCGACAGGGCGCTCGCGAAGCCGGCGATCGCCCCCGCCGAGCGGTGGGTTTTCTTACTCTGTAGGGTCCGCAGGAGCGTGCTGCGCAGGTGGGCCATTGTCGTTATGTGTAATACGGTCGGTGCCGGCGACGAAGAGCGGAAAAAGTGTAAGGAACTCCGCGGCAATGGGCAACGCGGTATGACGAGATTTTGTGATCTTCGTCGGCGTCCGGTTTCGCCCGGCATATGACAATTGCCCCATGGACACTACTGAACGAGCGGACCTTCTGCCTTGGATCCTGGCGGCCGTCGTCGTCGCAATCATGGGCGCCGCCGTCGCCCTGTATCCCACCGAATCCGAGGTCTCGAATTCATCGGCGCAGACCCATGCCCCCTCCGGCGACGGCGCAAATCAGGGCTGAGCAACCAAACCGCCGGCCCCCCCGGGACGGTATGCCCCGCCCTAAAACTCACCGGTGTTCTTCGTCCCATTGCCGGAAGGTCTTGCCTTCCGCCGCCAATCGCTCGATCAGGCCCACCGGCTTCCAATAATGCCCATAGAGACCGTAGTAGTGGCGGATGCGCTCGGCGACCTGCGCAAGTCCCAGCGTATCCGCATAGAACATGGGTCCGCCGAGATAGCGGGGGAAGCCATAACCGCTGGTCCAGACCACATCGATGTCCGCAGCCCGGGCGGCGATGCCTTCTTCCAACACCATGGCGCCCACCAGGATGAGCGACAGGATGCAGCGTTCCACGATCTCCTCCGCCGCGATGGCGCGCCGAACGATGCCGCGATCGGCTGCTAACTTCTCAATGAGCGTGATCACTTCCGGGTCCGGCAACGCCTCTCGTCCGCCCGCTTCGTACCGATAGAACCCCGCACCGCTTTTTTGGCCCAGCCGCCCGAGCGGTGTGAGTGCATCGGCGATGACGAAGTACGGATCGGGCCGGCTGGCTCGCTTGTAGAGTTGCAGCCGCGCCTTGGTGCCGACGTCGGTACCCCCCAAATCGCTGACGCGCTGCGGTCCCATGGCGAAGCCGAATTTTTCCAGCGCCGAATCGACTTGCGCGGGCGTGGCCCCCTCCAGCAGCAACTGTTCGGCCTCGCGGAAGTAGCCATCCAGCATCATTCGATTGCCGATGAACCCGAAGCCGTCGTTGGCGACCACGCCCGTCTTCTTGAGGAGCCGCGATACCTGCAAGCTCACGGCGAGCGTGTGCGGCGTGGTATCGGCGCCGCGCACGATCTCCAATAGCTTCATGATGTGTGCCGGGCTGAAGAAGTGCAGTCCTGCCACCCGTCCGGGATGGGCCGTGAAACGGGCCAACTCCGTTACCGACAGGGTCGAGGTATTGCTCGCGATGAGCTTGTCGGCCGGTACGACGGCGTCCAGCTTCGATAGGACGTCTTTTTTGACGTCGAGGTCCTCGAAGACCGCCTCGACCACCACGTCGGCAACNNGGCCGCGCTCGAGGCCGCGCTCGGCATTGTCGATCAAGACCACCGACAGCCCGGCGTCCGCGAAGGCGATCGCGATGCCGCTGCCCATGGTCCCCGAGCCGACGACCGCCGCGGTACGCAGCGGCGCGAGCGCCGCATCCGCCGGCGCGCCGGGTATCTTGCCCGCCGCGCGGTCCGCGAAGAACAGGTGGCGCAGCGCCTGGCTTTCCCGCAAAGCCAACGACTGATCGGCCAGCCGCTTCTCGACGGCCATGCCCTCATCGAAGGGGAGCGAAGCCGCCTTGATCGCCTCGATGATCAAGCGCGGTGCCGTCAGTCCCTTGACCATCCGGGCATGCTTGTGCAGCGCCTCGGCCGCTCCGGCGTCATCCAGTGCGTCGGACAGGGCGAGCGCCCGCGTGGGCCGCGGGCCGCGGCCTTCGCTCACCAGCTTCTCGCAAAAGGCAATCGCCGCGCTGCGCAGGTCCGCCGCGACGACTGCATCGAGCAGTCCACGCGACAATGCCTCGTCGGCGGAAACGGGCGCCGCGCCCAACATCATGTCGAGCGCGAGCGAGCTGCCGATCAGACGCGGCAGCCGCTGCGTTCCGCCCGCGCCCGGAATCAAACCCAACGTGATCTCCGGCAGGCTGAGCTTGGCATCCGCCGCCGCGAGGCGGTAATGGCACGCCAGGGCGAGTTCCAAACCGCCGCCGAGCGCCTGACCCTGGATGGCCACGACGACGGGTTTGGGCGCGGATTCGATGGCGCTCTCCAATGCCTGGAGCGTGGGACCGGTCATCGGCCCGCTGAATTCGGAGATATCCATACCCGCCATGAAGACGCGACCCGCACTCACGATGAGCAGTGCCTTGACGCTTGGATCCGTGAGCGCCCGCTCCAGCACCTCCGACAGTTCGAGGCGGATGGCCCGGTTGATGGCATTGACCGGCGGGTTATCGATCTCCGCCACGCCGACCGAACCCACCTGACTGAAAGAAACAGTACGCCCCGAATTGCTCACAAATGCTCCCCGTGTTCGCCGTTGCGGATTCCACCGCTTACGATCGACTGTGGAATATTATCCATGCCATGTCAATGATTGTTGAAACATGCATTATGTCCCCGGCATCTCCCGATGCTAAAATTCGAGCATGCGGACATCGAACAGGGACCTGAGAGCGTTGGCGAAGAAGAAAACGATCGATCGCCACGCCTTCGTGCCTTTCCTGCTCGAAGTGATCACGAATCGCATCGGCGCCAATGCCAATCGGCTTTATCAGGCGGAACTGGGTGTCGGGTTGGCCGAATGGCGGGTGCTCTCCTCCCTTGCCCTGGAACCCGGCTCCAGCGTGGTGGAACTGAGCGATCTGTCGAGCATCGATGCCGGCGCGATCAGCCGCGTGGTGTTCTCGATGAGCGCGGCAGGTTTCATCTCCCATGAGGTGGACACGACCGACCGGCGGCGGCGCAAGCTGGTGCTGACCAAGCGGGGCCTGAACCTGCACGATGAGATGCTGAAAATCGCGCTCGAGGAGGAAGATCGGCTGCTGCGAAACCTGAACACCGAAGAGCGGCGTCATTTCGTCACGACTCTGCAAAAACTGTTCGGCCGCATCAAAGATCGGCCCAAGCGCAGCGCGCTCGCCGCGGCAGCGCCCGACGATTGAGCGCCGCTCGGCGAGCGGACCGTCGCCAGAGCCTGGTTCGTCCCGATACCGGTGCGCCGCCGCAGCCGGACGCCGTAGAGTCCCCGTATACGGAATCGCAACCATGGGCGGCACCCTCCGCGCATTTTGCAACGACGCTGCACCATTACGGTAAAATGGGTTCAGCGCGGAGTAGCAGAGAACGGTGCCGTTGCTGACGCGAGCGCCGACCAGCTCAGCTAATTCCAGCGTAAGTCATTGATTTGCCGGCTTAGCACAGTGGTAGTGCAACGGTTTTGTAAACCGTAGGTCGGGGGTTCGAATCCCTCAGCCGGCATCGACCGACAAAATGTCCATAGAACCGATTTTCGGCGAGAATCGCTTACGGCTACCTATTCGAACCCCCGACATAGACAAGAAGGGTTCGACAGCGTCGCGCAGCGGCGATGATCGCCCGCAGGGCGACCCGAAGGGCGAAGGCGCGCAGCGCCGAGTAATCCCTCAGCCGCCGCCGAATCACAAGTGTCCATTCCGGGCACATCGGTAACGATTTATTCCGGAGATATTGGTAACGTGCTCTCATTGATCGATGCTACTTCGTGAGTGCCTTGCGAATGGATTGCAGCTCCCGCAGGTGCTTTTCGCTACTCTTGGGATAGGCCATCTTGAGATCCTCGAAGGCTTCAATGAGAATTTGGGAAACGATCAGCCGGGCGTTCTCTTTGTCATCGGCAGGAATGGCATACCAAGGAGCGTGCCGCGTGGTCGTTGCACCGAGACATTCCTCATACGCCTCCCAATATTTGGGCCAATATTCTCTCTCGTTAACATCCGCCTGACTGAACTTCCAATTCTTGTTCGGATCGTCGATACGCTCGATGAAGCGCTTGGCTTGTTCCTTCTTCGATAAGTGAAGAAAGCATTTGATGATCTGAGTGCCGTTTCGATGGAGGTGCCTCTCCAAATCGACGATGGAACGATAGCGGTCCCTCCAGAAGGAGGCATCACCAAGCGACTTTTTGGGCAGGTTCTGCGTGAGGAGAATCTCCGGATGAACCCGGGCGATCAATACTTCCTCGTAATAGGAGCGGTTGAATATGCCGATTCGCCCGAGTTCGGGCAGCCTGCACGTCGTGCGCCATATGAAGTCATGTTTGAGTTCCTCAGCGCTCGGCTGTTTGAAACTGAAAACTTCGCAGCCTTCCGGGTTCACGCCCGACAGGACGTGGCGAATGGCGCCGTCCTTGCCGGCAGCATCCATGCCCTGGAAGATCAACAGCAGCGCGTAGCGCCCGGATGCGTAGTGAAGCTGTTGCAGCTCGCTTAACCGTCCGACATGCGCTTCCAGAATATTCTGGTACTCGTCCTTCGTTTTGAAATACGAAGTTCGGATGGTTGGCCATTCTTTTAAATCGACCTTTTTGCCAGGTTTTACCCGAAAGTCGTTCGAGTGGATTTTCAATTGCCTACCTTTGAGAGTTGTTGGTGTATTGCCGAATACTCGGCATGACGCTCGCGGACCACGATGCCGACGGTCTCCGAGCCAAGAATACCACCGCGGATTATAGACACCGCCCGACTCCCGGCGGCGGTTAACATCCCGCCCCGAATGTTGCATCATTACCAACTATTCGGCGCGGTGCGTACCGCCGTGTCGACCCGCGGAATCTAAGGATACGATTGACGCTGGAAGCCGCCGAGGGTGCGCTGATCGCCGATTTCGGCGAAGCCACCACTCGCCTCGAGAAAGTTCACGATATGGGCTGCGATAAGGACTGGCTGACAAAGAATACCCGGGACCTCCGAACTCGGGGGCCTAAGTGACTCGAACGCGTTTCCTGGTCGCGATCGCGGTCGCCGCGTTGCTGATCCAGTTCCTTCCAGACCAGGCGAGCACCATCAAATGGTCCGTGATCGCCTTGGGAGCGGTCTATCTGCTGACGATGGCCCTTCGCACCTACCCCCGCCGGTTCCGGGAAAGGCGGCAGCGGGCCGCCCAGGAAGCGGCGGACGAGCGCGCCTATCGGGAGTACAAACAGGAACTGGATTCCATCCGCGCGAAATACGAGGCCGACCGGGAGCCCGACGCGATGTCCGAGGCCTACGAAGCCGAGATCGCCGCCCTGCACGACAAGTACCAGGACATGCTCGGCCGAAAGTTCGGACTCCGCTGATACCGCGGACGGTCAGCCGATCCGGCACCCATGGATAGCCCCGCCGGTCGGCGCCTCATGTCGGTTCGCTCCGCCTCCGAGCGCGCTGCTCAGCCGCGGCCGACGTACGGCATCTGGGTCGCCATGACGGTCATGAACAGCACGTTGGCGGACAAGGGCAGATTCGCCATCGCCATGAACGTTTCGGTGACGGCGGACAAGTCCATTCTTGCCTCGGGCTTGCTGCTGCCATCCGCTTGCGGTACCCCACCCGTCATCGCGGCGGTCATCTCGGATACCACATTCCCGATGTCGATCTGGCCCACCGCGATATCGAAGGCGCGCCCATCGAGGGCCGCAGCGCGCGTCAGACCGGTGATCGCGTGCTTGGTCGCCGCATAGCCGATCGATTTCGGCCGCGGCACATGGGCGGAAATGGAACCGTTATTGATGATCCGGCCGCCGCACGGCGCCTGTTCCCGCATCAGCCTGAACGCCGCCGCCAGGCAGTAGAACGCGCCGTTGAGATTGGTGTCGACGGTCTGCCGCCATGCCGCCGTCGACAACTCGTCGGGGAGTGCGGACTGCGAGCTCGTTCCCGCATTGTTGAACAGCAGATCCAGACGGCCGAAACGCTCGCGGATATCCGCGAACAAGGCAGCCACCGACTCTTCCCGGGTCACATCGCAGGAGATGGCCACCGCCTGCCGTTCCGATACCCCGGATGCATGCACCGCCGCCTGCAGCCGCTCCAACCGACGGCCCGCGAACACGACCCGCCATCCCGCGCCGAGAAGCGCCGTGGCGCAACCACGCCCGATGCCGCTGCCGGCACCGGTGACGAGCGCGATTTTCTCCGAAACGGCCATAACGAGTAGCGTACATTATTCTGGAGCGTGGGCTTCGGCTACCATAAGGCCAGCCGAGTCCTACACGCGAAGAGGCTATGAGGGGACAGGAGTAAGAGCGTACGCTGCTTAGGATTCAACTTAAGCCGTTGTACCGCCTCTGCAAGCCTCGCGCGACGGAGAACGGATTTATTCGCCTTCAGTCATTTGCCGAGGTGCTCATGCGATCGATTCCGCCCACGCAAACCATGAATTGGCCACATCGTGCCAAGTGACCAGGATGTCTATCTCTTCCGCGAAGGAACCAACGCCAACCTGCATCGCATGCTGGGTTGCCATTTCGTAGAACACGGGGTCAGCTTTGCCGTTTGGGCGCCCAACGCCGCCGCCGTCTCGGTAATCGGTGATTGGAACGGATGGGAGCCGGGCGCGGGTGCGCTGTGGCCGCGGACGGACGGCTCCGGCATCTGGGAGGGCGTACTGCAGGGCGTGCAGCACGGTCAGGCGTATAAATATCGCATCACCTCGAACGAGGGGGGGCGAATTCTGGAAAAGGCCGACCCGGTGGGCTTCTACTGCGAGTCGCCGCCCGCCACGGCCTCGCGCGTCTGGTCGCTCGACTACGAATGGCAGGACACGGCATGGATGAGTTCGCGCGGAGCGCGCAACGGGCTCGATTCGCCGATGGTCATCTACGAGGCGCATTTGGGTTCGTGGCGGCGCAAGGACGGCGATTTCCTGAATTACCGCGAGCTCGCGCACCAGCTCGCCGACTACCTCAATGATTTGGGATTCACCCATGTCGAGCTGATGCCCATCACCGAACATCCGTTCTACGGCTCGTGGGGCTACCAGACGACCGGATACTTCGCGCCGACGGCGCGCTACGGCACGCCCCAAGATCTGATGTATTTCATCGACTACCTGCATCAACGGGGAATCGGCGTCATTCTCGACTGGGTGCCCTCGCATTTTCCGAACGATGCCCACGGGCTGATCGATTTCGACGGCACGCATTTGTACGAGCATTCCGATCCGCGTCAGGGCTTCCATCCGGAATGGAACTCGGCCATTTTCAATTATGGCCGCAACGAAGTGCGCAGCTTTCTCATCTCCTCCGCGTTGTTCTGGTTCGGGAAATATCACATCGACGGCATCCGGGTGGATGCCGTCGCGTCCATGCTGTATCTGGACTACGCCCGTAAGACGGGTGAATGGATACCCAATCGCCATGGCGGCCGGGAGAACCTGGAAGCCATCAATTTCCTGCGGACGCTGAACGAAGCGGTCTACCGCGATCACCCCGATGCGACGATGATCGCCGAGGAATCGACGGCCTGGCCCATGGTCTCGCGGCCCACCACCATGGGCGGACTCGGCTTCGGCATGAAATGGAACATGGGCTGGATGCACGACACGCTGGAGTACATCAAACAAGATCCGGTGTTCCGCAAGTACCACCACGGCCAGCTCACCTTCTCGCTCATCTATGCATTCAACGAGAATTTCGTGCTGCCGCTGTCGCACGACGAAGTCGTTTACGGCAAAGGCTCGATGATCGGGAAAATGCCCGGCGACGATTGGCAGATGTTTGCCAACCTGCGGGCGCTCTACGGCTACATGTGGGGCCACCCGGGCAAGAAACTCCTGTTCATGGGCGCCGAGTTTGCGCAGCGCCGCGAGTGGACCCACGAGGGCGAGCTCGAGTGGTGGGTGACCGCGCTCCCCGAACACGCGGGCATGCTGCAGTGGATGCGCGACCTGAATCGCGTCTATCGCATGGAAGGCGCGCTGCATCAGATCGATTTCTCGCCGGAAGGCTTCGAGTGGATGGACGCCGGCAATGCCGAGCAAAGCGTGGTCGCGTTCGTTCGCAAAGGCTTAGGCGATGCCGCGCCGGTGCTGGTCATCACGAACTTTACGCCGGTTCCCCGCCAGAATTTTCTGGTCGGCATCCCGAATCGAGGCGTTTGGCGTGAAATCATCAACAGCGATGCGCGCGACTACGGCGGATCCGGGTGGGGCAATTTGGGCAGCGTCGAATCCGTGCCGATCGGTGCGCACGGGCGCACGGATTCGCTCAACCTGAATTTGCCGCCGCTGGCGACCGTCATGTTGCGGTGGGAAGGCCATGGTTGAGAAAAAAGGCAAGAGCCCACCGCGCGCCAAGGCCACCGAACAGAGCACCATAGCCGCCGCCGTTCATTCTCCGACACCGGGCGGCGAAGCGCCCGCTGCGGCGGTCGCTTCGCCGATGGGCGCGAGCGAGCCGCCGGACACCGCGGCGCGGCGTGCGGCGCAAGCGCCCGCCCCCCCGCAGGCAACGAAGGCCGGATCGGCGGGCACCCCCGCCGTCGCGCTGCCGAGTGCAAGCGTTCGCAATCCCGCGCCGCCCACCGCCACGGTTCGCGAAGGACGGCGACGCGCCGTGATCGACGCCGTATTCCCGGCCGTGGATGGCGGGCGTTTTCCCGCCAAGCGCATCGCGGGCGAAGCCGTTCGCGTCGAAGCGCATTGTTTCACCGACGGGCACGACAAGCTGCGGGTGGTGCTGAGCTGGCGCGCCATGGACGATGCCAAGATTTACGGCGTCGACATGACGGCTTTGGCGAACGACGTGTGGACGGCACAGTTCACGCCGCCCATCCCGGGGCGCTATCGGTATACCGTGACGGCGTGGGTGGACCATTTCGAGTCCTGGCGCCGCGAACTCGAACGGCGCGACGGGGAGAACGATATCCGCACCGCGCTGCAAGTCGGCGCGGGCCTGATCGACGAAGCCGGGCAGCGCGCGGACGCCCACGATGCGGCGCTGCTGTCGACGTGGTCGACACAGCTGCGCAAGACCGCCGGCGATCGCACGAACCACCCGGATATCGCCGCGATGAAGGCTCTGGCACTCGATCCGGCGCAGGCGGCGCTCGTCGAGCGCTACGCCGACCGCAGTCTTGCGTCGAGCGAGACGCTCGAATTGATCGCCGACCGCAAACGCGCGAAATTCAGCAGCTGGTACGAACTGTTTCCGCGCTCGGCGGCGGCGGAGCCGGGCCGCCACGGCACCTTTCGGGACGTGGAAGCCCGCCTCCCCTACGTGGCCGCGATGGGTTTCGACGTCCTGTACTTTCCGCCCATCCACCCCATCGGGCGGCTGAATCGCAAGGGCGCCAATAACGCCTTGAGCGCCACGGCAGAGGATGTCGGCAGTCCGTGGGCCATCGGCGCCGCGGAAGGCGGCCACAAGGACATTCTGCCGCAGCTGGGCTCGCTCGCCGACTTCAAGAGCCTGATCCTGAAAGCGCGCGATTTCGACATGGAAATCGCGATGGACCTGGCCTTTCAATGCGCACCGGATCACCCCTACGTGGGCGCCCATCCGCAATGGTTCAAGCACCGCCCCGACGGCAGCGTGCAGTACGCGGAAAATCCGCCCAAGAAATACCAGGACATCTACCCCTTCGATTTCGAGAGCGCCGATTGGCGCGGGCTGTGGGACGAACTGAAGAGCGTCATGGATTACTGGATTGCGCAAGGCATCCGTATTTTTCGCGTCGACAATCCGCATACCAAGTCCTTCGCCTTCTGGGAATGGGCGATCGGCGCAATCAAGCAAGCGCAGCCCGATGTGATTTTTCTCGCCGAAGCCTTCACACGCCCCAAAGTGATGCATCGCCTTGCCAAGGTGGGATTCACGCAGTCGTATACCTATTTCACGTGGCGCAACACCAAGCAGGAACTCAGCGAGTACTTTACGGAGCTCAGCCAGGGTCCGGGACGCGAGTATTTTCGTCCGAACGTCTGGCCGAATACGCCCGACATTCTTCACGAAGCCCTGCAGTCGGGACTGCGTTCCACCTACTCGGCGCGGCTGGTGCTGGCCGCGACCTTATCGGCCAATTACGGGATTTACGGGCCCGCCTTCGAACTGATGGAGAGCGCGCCGCGCGATCCGGGCAGCGAGGAATACCGCGATTCCGAAAAGTACCAGCTTCGACATTGGTCCCTCGACCGCCCCGAGAGTCTCTGGCCGCTCATTGCACGGATCAACCATATCCGCAAGGACAATCCGGCGCTGCAGAACGACCAGACCTTGCAGTTCTGCGCGGTCGACAACGAACAGTTGATCGCGTACGTGAAGCACGATGACGCTACCATGAACGTCGTGCTCACCGTCGTGAATCTGGATCCCTACAATACACAGTCCGGCTGGATAGACATGGACTTGGGCGCGTTGGCCATCGATGAGAACCTGCCCTATCAGGTCCACGATCTGCTGAGCGACCAGCGATACCAGTGGCGCGGCCGGCGCAACTACGTGCTGCTCGATCCGCAGCGCATGCCGGCACACGTCTTCAGGGTGCGGCGCCACGTCCGCAGCGAGCAAGACTTCGACTATTTCTTGTGATGTACCCACTGTGAACGACGTTCAGTCGCCCCCGCTCGAATCCGCCGCGCCCGCGGGGCTGGTCGTGGACGACCCGCTTTGGTACAAAGACGCGGTCATCTACCAGCTCAACGTCAAATCGTTCTTCGATTCGAACGCCGATGGAATCGGCGACTTTCGAGGACTCACCTCGAAGCTCGAATACATCCGGGACTTGGGTGTGAACACGATCTGGCTCATGCCGTTCTATCCCTCGCCGCTGAAGGACGACGGCTACGACATCGCGGAATATACCAACATCCACCCGCAGTTCGGCACGCTCGACGATTTTCGCGCCATGCTTCTGCAAGCCCATCGCCTCGGATTGAAGGTGGTGACCGAACTCATCATCAACCACACCTCCGACCAGCACCCGTGGTTCCAGGCCGCGCGCAAGGCGCCCGCCGGCTCCCCGGAACGGGACTTCTACGTCTGGAGCGACAGCGATCAGAAGTATCTGGGCACCCGCATCATTTTCGTCGATACCGAAAGCTCGAACTGGACCTGGGATCCGGTCGCCAAGGCGTATTTCTGGCATCGCTTCTTCAGCCACCAGCCCGATCTGAATTTCGACAATCCGAAAGTCATGGATGCGGTGCTGCGGATCATGCGTTTCTGGCTCGACATGGGGGTCGACGGGTTCCGCCTCGACGCCATCCCGTATCTGGTCGAGCGCGAGGGCACGAACAACGAGAATCTGCGCGAAACGCACGAGGTCATCAAGCAACTGCGCGCCGCCATCGATGCGAACTACAAGAATCGGTTCCTGCTCGCGGAGGCAAATCAATGGCCCGAGGATGTGCGCGAGTATTTCGGCGACGGCGATGAGTGCCACATGGCATATCACTTTCCGCTCATGCCGCGCATTTACATGTCGATCGCCCAGGAAGACCGCTACCCCATCACCGAGATCATGCAGCAAACCCCGGATATTCCGGACAGCTGCCAATGGGCGATATTCCTGCGCAACCACGATGAGCTGACGCTCGAGATGGTGACCAGCAAGGAACGCGACTACATGTACGCGACGTACGCATCGGACGTGCGCGCGCGCATCAACCTCGGGATTCGCCGGCGGCTCTCGCCGCTGATGGAGAACGATCACGACCGCATCAAGCTGATGAACAGCTTGCTGCTGTCGATGCCGGGGTCGCCGATTCTCTATTACGGCGACGAGATCGGCATGGGCGACAACGTGTTCATCGGCGACCGCAACGGCGTGCGCACACCCATGCAATGGAGTCCGGACCGCAACGCCGGCTTCTCGCGCGCCGATCCGCAGCAGCTCTACCTGCCGCCGATCATGGACCCGATTTACGGCTACCTGTCGACGAACGTCGAGGCGCAGATACGCGATCCGAGTTCCCTGCTGAGCTGGACCAAGCGGATGCTCGCGGTCCGCAAGACCAGCCAGGCGTTCGGGCGCGGGCTGCGGCGCTTCTTGAAGCCCGGCAATCGAAAGATTCTCGCCTACCTGCGCGAGTACGGCGACGATACGATTCTCTGCGTCGCCAATCTGTCGCGCTCGGCGCAGCCGGTCGAACTCAATCTCGCGCCGTTCAAGGGCCGCGTGCCGGTCGAGATGCTGGGCCGAACCGCGTTCCCGCCGATCGGCGATCTGCCGTATCTGCTGACGATTTCCGCGCATGGATTTTACTGGTTCAAACTCACCACGGACGCGGAAGCGCCATCGTGGCACGAACAGATTTTCTCCATCGACGAGCGCCCCGTGCTGGTCCTGTTCGACGGCTGGAGCAGCTTGTTCCGCGACCGGGTGGTGCCGTGGCGCATCGCCATGGCCGAAAAGACCCGGGTGCAATTCGAGACGGATACGCTGCCGCGCTTCATCGAATCCCAACGCTGGTACGCCGCCAAGGGCACGGCCATCGAACGCGCGCGCATCGTCGACCATGTGGTCTGGCAGGAAGGCAAACTGAGCTGGGTGATTGCCTTGCTGGATCTCGGAACCGGCGAGGAAGCGGCCGGTTATTTCATGCCGCTGGCGCTCGCGTGGGAGGATCGCGACGAGGAGCGCGTGCGCAACCTGACCACCGCGGCGATCGCCAAGATCCGTCAGCAGGCGAACGTCGGCGTCATGGGCGACGCCTTCGCGGACGAGGCCTTTTGCCGGGCCATCGTCGCCGCCATGGCCAAGCGCCGCGATATCGCAACCGCCCAGGGCAAGCTGCAATTTCGGCCGACCGCGGCCTTTGCCGCGCTCGCCGGCGAGGACTTCGCCACGCTGCCCGCCGCCCGCCCGCAGGGCTCGAGTTCCAACACCGTCGTCGTCATGGGGGAGCGTCTGATCCTCAAGGGATACCGCCGGCTGCGCACCGGCGCCAGCCCGGAGCTCGAGATGGGCCGCTTTCTGACCGAGGTGGTCAACTATCCCAATTGCGCGCCGCTGGCCGGCGTTCTCGAGTACGCGGCCAACGACGGCCAGACCCGGCTGTTGGCGATGCTCCAGGCCTACGTCGCGAATCAGGGCGACGGCTGGACGTACTCGCTCGAGTATTTGCGGCGTCACCTCGAGGAACACCGCACGGCGCCCGCGTCGGACGCATTGCCGGTGAATTCGCACGAAGCCTACCTCATCATGATTCGCACGCTGGCCAAGCGCACGGCCGAACTGCACGGCGCGCTCGCGACGCGCACCGGGGATGCGGCATTCGATCCGCAGCCGCTTGCCCGCGCCGACTTCGACGGCTATCGGCAGCGCGCACTGGCCGAGGCGCGAGAGACGCTCGCCTTGCTCGAGACCGATTTGGGGCAGATCCCGCCGGCCGACCGCGAGCGGGCGAACGAGGTGCTGGCGCGCCAGGACCGGCTGCTGGGCAGCCTCGAGGCCTGCGCGACGGAAGAGTCGCGCGGCCAAAAGATTCGCATCCACGGCGACTATCACCTGGGCCAAGTGCTGGTGACGCGCAACGATTTCGTGATCGTGGACTTCGAGGGCGAGCCTGGACACAGCGTCGACCAACGACGCGCCAAGCAATCGCCGTTGCGGGATGTCGCCGGCATGCTGCGCTCGTTCAGCTACGTCGCCCATAGCGCACTGCGCAGCGCCGCGCACGATGAGGTCGAGCACGGTAAATTGGCGCCGTTGGCCCAGGGCTGGGTCACGGAAGTGCGTGCGGCCTTCCTTTCGGCGTACGATGCCGAGGCACGCCGCTCGTCCTTGTACTCGTCGTTCGCGCCGGGTCATGGCCTGCTCGGCCTGTTCGAACTCGAGAAGGCGCTGTATGAACTGCGCTACGAGCTCAGCAATCGCCCCACGTGGGCCGGGATCCCGCTGCAGGGCATACTCGAATGGGGCACCGGATGAGAGCGGCATTGGCGCAGCGCAGCGATTTGGTTGGAGGCTTCCATGCAAAGCATTGATATGTTGGTCGATACTTCACGCGAGTTCCTGCATCAGATCGCCGCCTTTCTGCCGCGGCTGGTGTTGGCGCTGGCGGTCGTCCTGGTGGGGTGGCTGCTCGCCAAGACGGTGCGATTTGCCGTCGAAAAAGGACTGCGTGCCGTCAACTTTAGCGTACTGACCGAACGCGCGGGTACCGACCACTTCCTGCAGCAGGGGGGCCTGCAAGGCGATACCACCACCCTGTTCGGGCTGTTTGCCTACTGGGTCGTGATCCTGGCCGCCTTGATCATTGCCTTCAACGGCTTGGGCGCGACCTATATCACCGATCTGCTGCAGCGGGCCGAACTGTTCACGCCCAAGGTGCTGGTGGCCATGTTGGTCGTGGTGCTGGGTTCCTACTTCGCCCGCTTCGTGGGCGAGGCCATACATACCTATTGCACCGATGCGCAGATACCCGATGCCGACATTCTCGGCAAGATCGCCCGCTACCTCATCATGACCTTCGTCGTGATGATCGCCCTCAGTCAGGTCGAAGTGGGCGGAGACATCGTGCAGAGGACGTTTCTCATCATCTTGTTCGGCCTCGTGCTCGCGCTGGCGCTCGCGTTCGGGATCGGCGGCAAGGACTGGGCGGCCGCCATGCTCGAGCGTTGGTGGCCGCAGCGAAAGAAGGACGATCACCGCGGCTTGTAAGGCCTCGGCCGGCGGTCAACGGCGCCGACCGAGTTGGTTTACCGCGTCCCGAACCGGCGGCGCCAATCAGACCGGCCTGCGCTAGTCAGAGCGGCTGAATTTCAATACCAGCGTCGCGCATCCCAGCAGACCCACGCCTTCGATCCAGCCGAGCCAGCGATTCATGCCGCCCGTGACGCCAAGTCTTGCCGAGGCGCGCGCCGCGCGCTGGGCGAGCCAGCCGTAGCCGAGCAGGATGCAAAACTCCGGCAGCATGGAGGTGGCCGCCAGCAGCGCCATCTGCGGCACGATGGAGTGGTGCGTATCGATGAATTGCGGCAACAGCGCCAGAAAAAACAGCAACGCCTTGGGGTTCGACAGCTGCAGCGTGAGCGCACCCAAATAGATCTCACGTCGCTCCTTGCCCGCGTGCCCCGCATCGGCCGGTGCCGGCGCTGCCGGGTTCAGCGCGACCGCGCCACTGGCGGCAGCCGCACGCAGCGACTTGATCCCCAAATAGACCAGATAGGCGGCGCCCAGCCATTTGGCCACCGTGAAAAAGCGCGCGCTGGCGGCGATGAGCGCACCGAGGCTCGTGGCTGAAAGCCCGAAATACAGGGCGTTGGCGCTCAAGATCCCGAGAGTCGCCGGCACCGCGCGTGGCATTGCGCGCGCACCCTGCGATACGACGTAGAAAACCGCAGGCCCGGGCGACAACGACAACGCCGTCTCCATGACCAGGAACAAAAACCAGGTATTGAAGGTCATCTTCAGTGTCATCCAAATTTAGGAGCGCGCCCGATCGCCGCATCAAGCTTAACCGCGTTTTGTGCGAAAATGGCCGCCCCTGCCGAGTCACTCCTCGGACACGCGATGGTATTTTTCCATGCACATTGGCGTTTTGTCATGGTGGGCGCGCTGGTTTCCTGCGGCGCCCTGGCGATGGTAACCGGAGCGGCGTCAACCGCGGCAACCACCACCGTTGGCACACCGGCCGCGCCGGCGCTGCCCTACCCGCCCGCCCGCCGAGAAATCCAGGTGGACGATTATCACGGTGTGAAGGTGGCCGACCCTTATCGCTGGCTCGAAGACATCGACTCGCCGGAGACGCGCGCGTGGGTGTCGGCGCAAGGCGCTCTCAGCCGGCAATTTCTGGACTCGATTGCCGGGCGTGAATCGATGACCCAGCGCCTGCGGGATCTGTGGAATTTCGAGCGCTGGACGCCGCCAATCCGGCACGGCGCGAACTGGTTCTACACTCATAACGACGGGCTGCAGAACCAGCCCGTGGTCTTCGTCATAAGCGAACGAGAAGCCCAGGATGCTGCCGCCGGCGCGCCGCTCTCCGGCAAATCCGACCCCCCGGGCCGGGTGCTGCTCGATCCGAACACCTTGTCCGCCGACGGCACCGTGGCATTGCGGGAAACCGCGGTCAGCGCCGATGGCCGCCTGTTCGCATACGCCCTGTCCGAAGCGGGCTCCGACTGGCAGGTGTGGCGGGTGCGCGAGGTGTCCACCGGCAAGGATCTACCCGACACCGTCGAATGGTCGAAGGCCGGCGGCGGCAGCTGGCGCAAGGATGGCTCGGGATTTTACTACACGGCATTCGACCCGCCGACGAACGACGCCGCCCTCAAAGCTGCCAATGAGTACCACAAATTGTACTTCCATCGGCTGGGCACGCCGCAATCCGACGATGAGCTGATTTACACGCGGACCGACGATCCGGGCTGGTTCCTGCAGGCCAATGTAACGGAAGATGGCCGCTATCTCATCGTGCAAGCCTCGCTCGGCACCGATATTCGAAACACCGTTCTCGTCCAAGACCTGGCCCGGCCACACGCGCCGGTCGTTCCGGTGATACCCAACGCCACGGCCACGTACGACGTGGTCGACGTCGTCGGCACCACGCTGATCGTGCGCACCGACGACGCGGCGCCGCGACACCGCATCGTGGCGATCGACCTTGCGAATCCCGGCCCGCGGCATTGGCGCACGCTCATTGCCGAGAGCGCGGACACGATCGAGTCGGCGTCCCTCGTCGGCGGCCAGCTTCTGGTGCACCGATTGAAAGACGCGCACAGCGCGGTGCAACGCTACTCACCCGAGGGCAAGCTGCTGGGCACCATCGAACTGCCCGGCCTCGGCAGCGTGACGGGACTGGACGGTCGAGCCGACGATACGCATAGCTACTATGGCTTCAGCGGATTCGCCACACCCCCCTCCGTCTATCGCGTCGACTTGGCCGACGGCAAGGTCGAGCTTTGGCGCTCGCCGCAGCTGCGCGGCTTCGTCGCCGCGGACTACGACACCCGACAGGTCTTCTACAAGAGCAAAGACGGCACGCGGGTACCGCTGTTCATCACGGCCCGCCAGGGCACGAAACTCGACGGTGCGAACCCGACCATCTTGTACGCCTATGGCGGATTCAACGTGTCCGTCACCCCGAGCTTCTCGCCGGTGGTCGCGGCCTGGGTACAGATGGGCGGCGTCTATGCGGTCGCGAACCTCCGCGGCGGCGGCGAATACGGCCGCGCCTGGCACGAGGCCGGCATGAAGACGCACAAGCAAAATGCATTCGATGACTTCATCGCCGCGGCGGAATATCTGACGGCGGCGCACTGGACCAAGCCTGGGAGGCTGGCCATTCGCGGCGGTTCCAATGGCGGCTTGCTGATTGGCGCGGTGGAGCAGCAGCGGCCGGACCTCGCCGCGGCCGCCATCGCGCAGGTCGGCGTACTCGACATGCTGCGGTTCCGTCAGTTCACGGTGGGCAAGGCCTGGGAGTCGGACTACGGGTCCGTCGATAACGCCGACGAGTTCCGCGCATTGCATCGATATTCTCCGTATCACAATGCACGCGCCGGCGTGAACTATCCGGCCACGCTCATCATGACCGGCGATCACGACGACCGCGTCTTTCCCGCGCATAGCTTCAAATTCGCCGCGGCCATGCAGAACGCCGATCCTCGCGGAGAACCCATCCTGCTGCGCGTCGAAACGCGGGCCGGACACGGCCAAGGCATGCCGACGGCAAAACTCATCGATGAAGTCGTCGACATGTACGCATTCATATTCAAGGCATTCGGCATTTCGACCTGACCCACGTTCCGACCTCATACATAGGATTTTTGCCATGAAAAACCGTATTTCTCGCTTGAGATTGCTGCCGGCCGGCATGCTCGCGCTGGGCGCGTGCCTCATCGCGTCGGCGGCGACGCCCGACCCCGCCTTGACGGCGGCGGTCGCCGATCCCGGCAGGACGGCGACGTTCGTGGCGCGCGACAAGGCACGCCATCCCGCCGAAGAGCTCACGGTATTCGGCATCAAGCCCAACATGACCGTGGTCGAACTGTGGCCCGGCGGCGGTTATTGGACCGAGATCTTAGGCGCCTATCTCGCCAAAGGCGGAGGCACCTACTATGTCGCGCTGAACGCGCCGGGCGATGCGGAAGAGGACCAGGGCGTGGCGCGGTGGCGCTCGAGAATGGCGGCGGAAAAGGATCGCCTCGGCACGATTCACGAGACGATGCTGGGCGCCGGCCATGTCGACATTGCGCCGCCAGGCTCGGCCGATCTCGTCCTGACCTTTCGCAACCTGCACAATTGGATGGATGGCGGCTTCGCCGACCAAGCGCTGGCCGCCTGCTTCACGGCGCTCAAGCCGGGCGGGATTCTCGGTATCGAAGAGCACCGCGGCCGCAACGACAAGCCCCAGGACCCTAAGGCGAAGGACGGTTACGTGCGTCAGGACTACACCGTGGCGCTGGCCAAGAAGGCGGGGTTCGTTCTGGTCGGGTCGTCGGAGATCAATGCCAATCCAAAGGACACCAAGGATTGGGTGGACGGCGTGTGGACGCTGCCGCCGACGCTCTCACAAGGGGATAAGGATCGCGATCGCTATGTCGCCATCGGTGAGGCGGACAACTTCGTGCTGAAGTTTCAGAAGCCCAAGCACTAGATCTCCGGGCCGATGACGATGGGCGAGCCGTCGCTGAACCGCGAGGCGCGGAACGGCGTGGCGTCCACTGACAGCATTCGATCGGTGGCAAGTTCCGCGGCGAGTTGCCCGGCGCCGGGACCGATGCCGAAGCCGTGGCCCGAGAACCCCGCGGCAACCGTCAATCCGGGAAGGTCGCCGACTCTGCTGATGTAGGGCACGGCGTCGGGCGTCACGTCGATGTAGCCGCCCCATTGCTGCACGATGGGCACGTCGCGGAACTGCAGATACAGGCGGATCATGGCGTCGAGCGCCTCGCGATTCAGGGTTTCGTTGGGTGCCGGGTCCAGCACGCGCGTCGTCTCGAAAGGACTGATTCGATCCAGCCGCCAACTGCGCGGCGTGCGCCATTCGCGCAGCGACTGGGCATTCAAACGCGGTTTCAGCGACGCCGCTTCCTTGCGCACCGTCGGCAGGAATTCCCGCAGAAAGCGCAGCGAATCCGGCACCAGCGGCACGACGTAACCCGATCCGCGGGCGATGGTGTAACCGCCGTCGCGCCTTTTGCGGTAGCCCAAGTCCGTCATATAGGTGCACGTATCCGGACCCCCGCTCACCGGTGCGGTACGCATCACCGACGACAGCACCTTGAGCTGCGGCAGACGGATCCCGAGGCTTGCGCAGAACAGGCTGGTCCAGGCGCCGCCGGCCAAAATCACCGTATCGCAGGCGATGCGTCCACGCTCGGTGATCACGGCACTCACACGGCCGGCGGCGCGCTCGATGCCGCGCACGGCGCAATGCGCGAGTATGCGGGTGCCGTGCCGCTGCGCCGCGTGCGCGATGGCGGGTGCGGCTTTTTGCGGCTCCGCGCATCCATCGCTGGGCACGTGCAGACCGCAACGATAGCGGCGCATCGCCCCCGGCATGAGCGCCTCGAGTTCGGACCCCCGCACCATCCGCGCGCCGATGTCGTACGGTCTCGCCATCTCGAGCCACGCGTCAAACCGCCGCTCATCGTCTTCGTTCTCGCCGACGTACATTACTCCGCAGGTGCGAAAACCGGTGTCGCCGCCGGTCAGCCGGTCCATGTCGCGCCACAGACGCAGACTGTCGAGAATGAGCGGCATCTCGCGTTCGTCGCGCCCGGCTTGTCGGCACCACCCCCAATTCCTGCTCGACTGCTCGCAGGCGATATAGCCTTTTTCGCACACCACGACGTCGATACCGCGCGAGGCCAGCGTCAACGCGGCGGACACGCCAATGATGCCGCCGCCGACGACGACCACGCTCGCGGCGGCGGGTACGAGTTCATCCGAGGTCACCGAATCGACGTACGGACCCATGGGGTTCTCTCTTGGATCGCGAATCGGGCATCATACCGCGCAGCATGGAACACCCCCCGACAAAGACGCCCTGCATCCCGCAGATCGATACGGAACACGCCTTGACAAAGACGCCCCGCATCCCGCGGATTGACATCGCGGCCTTGTTCGACGGACCGTCGCCGGCGCCAGACGCCGGGTAGTCGCCCGTCACCTTGAACTTCGATCCTAACGCCCCCACCCATAGGGCTTGGACAAGCCATACCCACCCATAATGGGTGCCCAGACATGATTGGTCAGCGCCTGTGAGCGCACGCCGCCGGTTTTTGCACCCGATCTGGCTCATCGTTTCACTACCCGGCTACATCGGTTGGCGTTTGCTGCCTGCGCTGGCGACCGGTCCGGTGACCCTGCTCATCGGCGTCGTGGCGTTATTGGCGGCCTGTGCCATCATTCCATTCTCGGTTGGCTTGCGCTCGATGACCGATCGCCGCTTGGCCGATCGCATCGCCTGGGTGGGTCTCACCACCATGGGCTTTTTCTCCACGTTGTTCGTCATGACGGTGCTGCGCGATGTTTTTCTGTTGGGCGCGCATCTCCTGTCCGCCCCGCGGGCGGCGACGCTGCGGACGCCTTCGGCCTGGTGGACCCTGGCATTGACGGCGCTCTGCACGTTTGTCGGACTGCTGATCGCGCGCCGGCCGCGGCTGGTCGATATCAGAATTCCGATCCCGAACCTACCCGCCGCCCTCCAGGGGTTTTCGATCGCCCAGATCAGCGATCTGCATGTCGGCCCCACCATCAAACGTGGCTTCGTCGAGCGCATCGTCGCGCGCGTCAATCATCTGCGCGCCGATGTTATTGCAATCACCGGCGACCTCGTCGATGGCTCGGTGCACGATCTCAGCCCGCACACGGCTCCCTTGGCGGGACTCGCGGCCCGTCATGGGGTGTACTTCGTGACGGGTAACCACGAGTATTATTCCGGCGAGGAAGCATGGACCGCGGAACTGCGCCGCTTGGGCCTGACGGTGCTCAAGAATCAGCACGTGATGCTCGCCCACGACGGAGCGGCGCTGCTGCTGGCCGGCGTCACCGACTATGCGGCTCATCATTTCGACCCTGCCGAACGCAGCGACCCCGCCGCTGCGCTGCATGGCGCGCCGGCGCGGACCGGCCCCAAGATCTTGCTGGCCCATCAACCGAGCAGCGCCGAGGCCGCCGCCGCGGCCGGCTACGACCTGCAGATCTCCGGGCACACCCATGGCGGGCAGTTCTGGCCATGGAACTTGTTCGTCCGGTATTTTCAGCCGTTTACCGCGGGCCTGAATCGCTTGCAGGATCTGTCGATCTACGTCAGTCGCGGCACCGGCTATTGGGGTCCGCCCAACCGGTTCATCGTCCCCGCCGAGATCACGCGGATCACGTTGGTGCTGGCCTGACTTGAGCTCGATGCAGCGCCGCTTGCCGCGCACACTGCACCTCGATCGCACACGGCGTGCCGCTGCCGGATGGCGCGGTGAGGGTGGCTTCGAACCTGTAGGGCCTTGAGCTTCGCTCAGCCGCCATCACGGTAAGGCAAGACCACCTGCGTCGCGCCTTGGCCGTCGCTGGCAGTCAACGCGTCCGGCGCGGTGCCCCGCTCCACCCAGGCCTCGATGGCGTCCTGCCAATCGACCTGGGTCGGCGCGTCGCCGCCTCCACAGTGCAGCATGCCCGGCACGAGGTAGAGGCGGTAGAACGCGTCGGGCGGCCCCATTGCGGCGAGGAGGCGGTCTCGGTACTCGATGGAGTACCCCGGGGGGATGGCCGGGTCGTTCCAACCGTGATACTGAATGAGCCTGCCGCCGCGGCCTTTGAAGGCCGCCAGGTTGGGCTTGAGGGAATCGATGATGGGAGCGTAGTGAAGTTCACCCCGCGCCAAGTCCGCCTGCGTCACTTTTGCCAGATCGACGTGCGGGTCGTGCATCACCATATTCGCCAGATAATTCCAACTGAAGGCGAGGCCGGCCGGTGTCGCGCCGTCATCCGTGCCCGTGAGCCACACATCCCAACTGCCTTTTACCGCTTCTGCACCGGGGAGCACAGCATAGAGCGGGCTGCCCGTCGCCGGATCCTTTTGCTCCTGATAGATCAAGCGTGCGGTCGCGAGCTGTGCGTCGGTCAGGCAGGAGTCGGAATCGCCGTTGGCGCATTTCAACGCTGCGAGATCCGGCCGGCATTGACGCGGATCCTTGAGATAGCGCGCACCGTTGCCGCAGGACTTGAGCACGGAACTCTGCAACAGCGCCAGCTTGACGGACGGCAGATGGCCCTCGACCGAGTTCAGCTGGGCGGCGCGCACCACCCCGCCGGTCAGCAACCGGCTCATCGCGTAAGCCGGCGCCCCGGCAACGATGCCATCGAAGTAATCCGGGAAACGCTGCGCCATCATCAGCGCCTCGCGGCCGCCATCGGAACAGCCGACGAAGTACGACTTGGAAGGGGTTTTGGACTTGAAGCGTTTCAGCAATTGTTTCGACGCCAGCGTGGTTTCGCTGATCGCGCGCCAACCGAAATCCTTGATCTTCTCTTCGTGGTTGAGCGCCCAGCCGGCATCGGTCACCTCGGCGGATTCATGGCCATCGTCGGTGCCGGCAACCGCGAAACCCAATGACAGCGCGTGCGCCATCGCGCGCGCGGGGATTGCCCCTGCGAAGCCGCCGTTGCCCACCTGCTCGAATTTGCCGTTCCATGCCGCGCCGAGCGGAATCCACAGCTCGAATTTGATGTCGGAGTCCGCGGTCGGCCTCGATGTCGCGTGTATCCGGCAATAGGCGGCCTTCAGCGCACCCTCGGCCGGCACCTCATCGGCGCCGGTCACCGTGCCATGCGGAATTTTCACCGCGGCCAGTTTGCCGCAGTCCTCGGCGCGAGCTCCGGCAGCCAACAGCAGCGCCACCACCACCAGGCCCCAAATCATGTTCGATGTCCGCACAATTCGCTCCCATGCCGGTTCGTCGGCAGCCTATCACGCCTCCGCGGACATCCGTATTTCACTGGCACAGCTGAACCGAGTATCGAGGGATCATGCTCCCATCCCAGCCGCTCTTTCAACTACGCCGCCATCTGCCGCTGGTGAACTTCAACGGTAATGTGCGAGAGGCCGTGCAGCCTTTGCAGGATCGAGTGGTAGAAGGCCGGTCCGTGAGTCGGCGCACTGCTGACGACGGAAACCACCGCCCCGAGATGGCCTGGGCCCAAGCGCCAAACGTGCAAGTCGACCAGCGTGTCACCCGCCGTTTCAACCGCGGCCCTGATTTTATCGGCGACAGCCTCGTCCGGACTGATGTCGACGAGGATCGCGCCGGTGACGCGAATGAGGCCGTAGGACCAATTGGCAATGACGAATGCCCCTACGATGCCTGCCAGCGGATCCATCCACAGCCAGCCAAATGTCTTGGCGAGCAGCAACCCCACGATGGCGAGCGCCGAGACCGCCGCATCCGCAATGACGTGGATGTAGGCGGCCCGAATATTGTGATCCCGCGTGTCCACCGAATGCCCGTCATGATGCTCGTGCTCCGCGAACTCGACCGCATGCTTTTCGTCGGGCAACTCGATGACGGCCTTGAACGCGTGCGGCTCCGGAATCTGCCGCGCCGACTCCAGGAAATCGCCCGCCCCCTGCTTGAATGCAAACACCTGCCGCGACCCATCCGCACGCTCCGTCGTTACAGTAACGCTCGCCGGCGGCAATCGAGCGGAGGGGGATTCCGTACGAATCCGAAACACCGGCGGCACGCCGTCCTCGAATATGGACAGCGTCAACGCGCCGGAAGCGGTAACGATGCGCTGCACCTCTTCTGCATGTTCATGATGCTCCTCGGAAGGACCGTCATGATCGTGGCTATGGGCGTGCCCATGGCCGTGGTGATCCGAACCGCTCAGCAGCCACGCGCTGACGATATTGACGACAAGACCGAGAACTGCAATCGGGATCGCCTCGCCAAAACGAATGGGAATCGGCGCGAGGAAACGGCCGACGGCTTCATAGCCGATGAGCAGCGCGATCATGGCCAGGATGATTGCACTCGTGAAACCCGCCAAATCGCCGAGCTTACCCGTGCCGAAAACGAAGCGGCGGTCCTTGGCGTGCTTTCGGGCAAACGTGTAAGCGAGCGCGGCAATGAGCATGGCGCTCGCATGAGTGGACATGTGCAATCCATCCGCAACGAGCGCGAGTGAGCCGAAGACGCTGCCGCCCACGATCTCGATGATCATCATGACCCCGCAGAGCGCGATCACCGCCCAGGTCTTCCGCTCGTTCTTCTCGTGGCCTTCGCCCAAAAAGACGTGTTCATGCCCGATTCCGAACTGCGCATCCAGGGGGGAGTTCATAAGAATTCCTCGAACCGTCTAAGGTAGCGGCCACGCAGAGCGTGGTCCCAAATCGGCCGCGCCCGTGTCGAGGCCGCGGGGCCCCGTAAATCACCCCGGAACGCCGCCATCGTGCGACGCGACATAAAAAATCCCCATGACCGGGACAAATTCGATCTTGCGACGGAGCGTGAGCACCTCTTCGCGATTGGCGTAAAGTCGCCTCGCCGATTAGACTATACAAATCGGGACTGTCGGTAAATACATGGCGCATTTTCCGTCGTTGTTTGAGATCCCCAGCCTCCGGGGCGTTCTGCAAAAATGCGAGCCAAGAAAGCCTGAGCTTTCTGAGGATGATGCGCAGATTGTGGCCGGCGGCCGCCAGGATCGCGTTCATCGCATCGCCGGTACGACCGAGCAAGTAGTTGCGGCCCATCAGACCGTCGTGTTTCGCATGTCCGATGATCGGTTCGATGGCATTGCGCCGTTTGAGCGCGCGATGTAGTGCTCGAGTGACGCCGCGCTTTTGTCCCGCGATGTGCACGCTCACGTCTTTGACGCCGTGACCGCGGTAGCCCCGATCGGCGAAGCAGCGTTCGGGCTTGATGCCGGTGAGTTTCTCGACCTGGTGTAATGCCGCAGATAACGTGTGGCCGTCGAACGGGGTGCCCGGTAACGCACGGGCGCCGACGATAAAATTATCTCGTTGAGTCGCCGCCAGACTGACCTTGACGCCAAACTCGTATTTCTTGTGCACTTTTCCCTTCGCGATGCATTCGACTTCCGGTGCGTGCAGGCTGTAGAGCTTGTTGTGATCGTGACGCTGTTGCGCGAGTAGACGGGCGATCCGCGCGAGCGGCTCAGCAAACAGCTCGCGCACGGCTGCCGATTGCCGCGGTAGCTTGCGCTGAATATCTCGGTAAACACGCCCTAGATACACCTTCGAGCGCTTCAGTTCCCGACGCGCGCGGCGCATCTGTCGCGCCGCTGAGTAGCGTTGTTGCTGGCGACGGGAGCGCGAGTGGTCCTACTTTCCGCACATCTCGGGGCGCATTTCGGCGTAATTTCGGGCGGCGGCGCGCGGACTTCGTGCTACTTTGGAGGCGCGAGCTCGATCAAGTTTAGAGTCTGAGCCTCCCAGACGCGCAGTAATTTCTTGGTTTTCCGGTAATTGGCGATCGCCACGCGCATGGTCTCGGCCTGAGCTGGTGTGAGTGTGCGGTGACGCAGATATCCGCCTTTCAGATAGCTCCATTCGTAGTACGGGCCGTGGCGGGCCGCCGGATCGGTCGCACAGTGGCAACGCGGATTCCCGCAGCGCT
>PLAH01000103.1 GCA_003134045.1 Gammaproteobacteria bacterium
CGCGGCGACGTACTGTATGCCGCGACGGCGCTGCCCATGCCGGTGTCCGGCGCCGGTCATTTCTCGCCCGACGGCAAACGCATCGCTTACTCCCCGCTATGGCGCGACTTTCGCAGCGAAAAGCGCTATCAGGGGGGCTGGGCGAACGATCTCTATATATTCGACTTGGAGCACCCCTCGCTCGTCCAAGTGACGGAGGATCCGCGCACCGACCGCGATCCCATGTGGATCGGCAACGCCATCTATTTCAATTCCGATCGCAGCGGCGTGTTCAATTTGTACCGCTACGACGTGACGACGCGCCGGACCGAGCCGGTCACCCATTACAAGGATTGGGATGTGCGCTGGCCCAGCGCCGACGCGCAGGGCCAGATCGTCTACGAACTCGATGGCGAACTGCATATCTACGATACGCGCAGCAATCAGGACCGGGCGCTTTCCATCACGGTACCCGCCGATGCGACGACCACCCGGCCGCAGGCCGTGAACGCCGCCGACAACATCGAGAGCCATGTGGTCAGCCCCGGCGGCGAGCGCATCGCGGTGGTGGCACGGGGCGATGTATTCTCGGTGCCGGTCGAGCACGGCATCACCCGCAACCTCACGCACTCCTCCAACGCGCATGACCGCGAAGCCGCCTGGTCGAGCGACGGCAAGCGCCTCGCCTATGTATCGGATCGCAGCGGCGAAGAAGAGTTGTACGTACAGTCGCAGGACGGCAGCAGTCCCGCCGAGGCAATCACCGCGAATTCGAAGGCACGTTATTTGGCGCCGCGCTGGTCCGCCGACGACAAGCGCATCGCGATTGCCGACCAGACTGGGCGGCTGTACGTGATCGAACTCGCGAACAAGCGGCGCGTGACCGTCGCCCGCGATCCCGTCGAGCTGGCGCTCGACTATCAATGGTCGCCGGACGGGCGCTTCCTGAGCTATTCGCTGAACGCCAACAATGGATTCTCCAGCGTCTTCATCTGGTCGGCCGCGGACGGCGCATCGCACCGCGTGACGCCCGAATACTTCAATGCACAGTCCCCGGCCTGGGCACCCAATGGCGAACTGCTCTACTTCCTGAGCGCCCGCGAGTATCAACCGTTGGTCAGCACCGTCGAGTTCAATTTCGCCACCGACCGGCAGACCGGAATTTTCGCCGTCGCCCTGCGCCGCGGGGTGAAGAACCCGTTCGGCGTCCGCGACGACGAGCCGGGCGACGACAAGAAGGACGCGGACAAGGACAAGGACAAGAGCAAGGATTCCAAGGATAAGTCCAAAGTGGACGTGAAGATCGATTTCGACGGCATCGTCGGCCGCGCCATTCGTATTCCCATGGAAGCGGATAATTTGAGCGAGCTGCATGCCGGCGACGACACCCTGATCTATCAGCACAACGGTCCGTTTTATTACGGGCGCGAAGCGGCCATACGCCCCAGCGTGATGACCTACTCGATCAAGGATCGCGAGTCGAAGACCGTGGTCGACGATGTCACCTCATGGTCGCTGACCGCGGACGGCAAGCACGTGCTCGCACAGCTCCAGTCGAAGGAGATCAAGTATTACGATTTGAGCAAGACCGACGAGCCGAAAACCGTGCCCTTGGCGGGGCTCGTCACGACCCGCGTGCCGGCGCAGGAGTGGCACGAAATATTCGCCGAGGTGTGGCGCCGCTACCGCGATTATTTCTATGTCTCCAACATGCATGGTTACGATTGGCAAAAGTTGCGCGAAAAATACGAGCCGTTGGTCGACTACGTGGGCCACCGCGCGGATCTGAACTACGTCATCGCCGAGATGATTTCCGAACTTGTCGTGCAGCATGCCTACATCGAGGGCGGCGACTTGGGGTTGCCGAAACGTCCCTTCGTGGCGCTGCCCGGTGCGCGCTTCGAACTCGATGCGGCTTCCGGCCGCTACCGGATCGCGAAGATCTTCGCCGGCCAGAACGAGGAAGAGCCGTATCGATCGCCGCTGACCGAAGTCGGCGTCGACGTGCATGTCGGCGACTATGTACTCGCGATCAACGGCCGCGACTTGAAAGCCGGTACCGATCCGTATGAACTGCTGCAGGCGCCCGCCAATGAACCCGCCGAATGGCGCGTGGCCGCGACCGCGGACGGCAAAGCCGCACGCACCATCCGCTATCAGCCGCTGGCCAGCGAGACCGCACTCAAGTACCTCGCATGGGTTTCGAACAACCGCGCACGGGTCGACACCTTGAGCGGCGGCCGGTTGGGATACATCCACATTCCCGACATGGGCGAAGCGGGAATACGCGAATTCATCAAATGGTGGTTTCCGCAGGTGCGCAAGGAAGGCCTGCTCGTCGATGTCCGCGACAACGGCGGCGGCAACATTTCCGAGATGCTGATCGAGCGCCTCGCCCGCACCGTGCACGGCACGGGCTTTGCGCGCAATCACGAGGCCGCCGACACCTACCCCCGCGTCGCCCAATCCGGCCCCAAAGCGGCGCTCATCAACGAGGACACCGCCTCCGACGGCGATATCTTCTCGAACGCCTTCAGGCAATGGAAGATCGGCCCCCTGATCGGCAAACGCACCTGGGGCGGCGTGGTGGGCATTACCGAGCACGGGCCGCTGCTCGACGGCGGAGTCGTGTTCGTGCCGGAGTACGGCACCGCCGACGCGCAGGGGCAATGGATCATCGAAGGCCACGGCGTGGATCCGGACATCGTGATCGAGCAGGATCCCGTCGAGGTGTTGAAGGGTCATGATCCGCAGCTGGAACGCGGCGTCGCGGAGCTGATGAAATCGTTGCCGCCGGCGCCCACGGGACTTCCGCAACGGCCGGCACCGCCGATCAAAACTGAGGCACAATAAGCCATGGCTGCGCTATCCACTCTGGGGCTGGCTCGTGCCGCCGATGCGCTCGAAATCGCCGAGATGTCGCGCGATCTGATCGAACAGGGCCTGACCTGGTCGTGGACGCCCGCGCGCGTGCAGCACTCCATCTCGGGATCCGATTCGTCCGTCGTCGTGGCGCGGCGCGATCGGCGCATCGCCGCCTTTGCCATCATGCATTTCGGGGACGACACCGCGCACTTGAACTTGCTCGCGGTGGCGCCGGACTATCGTCGGCAGGGACTCGGACGGCAGCTCTTGGATTGGCTGACGGCCACCGCCATCGAGGCAGGCGTGTTTCGAATCAACCTCGAGCTGCGCACCCAGAACGAGCCGGCGCGCGCCTTCTACGAGAGCCTAGGGTTCGATCGAGTCGGCGTGGTGCAAGGCTACTACCAGGGCCGCGAGGCGGCGCTGCGCATGTCGCGGCGCCTCGCAAAGAACCAGTGCTGAATCCCGAACACGGTGACGCCTATACCTAGGACATCGTGAGACAGCGCGGCGATGCGCTGCCAGCGGTCGTCGGTCACGAAAAACAGCGCGAAGCCGCTGACCGCGAGCAGCGCCAAAAATCCCATCAAGGTCGCCCCGCTCAGCCGCCGCAGCCGGCCCGGCCACCACCTCACCACATGCCGGGCCGTGACCCAGCCCAGAAGATACATGCCGAAGATCGCGACGACGCCATGGATCAGCAGCAGCGCAGGCTGCCACGGGTGCGGCGTCGGTCCAAAAGCCCCCGGCCGCGCGAAGAACTGGTCCAGCACCAGCCACAGGCAACCGGACGCCCACAGTCCGCCCAGAACGATGAAGATCGCCAGGCGTTGCCGCGTCGGCATCCGGACCGGCTCCGCGATACGGCCGCCATGCGGCACACGGCGGTGAACCGAGAGGTGCCGTTGCTCGCGCACGTGTCAGGCCGCGCCATTCGACGGTCGCAAGGCGGCCTGCCATAGGGCCAACAACCAGCGCACGCCTTGGGTGACGTGCTCGGAGGACAGCGTTGCTCCCGATATGTTCTTGATATCGGCGCGAAACTTCAGCTGATCGAGCGCACTGCGGTGAACGAATTGGCCGCGCCATCCGGGGTTGCGGACTTCGCCGCCGTGGCTTTCCCGGTACGCCATGATTTCCAGGTCGCGTATGCTGCCTGCGGAATCGATGCCCAGGGCATAGGTAATGAGGCTTTGGCGGCCGATGACTTCATCCACGAAAAAATGGCCCAGCAAAGCACCGTTATGGGTCGCGGCCCAGATACGGATGGTGCCATGCGGCGGCTGCGGACCCGCCGCCCGGAGAATCGCCTGCAACTGATCCGGGTTCTGTTGAACGACCAATTCCTGAAAAGCGTCCGCGTCCGGGAATACGGCTTTCTGCGCCTGGTCGATATCGAGATAATCCGCCGCCACCACCACGGGTACGGGCAGGAGCGTGGTCAAGAGCAATCCGGAGACGAGGTGGCGTGAGGTCATGAGGGCCCTGGGTACGAATAGGAATGATTATCATTTAGTATCATGGCGATAGCAACAGAGCGTCCCGTGCGGCAGCGGGCAGAGCCGTCCGTCGTCACCTCCCGGCTGCGTGTCGGCTTGGGCACCTTCATCGCGATCGAGGCGGAGGCCGATACCCCGACGATCGGCGAGACCGCGGCCGGCGCGGCGTTCGCCGCCGTGCGCCTGGTCGACGTTCTCATGCACCCGCGGCGCGTCGGCAGCGACTTGGCGGCCTTGAATCGGAGCGTGCCCGGCGCGCTCCTCGCCGTGCATCCCTGGACCTGGGCGGTACTCGAATTGTGCAAGCGGCTCAACCATCTGTCCCGGGGCACTTTCGATCCCTGCGTCGCCGGTTCCGAAGGAACACTGGCCGACCTCGAACTCCTGCCGCACGCGGGCGGAGTCCCGCACCTCGTACTGCACGCCCGCCTGTCCATCGACTTAGGTGGCATCGGCAAAGGCTTCGCGGTGGACCGCGCCATCGATGCGCTAAGCGACGCGGGCTGCCGCGGCGGCCTGGTCAACGCCGGCGGCGATCTCGCCGTATTCGGCGAGCGCGAGCACGACCTGGTGTGCCATGATCGCCGCGGCACCGGGGCAACCGTTACGCTGCGCAATGCCGCCCTGGCCGCGAGCGACGCAGACAACGCATCGCGCCCCGGCGAGCATCGCGGCTACTACCACGGCAGCGACGCGCGCTGGGTGGTCACCGGACGCGCCGCGGTCACGGCACCGAGCGCCGCCATCGCCGATGGTTTGACCAAGTGCCTGCTGATCGACGCATCGAACTCCCCACTGCTGCTCGCTTTCGGCGCGCAAAGGATCGATTGGTGAACGACTCGAAGATCGCTCGCGTTTTTGGACCTCGGGGCCGCCCGGTCGCGGTCGTGGGCCAAGGATCGTGGCGCGCGGACGAAGCCGACGCCGCCGAGGCCATCCGCGCCCTGCGCCGCGGGCTCGACCTGGGTCTGACTCACATCGACACCGCCGAAATGTACGGCTCGGGGGCCGCCGAAACCCTCGTGGGCGCGGCGATCGAGGGGCGACGCGACGAGGTATTCCTCGTGTCCAAGGTACTGCCGGGCAACGCGTCGCGGCGCGGCACCATCCTCGCGTGCGAGAAGTCGCTGGCGCGCCTGAAGACGGACCGCCTGGATTGCTATCTGCTGCATTGGCGCGGCAGCTATCCGCTCGAGGAGACGGTGGGGGCATTCGAGATGCTCGCGCGAGACGGCAAGATCCGCTCCTGGGGCGTGAGCAATTTCGACGTCGACGACCTCGATGAAGTCGGCAAAATAGCCGGTCCCGGACATCCCACCTGCAACCAAGTGCTGTACCACCTGCGAGAGCGCGCCATCGAGCACCGGGTGATCCCGTGGTGTTCGGCCCGCGGGATCGCGGTGGTGGCTTACACGCCCTTCGGTGAAACGCCCGGCCTGTTCGCTGCGGACCACGCCGAGGGCCAGGTGTTGCAAGACATTGCGGCCGCTCACGGAGCGACGGCGCGCCAAGTCGCTCTGGCCTTCCTATTGCGCCTGCCGAACCTCTTCGTGATTCCGAAAGCAGCGAACGTGAACCACGTGGCCGACAACGCGGGCGCCGCGAGCCTGCATCTGAACGAGGCCGAACTTGCCTGTATCGACGCCGCTTTCCCGCGCGGCACAGCGCGGCGCGGCCTGCCGATGATCTAGTGGCGGCGGCCGCGCGGCGCCACGGTTTTGCTGCGATGGCGTAAACTTGCGCCATGGCGCGGGTCGACCGCGCCGCGGCTAGGCTTCGTTCTGGCGCAGGATATGCGGACCCGCCGCTGCCACATCGGCGGTTCCCGTGAGCGCCAATGTGACGCGCAGTTCGTCGCGCAGAATGGCGAGTGCCCGCGCGACCCCCGCCTGGCCGCCGGCGGCCAGCGCAAACAGGAATGAGCGGCCGATCAGGCCCGCGCGCGCGCCCAGCGCCAGTCCCTTGGCGATGTCCTGACCGGAACGGATGCCGCCGTCGAACAACACCTCGCAGCGCCCGTCGACCGCGGCGGCCAATTCGGGCAGTACGGAAATCGTCGATGGCGCGCCATCGAGCTGGCGGCCGCCGTGATTGGAAACCACGATGGCGTCGGCGCCGGCGGCCAGCGCCAGGCGCGCATCCTCCGCCTCCAACACGCCCTTCAAGATCAATTTTCCGGGCCAGCGGCTGCGCACCCAGTCCACGTCCCGCCAATTGGCCGACGCATCGAATTGAGTCGCCGACCATTCGGCCAATGTGCGCAGTTCGCTCGAACCGCCGAGCCGGCCGGCCAGGTTGCCGAAGGTGCGCCGCTTGCCGAACAGCACGCTGCGCGTCCAGGCCGGCTTGGACACCAAGTCGAAGGCATTTCGCAGCGTCAGGCGCGGCGGAATGGTCAGCCCGTTGCGCCGGTCGCGGCGCCGTTCGCCGAGCACCTGCAGATCCAAGGTCAGCACCAGTGCCGAACAGCGGGCGGCGATGGCACGGTCGATGAGTTCCTGATTGAAGCCGCGGTCGCGCATCAGGTATTGCTGGAACCAAAACGGCTGGTTCGTCGCCGCGCGGACATCTTCGATCGAGCAGATCGACATGGTGCTCAGACAGAAGGGTATGCCGAACGCCGCGGCCGCCCGAGCGCCGGCGATTTCGCCGTCCGCGTGAAAGAAACCCGCCATTCCGGTGGGTGCGATGGCCAGGGGCATCGCCGCCGGCGAGCCCACCAGAGTGGTCGCGAGCGACACCGACGAGACGTCGACCATGACTCGCTGACGGAACGATATCTCGTCGAGGTCCGCCGAGTTTCGTCGCAGCGTTCTCTCGTCGTAGGATCCGCCATCCGCGTAGTCGAAGATTGCGCGCGGAATACGCCGCCGCGCCAGAGCTTTCAAGTCGCCGATGCTTTGAATGATGCTCATGCGCCCAAGTTTACGCGGCCCGACCGGATTTAGTCCTCCTCACCCGCAACCGGACTGAAATGCTCCACCACCGCCGGTGTCGTGAACAACGGCCCGACGTACGCGCGCCACTCGGCGTAAGCCGGCGAGCCGCGAAACCCCACCATGTGATCCTCGAGCGTCGCCCATTCCACGCGCAATGCGTAACGATTGGGCGTTTCGACCGAGCGCCGCAACTCGTGCGCCAGATAGCCCTTGCTTCTCGCGAGCACGGCGATCGCAGTGGGGAATACGGCTTCGAACTCAGCCGTACGGCTCGGGTCGATCGTGAGCACGGCGAGTTCCACGATCACAGCGGCTGCTCCCGCCCGGGAATCCAGGACGTGCCGGCGAGGGGCACGCCCGCCATTGCCGCGGATTCCACCGTCAATGCCACCAAATCCTCTTTCTCCAAATGATGCACGTCCTGTTTGCCGCAAGCACGTGCGATGGTGGTCAATTCCATGTTGAGGGTCTTCAAGTAATTCCTCAGCCGCTTCGCCCCGACTTCGGGCTCCAGCCGCAGCTCGAGTTCGGGATCCTGCGTCGTGACGCCGACCGGGCATTTGCCGGTGTGGCAATGGTGACAGAAGCCGGGTGCCGTACCAAGCCGTGCATAATCCTCGACCGCCGACAGATGTCTGCCCTGCGAGATGTAGGTGTCGCTGTTGCAACCCAGGGCCACCAGCACGCCCTGTCCGATCGCCACCGCGTCGGCGCCCATCGCCAGCGCTTTCGCGACGTCGGCCCCGCTGCGAATGCCGCCGGAAATGACCAGCTGCACGATGCCGCGCATATTGAGATCGTCGAGCGCCTCGACCGCCTGACGAAGCGCCGCAAGCGTGGGGATGCCGACGTTTTCGATGAATACCGTCTGCGTCGCGGCGGTGCCGCCCTGCATGCCGTCGACGACCACCACGTCCGCGCCGGCGTGCACCGCCAGCTTCACGTCGTTGAACACCCGCGTCGCGCCCACCTTCACATAGATCGGCTTCTCCCAATCCGTGATCTCGCGCAGTTCCTTGATTTTGATCACCAGATCGTCGGGCCCCGTCCAATCCGGATGGCGCGACGCGGATCGCTGGTCGACGCCTTCGGGCAAGGTGCGCATGCGCGCGACCCGCGGATTGACTTTCTGACCCAGCAACATGCCGCCGCCGCCCGGTTTGGCACCCTGGCCGATCACGATTTCGATGGCATCTGCACGCCGCACGTCGTCGGGATTGAAGCCATAGCGCGAGGGCAGGCATTGATACACCAGCATCTTCGACGCGGCGCGCTCCTCGGCCGTCATGCCGCCGTCGCCCGTGGTCGTCGACGTGCCCACCTCGGTCGCGGCGCGGCCGAGGGCCTCCTTGACTCGCGCGGACAGCGCCCCAAAGCTCATGCCGGCCACGGTGATGGGAATGGCGAGCTCGATGGGCTTGGACGCGAAGCGCGTGCCCAGCAGAGTCTTGGTCGCGCAGCGCTCGCGATAGCCTTCGAGCGGATAGCGCGACAGCGAGGCGGCGAGGAACAACAAGTCGTCGAAATTCGGTACCCGGCGCTTCGCCCCCAATCCGCGGATTTCGTACAAACCGGTCGCGGCCGCGCGCTGAATGTACTCGATGGTGTGGCGGTCGAATCCCGCCGATTCTTCCAGTTGCAAGCCACTCATGCGATCAGTACTCCTGGTTGGCATCGGCATGCCAGTGATACAGACTCTTGGCGGACGCGACCCGCTTGAACGAACCGGGATCGTCCGGCCGGCCGGCGGCGTTCAGCAGGCTCGAGACGGCCGCCACGTCGGTGTCCGTCATCGGCTCGAAGCGGGCATCGGCGCCGAGCGAGCGAACCTTGCCGCGGACGTAAATGACGGCTTCGTAGAGCGAGTCGCCGAGCGCATCCTCGGCATCGCCGCAGACGACGATGCGCCCCGCCTGCGCCATGAACGCGGAGAAGCTGCCCACGCTGCCGCCGACGACGATATCCGCGCCCTTCAAGGAAATGCCGCAGCGAAGCGATGCGTCGCCGTCGATCACCAGCAAACCGCCGTGCGCCGAGGCGCCGGCCGCCGTGGAGGCAAAGCCTTTGATGTGCACGCGTCCCGACATCATGTTCTCGGCCGCGCCCGGTCCCGCGTTGCCGTGAACGGTGACGGTCGCATGCTGGTTCATGCCGGCCACGTAGTAGCCGACGTGGCCATGGATATGGACGTCGAGTTCAGCATCCAAGCCGCAAGCGATGGAGTGAGCGCCGTCGGGATGCACGACCGAGACCTGCGATATGCCATCGCTCACCGCGCGCTTGTGCAGATATAAATTCAGCTGCCGCAAGGTATCGCGCGCGAGATCGAATTCCCGCGCCGGGACAGGCTTCATATTTGCCATGAATAGATTTCCTCCGGCTTGGGCTCGAACAGCGTGGCGTGGCCGATATCGGGCAAATGCGCGAGCGAGCGGAACTCCGAGGCGATGGCGACGTAGTCGTCCGTTTCCGCGACCACCGCCGGCTTGCAGGCGAACGCATCGCGCACGATCAACAGTTCCTTGTCGGTCCCCATCAGAAACGTGAAGAATCCGTCCAGCTGGCTGAAGCCGCGCTCCACCGCTTTCTCCAGATCGTCGCCCTCGCGCAGGCGCCATTCGAAAAAGCGGCACGCGGCCTCGGTGTCGTTGTCCGTTTCGAATTCAATTCCCAGCGGCTCCAAGTGTTTGCGCACCAGGTGGGGATTGGACAGCGAACCGTTGTGGACCAGACAAAAGTCGCGGCCGGCGGTGAAGGGATGCGCGTGGGCGGGAGTCACCGCCGATTCGGTGGCCATGCGGGTGTGTCCCACGAGGTGCGTGCCGCGCAGCGAACCGAACTCATAGCGGCGCGCGATATCGGCGGGTGCACCCACGTCCTTGTACAGATCGATGGACTGACCCACCGAGAGAACCGCCACCGTGGGGATGGTGCGCTTGAGCCAGGAAACGACCTGATCCGCGTCCGCGGCGGTGGTCAGCACGGCATGGTTGCCGTGCACCGCGATCTCATGCGCCTCGCTGAACTCGCGCGCAATCAGTCCCAGCAATTCCGACCAGTCCACCGCGCGGCCGCCGCTGTACAGGCTGATCTTGTGCTGCCGGTCCGACACGGGCGTGGTGTACACCGCGAGCCCGGCCGAGTCGGGGCCACGCTCCGTCATGCCGATGAGCATGGGCACCATCAGCGCGCCGAGTTGCTCGCGCAAGGCGGGCTTCTTGACCAATAGACCGACTATTCCACACATGCGGCGGCTCCTTGAGGTTGCCCTAGAAAAATTCCAAGTAGCGTTTGGCTTCCCAATCCGAGACATGGCGCGAGTACTCGGTCCATTCCATGCGCTTCAAGCGAATGAATTCGCGCGCGAGGTCGGCCCCCAGGCCGTTGCGGATCACTTCGTCCTGTTCGAGCGCATCGATGGCCTCATGCAAGGATTGCGGCAGCAGCTTGATGCCCTTCGCGGCCAGTTCCTCCATCGACAGCTGATACAGGTTGATGTTCTGGGCCGGGCCCGGATCCAGATCGCGGTCGATGCCGTCGAGACCCGCCGCGATCAAGGCCGCGGACACGAGATAGGGATTGCAGCCCGAATCCGGCAACCGGACTTCCAGGCGCCCGTGCGGCACGCGCACGCAGGCGGTGCGGTTGTTGTCGCCGTAGGCGATATACGCGGGAGCCCACGTGGCGCCCGACAGCGAGCGGCCGACGACCAGCCGCTTGTACGAATTGACGGTCGGCGCGGCGACGGCGCAAAAGGCGCGCGCATGCGCCAACACACCCGCCAGGAATTGATACGCCATGGTGGACAGGCCCATGCCGGATTTGTCGCCGGGGTCATGGAACGCATTCTTCTGGGCCGCAGAACCCACGGACACGTGGAAATGTGCGCCGCTGCCGGTGCGGTTCGAAAACGGCTTCGGCATGAACGTGGCGATCATGCCGTGCTTGTGCGCGATCTCGCTGGCCGCCATCTTCACGAACGTAAAGTTGTCGGCGGATTTGAGCGCGTTCGCGTAGGTGAAATTGATCTCGAACTGGCCGTTGCCGTCTTCGTGATCGATTTGATACACATCGATGCCGGCGGCGCGCAGTCCGCTCACCATCTCGTCGAGCGCCTCCCGCGTGCGGTACAGTCCCTTGTAGTCGTAGCACGGTTTGTCGAGATCGTCGGTCTGATCGGCCGGCCCCAAGCTGCCGTCCGCGCGCCGCGCGAGCAGCATGAACTCCGGCTCGATGCCGGTGAACATCGTGAGTCCACGCTCGCTCATGCGCGCGATCTGCGTTTGCAGCGCCACCCGCGAACAGTAGGGATAGGGCTTCTTGTCGACCACGCCGTTGCAGATCAGCCGCGCATAGCCCGGCATCCAGGGAATATCCTGCAGGGTGGACAGATCGCCCACGGCCATATAGTCCGGACCTTCCGGGCCCATGCCGAAGCCCCACAACGCAAAGCCCGCGAAGCCCGCACCGTCCGTCAACACCATGTCCAAGTGTTCGACGGGTACCGCCTTGGCCTTCGCCGATCCGTGGATGTCGACGAACTGCGCCAAGATATAGCGGATCTTGCGCTGCTCGAAGAACTCCTTCGCTTGCTCCCGATTCATTCCGACACTCCCCTGTGGCTGGCGCCGCATTCAATGACGATGTTCCCGCCGCACCGCGCCCCGGAATGGGAGAGGCCGCCGCAGGTTATAGTGCGCGTCGCCGAATCCGCGGCCGCCGGCGCACCGAAACGCAGTGACCGCGGACAGGCGATCTTTAGGGAAATGCGCGGCGGCGATCGGCGGTTAACAGTGCGGCTTGCATATGCGAATATAAGCACGAAATTTAACTGTGGAGCAAATAAATTTGCGTATTGTGCAATGGCCCGGATGAAGCCGAAGCCCCAGCCCAAGGCATCGCCGCGGCCGCGCGCCAGAGCGGACGCCTCCGCGCCGCGCCTGGATCGCGGCGAGAGTCCCGCGATCGATCTGGGGCGCACCGCACGACGGCTGCGCGAAAGCCAGAATCTGACGCTGGCGGACGTCGCCGGCCGGGCGGATATCAGCAGCGCCATGCTCAGCCGGCTCGAGACCGGCCGAGTATCCCCGAGTCTCGAGACCATCGTCGCCCTGTCCAAAGCGCTCGGCGTCACGGCCTCCGTCCTGCTGCAGCGGGTGGGCGCGGACGATGGCGGCGCGCAACTGATCCGCGCGGGCGAAGGCCTCGAAACCGTGCGCAGCGGGACGCGGCGCGGCCATACCTATCACTTGCTGGCGGCCCAGCGCGGACCGCGCAAGGTCTTCGAACCTTTCCTCGTCACGTTGAACGACCGCAGCGAAGTATTTCCCGGGTTCCAGCATCCGGGCGTCGAATTCATTCACATGCTGTCGGGAATTCTGCACTACCGCCACGGCCGCCATTCCTACGTCCTCAAGCCGGGCGACACCCTGACTTTTCGCGGCGACATCGCGCATGGTCCCGAACGTCTGGAAAAGGTCCCCATTCGCATGCTGTCGATGATCATCTACGCGAACGAAGAAGAATAAGCCCGCCGCGGTGGTCATCGTATTCGCCGGCGATGCCACACTGCAGTTCGCCGCGGGCTATCTGGCGGATCGGTTTGGGCGAGCCCGCGTGCATCGGCTGGGCGGTCTTTGCCTGTGCGTCCTGCTGCCGCTGCTGCCGGTGATGATTCTCGTGCCCGGGCTGTGGGAGCTGTACCTCTATGTGCTCGGCGGAGTCGCAGGTTCCGTCTATACGCTCTCCATGGTCTCGAGCGGCGAGCGTTTCAGCGGTGCGGCTCTGCTGCGTGCTTCCGGGCTGATTGCCCTCACCTGGAATCTCGCCGCCAGCGTGGGTCCTGCGGCCACCGGCGTGGTCATGCAGCACATCGGCAGCTCGGCCATGACGGCGGTCCTCTGGGTCATGGCAGTCGGTTTCGTACTCGCCACCGGCGTCGAACGACGTGCCGCGGCCTGAGTAGTGATACCGTTCGCCGTTTCGGTTCGCTACACTTTTGGATTGCCGTCGTTCAAATCTATTCCCTAATCGCCGTCATTCGTCTCTACCCTCGCCCAGGAGAACCCGCCTTGCCACATTTCTCGACGCCCGCTCGCGCCAAGCACCCCGCGCGCATTCTGATCGGCTTGTTGGCACTGGCCATGGGCGCCGCGCTCAGCGCGACGTCGAACGCCGCGGATCGCGCGGATGGCGTGGCGTCCGAGGCCGTTGCGTCGCGCGTCACCGCGGGCGCCACTGCCGTGAGTTCCGCCGCACCGGGCGCAGTTTCTACGGCGGCCGCCCGCGGTGCCGTGGATGCGGCACGACTTGAGGCCGCGGACTCCGAGCCGCAGAATTGGTACACGGGCGGACGCGATCAGCAAGGCTCTTATTATTCGCCGTTGGCGACCATCAACGCCGCGAACGTCAAGGACTTAGGCTTCGCGTGGCAGTACGATCTGGGCAGCCCGCTGCGCGGGCAGGAAGCGACACCGATCGTCGTCGACGGCGTCATGTATACCTCGGGCACCTGGGGATATGTCTATGCGGTCGATGCGGCCACCGGCCACGAGTTGTGGCGCTACGACCCCAAGAGCGATTTTTTTGCCGGCAGAAACCCCTGCTGCGATCTCGTCAACCGGGGCGTGGCGGTCTGGAAAGGCAAAGTCTACGTCGCGTCGGCCGACGGCCGTCTGCATGCCATCGATGCGGCGACCGGCAAGAAGATCTGGGAGGCCGACACCATCGCCGACCACACACTTCCCTATGCCAGCTCGGGCGCACCCCAGATCGCCGGCGACCTGGTCGTCATCGGCAACGGCGGCGCCGACATCGGCCACGGTGGCGTGCGCGGCTACGTGTCCGCCTACGACCTGGATTCGGGCAAATTCAAATGGCGCTTCTACACCGTCCCGCCCGCCGTCGGGAAACCGCTCGAGGATCCCGCACTGGCCGCGGCCGCCAAGACCTGGGACGCAAAGCGCGATGCGCAGTTCAAAGGGGGCGGCACCGCCTGGGACGGCTTCGCCTACGATCCCGCATTGAAACTGGTGTATTTCGGCACCGCCAACGCGGCGCCCTACGATCTTCGCCAGTTGGGCTCCGCGAAACTCGACAGCCTGTACACGGCATCGATCATCGCCCTGCACGCCGATACAGGCCGGCTCGCGTGGTACTACCAGACCACGCCGCGCGATAGCTGGGACTTCGATACGACCCAAAAAATGATTCTCACCGATCTCGACATCGGCGGCGCGAACACGCAAGTTCTTCTGCAAGCCAACAAGAACGGTTTCTTCTACGTCTTGGACCGCAGGACCGGCAAGCTTCTTGCCGCGAAGAACTTCACCTACGTGAATTGGGCCTCCTCGATCGACATGAAGACCGGCCGCCCGGTCACCACCCAGGAATCGGACTGGTACACCTCGCCCAAGAGCATTTATCCCTCCTGGGCCGGAGGCCACACGTGGAATCCCATGTCGCTGAGCGCGCAGACCCACCTGGTCTATATCCCGGTGATCGACGCTCCCGCCGTTTGGGTGGACATGCTGCATAATGGCGGCGAGATGAAGTATCTCGACGGCTTTTTCACCGCCAACGGCATACTCGCCGACGACACCTACAATGCGGACGACTTGAAGGAACTGTATGGCCCGGTGCCGTCGCTCAAGGACATCAAGAGCGCGCGCAAAGTAAAGCCCGTGCGAGAATTGTTGCGCGCCTGGGACCCGGTCGCGCAGAAGACGGTGTGGGAGCATGAGACCTCATCCGGAATCCGCGGTTACGACGGCGGCGTCAGTTCCACCGCCGGCAATCTCGTATTCCAGGGCCGCGGCAGCGGCGGCTTGTGGATCTACGCCGCCGACACCGGCAAGGTCTTGAAAATAGTCCAGACCGGCAGCCATATCATGGCGGCGCCCATGACCTATGCGGTCAATGGCGAGCAGTTCGTCGCCGTCCAGGTGGGCTATGGCGGTACCGGCATCTCGGTCGGATCGATTCCCCCGAGCAGCGCGGCCGTCAAGTTCGAGAACACCAACCGCATCATCGCCTTCAAACTCGGCGGCGGCCGCGTGCCGCCCCCTGCGGCGCGCGTCAGTGAGGCCTTCGAGAAGCCGCCCGAGCAGACCGCGAGCAAGGAGGCCATCCATGCGGGGGAAATCAAATTCGTCGAAGAATGTTCGCGCTGCCATGTGCTCGATCTGAACATCACGCCGGATCTGCGCCGGCTCAATCCGGGTCTGCACGCCATGTTCAAGGACATCGTTCTGCACGGCGCGCTCGCGCCCGCCGGGATGGAACGCTTCGACGACATTTTGAGCGAGTCGGATGTCGACAACGTTCATGCGTACCTGATCGATCAAAGCTGGGTGGCGTATCGAGCCCAGGAGGCCGCGGCGCACAAGTAACTGCCCATCTAACAGAATGATCTGCATACGGATTTACGGTCCTCGCGGCTCATCCGGGCCGCACCGTCCCTACTCGTCGTAAATGATGATCGACAGCATCCGGATCGGCACCTTGTCGAGGGTCTCCGGGCCATGCGCCACGTCGCCGCGAAAGCTCAAGGAGTCTCCGGGAGCCAGCGGGTAGCTATGACTGCCATGGCGATAGGTGAGGGACCCCGCCAGGATATAAATGAACTCGGTGCCGGGATGCTGAAAACCCGGAAACACCTCGCTCTTGTCGGTCAGCGTCACCAGGAAGGGCTCGAAGGATTTTCGCGGGCCGCGCTGGGCGGCGAGCAGATGGTAGGTGTGGCCGCGCCGCGTACCGCGCCGGACCACTTCGAGGCCCTGACCGGCGGGAACGCGCTGGGCGCCCTCTTCGTCGCCGCCCACGTCCTGCAACAGCAGCGCGGGCCTGACGCCGAGTGCGGCGGCCAGGGCAACCAAGGTCTCCAAGCTGGGCGTGACATGACCCGTTTCCAGGCGGCTCAACATGCCGGCGCTGATGCCGGCGGTGGTCGCGACGTCCGTCAGCGTGAGTCCCTGGCCCTCGCGTACGCGGCGCGCGACCGCGCCCAGTTGTCGCCCGACATGGGGTACCGCGGCAGCCGCGCCGGCCCCATGGGCCGCGACCACACCCCCCGGCATCGACTTCTTGGTAAAACGCGCCACGCGATCCCTTCGAGTTCCCTTTGGCCGGCCGGATAAACTTCCTTGGCGATCCCCGGCAATTTACACCGCACGCAATTTATTTGCACTACAGTAACTAGCGTGATATTAAATTCCGATGCCAGCGCCCAAGCTCAAGTCGTCAACGCGCATGCTGGCGCACGCCGCGGACACCCTGGCGAGGGCAGCCGACCCCCAATATGATACGTCTCCCTTGAGCTGGCGGGCGCCCGAGCCTGCGCGATAAAACTAGCATAACGAACACCGCAAGAGGATCTAAAACACCATGGCGCGCGATCCAAAACACGACATTCTGTTTCAACCGATCAAGATCGGTCCGAAGACGCTGCGCAATCGGTTCTACCAAGTACCGCATTGCATCGGTGCGGGATCGGATAAACCCGGATTCCAGGCCGCGCATCGCTCGGTGAAAGCCGAAGGCGGCTGGGCCGGCATCAATACCGAATACTGTTCCATCCATCCCGAGTCCGACGACACGCATCGCCTGTCGGCGAGAATCTGGGACGAAGGCGATGTGCGCAATCTCCGGGCAATGACCGACCACATCCACCGCTTCGGCGCCCTCGCCGGCGTTGAACTGTGGTACGGCGGTTCGCATGCACCGTGCATGGAATCGCGCGCGACGCCCCGCGGACCGAGTCAATACGCGTCGGAATTCGAGACCCTCACCTACTGCAAGGAAATGGATTTCGACGACATCGCCACCGTCCAGCAATACTACGTCGACGCCGCGCTACGCTCGCGCGAGGCCGGCTTCGACATCATCTACGTCTACGGCGCGCATTCGTATCTGCCGCTGCAATTCCTCTCGCCCTACTACAACAAGCGCAAGGACAAGTACGGCGGCTCGCTGGAGAATCGCGCGCGCTTCTGGCTCGAGACTTTGGAAAAAGTGCGCCGCGCGGTGGGTCACGACTGCGCCATTGCCACGCGTTTTGCCGTCGACACGCTGTATGGCGATTCGGGGATCGAGATCGAACGGGACGGCATGAAATTCATCGCGATGGCGGATCCGCTGGTCGACCTCTGGGACGTCGACGTGGGCGACATCGCCGAATGGGGCGAGGACGCCGGTCCGTCGCGTTTCAACCAGCAAGGCCACCAAGTGCCTTGGACCCACTTCGTCAAGCAAGTCGCCAAGAAGCCCGTGCTCGGCGTGGGCCGCTTCACGGATCCCGAAAAGATGACGGAAATCGTCACCAAGGGCATCGCCGACATCATCGGTGCCGCGCGCCCGTCGATTTCCGATCCTTGGCTGCCGAAGAAGATCGAGGAAGGCCGTTACGACGACATCCGCGTCTGCATCGGCTGCAACGTCTGCATCTCGCGCTGGGAAATCGGTGGTCCGCCGATGATCTGCACGCAGAACGCCACCGCCGGAGAAGAGTATCGGCGCGGCTGGCATCCGGAGAAATTTCCCAAGCGCGGCTCGCAGGACTCGGTATTGGTCGTGGGCGCGGGCCCTTCCGGCTCCGAGTGCGCGCGCGTGCTGATGGAGCGCGGCTACACCGTCCACCTGCACGATACTGCCGCCAAGATCGGCGGCCACCTCAATTCCGTCGTGACGCTGCCGGGCCTCGGCGAATGGGGCTATCACCGCGATTACCGCGAGCTGCAGATCAACAAGCTGGTCAAGAAGAACAAGCAGAGCCAGGTGGCGCTCGGCCAAAAACCGATGACCGCGGAAACGGCGCTCGCCTACGGCGCCGAGAAAATCATCATCGCCACCGGCTCATCGTGGAATACCGACGGCACGAATTGCCTGACGCACGACCCGGTGCCGGGAGCGGATGCATCGCAGCCCGATCAGCTGACGCCCGAACAAGTGCTCGAGGGCAAGAAACCCATCGGCAAGCGCGTGGTGATCCTGAACGCAGACACCTACTTCATGGCGCCGAGCCTCGCGGAGAAACTGGCCGTGGCGGGCCACGATGTCACCGTGGTCACGGGCGTGCATCTCGCCAACTACATGCACTTCACGCTCGAGTATCCGAACATGATGCGCCGCCTGCACGAGCTGCATATCAAGGAGATGCACAACGCCTTCTCCACCAAGATCGAGAAGGGCCGGCTCGAGGTGTACGACATCTGGGGCGACGGCTCGAAGCGCACGTATCGCGGCGCGGGCCACCTGCCCCGCGAACCGAACAAGAGCCATCGCTGGGTCGAGTTCGATTCGCTGGTGCTGGTCACCGGCCGGCATTCGAACGACTCGCTGTATCGCGGCATCAAGGCGCGGCAAGGCGAATGGGAGACCAACGGCGTCAAGAGCGTGTATCTCATCGGCGATGCCGAGGCGCCGCGCTTGATCGCGGACGCGACGTTCTCCGGACATCGCCTCGCGCGCGAGATCGAAGAACCCAATGCGCAGCTGCCGCTGCCCTACAAGCGTGAAACGGCCGTGTGGGGCGCCGCGTACCTGCCGGGCGGCAAATTCGAGATCGAGTACAAGACCTGACCGTGGCCCGCACTGACGCTGTCACTCGAATACTGTTCGAGGCCTTTTCAGCAGCCGAAGTGCGGCTTTTCTATGCGCTGGGCTATGCGGCCGTCGCCGTGTTCTGCTACGGCGTGTACGTACAAATCCGCAAATACCGGCGCGGCGCGGCTTTGCATCTCGAGGGCCGCCTGCGGACGCGTCTTCGCGACATGCTCGGCACGGTGTTGAGCCACCGCACGCTCGACCGCCGCGATCCGGCGGCCGGCGGCGCGCACCGGCTCATTTTCTACGGCTTCGCACTGCTGTTCCTGGGGACCGCCACCATCACCCTGGAATACGACATTCTGGAGCCGCTGTTCGGCATCCGGTTCTGGCACGGGGAATTCTATTTATGGTTCTCCTTGGTCCTCGACGTTGCCGGGGTCGCCATGATCGGCGGCTTGGCGTACATGATGTATCGGCGCGGCTGGTTGCGGTTGCCCAAGCTCGACTACGCGCGGCCCGATCGCGTTCCCAGCGATCCGGATTTCGACCGGCCGCAGTATCGCCGCGAGGATTGGGCCTTTCTGTGGATATTGGTGACTATCGGCTGCACGGGCTATCTGCTCGAGGCCACTCGCTTGGTCTGGTTGCAGGGGCGGCCCGACGTGTGGAATGTCCGCTGGTGGTCGCCGGTGGGCGCCGCGCTCGCCGAGGGTCTTCGAGCGCTCGGCCTGACCGCGCGCGGCGGCGCCGTGTTCCGTCACGGCCTATGGTGGTTTCACGGCCTGCTGGCATTGGCCTTCATCGCGCTCATCCCGTTCACCAAGGTGAAGCACATGTTCACCTCCCTAGGCTCCGTCCTGGTCCGCGACCCGCTCGCCGCTCAGCGCTTGCCCGGCATACCCGAGTCGCAGGCGCAGCCGGGCGTCGCCAAGATCACCGATTTCAACTGGAAGCAGCTCCTCAACCTCGATGCCTGCACCAAGTGCGGCCGCTGCCATGAGGCCTGTCCCGCGCGCGCCGTCGGTGCGCCGCTGTCGCCGCGCGATGTGATCCTGAGCCTGCGCGAATTCGCGAGGGCGACGCTCGAATCCGGAACCGTACCGGACGCCGCCGAACTCGACGTTCACGGCAAATCTCCCGGCCAGGTATCGCAGGAAACCCTGTGGTCGTGCCGCACCTGCATGGCGTGCGTCGAGATCTGCCCGGTCGCGGTGGAACATGTTCCCATCATCGTGCAAATGCGCCGCAAGCTGGTCGAGGACGGCGCCATGGATCCGCTGCTCACCAAGACGCTGCAAACCATTCACAAAACGGGCAACTCGTTCGGCGAGTCCAAGCGCAAGCGCGCCGGCTGGACCAAGGCGCTGCCGTTTCCCATCAAGGACGCACGCAAGGAACCGGTGGATGTCCTGTGGTTCGTCGGCGATTACGCCTCGTTCGATCCGCGCAATCAGAAGGTGACGCAGACCTTCGCGGCGCTGCTGCAGGAAGCCGGCGTCGATTTCGGCATCCTCTACGACGCGGAGTCGAACGCCGGCAACGACGTGCGGCGGGTAGGTGAGGAGGGTCTGTACGAACTGCTGGCCAACGCCAACGTCGCGGCGATGGCGAGCGCCTCGTTCAAGACCATCGTCACCACCGATCCGCATTCCTACAATACGATCCGCAACGAATATCCGGATTTCGGCGGCAAGTACCAGATTCAGCATTACACGAGCTTCGTCAAGCAACTGCTGGCGGATGGCCGCTTGCGGGTCACCGCGCCGCTCGAGTACCGCACGACGTTCCACGATCCCTGCCATCTGGGGCGGTTCAACAAGGGTTACGAAGCGCCGCGCGACGTGCTCAAATCGCTGGGTTGCGAACTGGTCGAGATGGGGCGCAGCCGCGCGAATTCTTTTTGCTGCGGCGCCGGCGGCGGCAGGATTTGGATACCCGATCCGGTCGGCTCCGAAAAGCCCGCCCAGAACCGCATCAAGGAGGCCGCGGCCATTCCGGGCCTCGAGGTGTATGTGGTGAGCTGCCCGAAGGATCTGACCATGTTCGAAGATGCGCTGAAAACCACCGGCAACGAGGGAAGATTCGTGGTCAAGGAATTGATCGAACTCATTCGCGAAGCGATTCCCGCGCGTCGCCCAGAGGAGGTGTCCGCATGAAAATTCTGGTGGCCGTCAAGCAAGTGGCGGCTCTCGACGAAGATTTCGCATTCCGCGACGACGGCCGGGACGTCGATGCGGATTTTCTCATCCGCGATCTGAACGAATGGGACGATTTCTCGCTCGAGGAAGCGGTCAAGATCAAAGAGACGGCGGCCGAGGGCGGAGCCGCTTCTTCAGTCGAAGTCATTGCCGTCTCGGTGGGACCGGAGGAGGTCGACGAGTCCTTGCGCAAGTGCCTGGCGAAGGGCGCCGACCGCGCGATTCGCGTCTGGGATGCCGCCATCGAGGGCTCGGACCCCATCGCCATCGCCCGCGTTGTAGCCGCCGTGGCGAGACGCGAAGCGCCCGACATGCTGTTCGCCGGCGTGCAGTCCTCCGATCAAAGCTTTGCCGCCACCGGCATCGCGACAGCCGCATTTTTGGACTGGCCGCACGCCGCGGTGGTCAGCCAGCTGAATTACACGCCGGGCGCCCAGCGGGCTCTGTTCCGACGCGAGCTGGAGGGTGGCCTGTTGCACGAGATCGAGATTCAATGCCCGGCGGTGCTGACCGTTCAATTGGGCATCAATACACCCCGTTATGCCTCCCTGCGCAGCATCAAGCAGGCGGCGGCGAAGCCGATAGAGATCCTGTCCTTGGCCAATATCGGATTGAACGCGGCCGACGTGGGCGAGTCCGGTTCCGCGTCGCGCGTGCGGCGAATGTATATTCCCGACAAGGCGCGGGCCGAACTCATCGACGGCGATGTGGCGGCGCAAGCACAGCGTCTCGCCGCCATCATTCGCGAATTCAAGGGCGCGGGAACTGGCGGAGGCGCGGCATGAGCGGCTTGCTGGTGATTGCCGAACAACGCCGCGGCGAATTGCGTCCCGTGTCGCTCGAACTCGTGACCGCCGCCCAGAAGCTGCGTCGCGGCGCCGAGGAGGTCGGCGTGGCCGTCATCGGAGCCGCGCCCGAGAAGCTCGTTGCCCCGCTGAGCGTCGCGGGCGTCGATGAAATCGTCACCGTCAAGGTTGCCGCGCCGGAATTCGATCCGGACACGTTCGAAGCGGCCGTGAGCGCCCTGATCGCGCAGCGCAAGCCCGACGTCGTACTGGTCGCGCACAGCGTCGATTCCTTCGGTTATGCGGCGGCCTTGGCCGCCAAGCTGGGGTTGGGATTCGCGACCGATGTCTTCGACGCGCAGCGCATCGATGGCGAGCTGGTGGCGACGCGCGGCGGCTACGGCCAGAAGGTCAACGTGGAAGTCGATTTCCCCGGCCGCAGCACCGTGCTGCTCGCCGTGCGCGGCAACGTGTTCAAGCCTCCCGAACAGCCTGCCTCGCCGCGCGTGGCCGCGTTCGAGATTCCAGCCATCTCGAGCCGGGCGACGGGACGCGAGTTCGTCGAGCTGGCCGCGGGCGACGACGTGGACATGACGGGCGCCGAATTCATCCTGACCATCGGGCGCGGCATCGGCGAAGAATCGAACGTCGCGCAATTCCGCGAGCTCGCGGATGCGATCGGCGCCACTCTCGGCTGTTCCCGGCCGATCGCGGATGCCGGCTGGCTGCCGAAGAGCCGCCAAGTCGGACAGTCCGGCAAGACGGCCAGCGCCTGCAAGCTGTACATCGCCATGGGCGTCTCGGGAGCGATCCAGCATTTGGCCGGCATGAAGCACGTGAGTACCATCGTTGCCGTGAACTCGGACGCCGAAGCGTCCATCTTCGGTGTGGCCACGTATGGCATCGTCGGAGACATCTTCGAAGTTGCCGAGGAGCTGCGGCGTTTGTTTTGACGTGCTGCGCGCAGAATGCAACACGGGGTGGCGTACGAGGCGGCCCCGTCCGATGGTTTGACGGCAATGGGATGACACGGGAGAGGACTGCATGAACGCTACTACGGAGGAGACCGCCTTGTCGGCCGCAGCAACACCCGCAGGCCTGGAGCGCGGCATCGACTGGACCGGCGCCTTCTGGGTGGCGAGCGGCGTACCGCCGCTGGTGCTGTTCTCGATCGGCGCCGTCGCGGCCACGGTGGGCAAACTGTCGTGGCTGATCTGGATCGCCTCGATCGGCCTCGGATTCATCCAATCGTTCACCTACGCGGAAATCGCCGGGTTGTTTCCCAACAAATCGGGGGGCACCTCGGTATACGGCGCGATCGCCTGGGTCAGGTACAGCAAAATCATCGCCCCCATCTCGGTGTGGTGCAATTGGTTCGCCTGGTCCCCCGTCCAGGCCACGGGATCCGCCTTCGCCGCCGGCTACATACTGAACGCGTTGTTTGCGCCGGACGCCGTCGTCAACACCTGGCAATTCACGCTGCTCGACCTCGGCGCGATCAAGAGCGGGCTCACGTTGCGCATCAATGCCGTGTTCCTGCTGGGCGCCGTGCTCATGTTCACGGTCAAGGCCGTTCAGGATGGCGGCATCTTGCGATCGGCCAACACCACGAAGATTCTCGGCATCGCGGCGATGATTCCTCTGATCCTCATCGGCGTCGTGCCCCTCATCACGGGCGACATCGCGCAGGCCAATTTCTTTCCTCTGGTACCCTTGGCGCACGACACCGCGGGGCGCGTCGTCGACGGTACCTGGAACATGGCCGGCATCACGGTGCTGGCCGGCGGCATGTTTCTCGCCGCCTGGTCCACGTATGGTTTCGAAACGGCGGTGTGCTACACCTCGGAATTGAAGAACCCCAAGACCGACACGTTCAAGGCGATTTTCTATTCGGGGCTGCTCTGCGTCGTGGTGTACACCTTGGTGCCGTTCGCATTTCAGGGGTTTCTAGGTTTGGGCACGCTGGTAACGCCCGCGGTGGTCGATGCCGCCGGCACTGTGACCACACCGGCGGTCTACACGGGCATGCTCGCTCCGGACATTTACAACGGCATGGGCGTCGCCGCCGTCATGGCCAACATGGTGCATGCAGGCCGCCTGGTCGGCGCCGTGGTGGTGATCATGCTGGTCCTCGCCCTGGTGCTGTCGCTCATCACCTCGATGGCCGGATCGTCCCGCACGCTGTATCAGGCGTCGGTCGACGGTTGGCTGCCCAAGTACCTCTCGAAGGTCAACGAGCACCACGCACCGTCCAATGCCATGCTCACCGATCTGTGCTTCAATCTGCTGCTGCTGCTGATGTCGGACTCGGTGTTCGTGATCGGCGCCGCCAACGTGGGCTACATGATCTTCAATTTTCTGAATCTGAACGCGGGCTGGATACACCGCCTCGACCGCCCGCTGCAGGAACGCCCGTGGCGCGCGCCCACGTGGGTACTGGCGGTCGGCGCCGCCTTGTCCTTCGTCAATCTGGCCTTCATGGGCTTCGGGGCGGATGTCTATGGCGTGGGCACCTTGAGTACCGGCTTGGTGTTCTGTGCGCTCATCATTCCGGTTTTCATCTACCGGCACTACGTACAGGACAAGGGGCACTTTCCGGACGAGATGAAGGAAGATCTGGGCCACAACAGCGGCGCATCCGCCATCAAGCGCGCCGGCATCTGGCCGTTCGTGGTTCTAGGCCTGGGCGTGGCGGTGGTGGCGGTCACGCATCGGCTCGCGGTGTACTGATGCTGGTCTCCGGCATCAAGAGCAAGCCGGTGTATTCGCCGCTGCGCGCCGACGTGGGCGGCCGCGATCATGTGATGCTGGGCTGCGGTTTGGGCGGCGTCGCGCTGCTGCGCGTGCTGCAGGAACTCGAACAGAGCTCGCCCGCCGCGCTGCGGCAGACCAACGTACTGTTCGTGCCCGGCGCGGCCATCCGGGATAGCGGCACCTCGAACGCGGCATCGAACGATGCATCCGAGACGCTCGACCGCTTGCGGCGCACGGAGCTGGCCGGCTTGCGCCTGTTCGGCGACACCAGCCGATTGCTGGCGGAATTCCGCTCCCTCCTCGAGCAGTCCTTGATGGGCACCCGCGTCTACGTCGCGGGCCCCGAAAGTTTCATCGGCCTCGCGATGCGGATCGCCCGCGAATTCAATCTCAACAAAGACGAGATCCGCGCCGAAGAGCTGGGCACGCGGGCAAGGCGCGTCTATTGCGTGCACTGTCGCACCACGGCCGAAGACGTGCGCACCAACATCGTCCGCTGCGCCGGCTGCCACCGCTGGCTGCTGGTCCGGGACCATTATTCGCGGCGCCTCGCCGCCTACATGGGTGTGATGGCGGATGCGGAGGCGCCGGGCGAGCTGCCGCCGATTCGGGAGGTGTATACGTGAACGAGGCACAAACGCTCGCCGTCGAAGTCTCGGCCATCGAGCAGGTCACCCCGCTCATCAAGCATTTCACGCTGGCCGCGGCCGACGGCGCAGCGCTGCCGGCATTCTCAGGCGGCTCGCATGTCATCGTCGTCATGCGCGGCGCGCTCCGGGCGCACCGCAATCCGTATTCGTTGCTGAGTTCGCCGCATCGGCTCGACACCTACGAAATCGGCGTGCGCCGCATGGAGGAATCGCGCGGCGGCTCGCACTTCATGCACGACAAGGTGCGGGTCGGCAGCCGCCTGGAAATCGCGCATCCGGTGAATCTGTTCGGGCTCGACAAGATCGCGCGCAAGCATGTGCTGATCGCCGGCGGGATCGGCATCACGCCCTTCCTCGCACAACTCGAGGATCTGCACGATGGCGCGGCGCCTTACGAGCTGCATTACTCGGTTCGATCGCCCGAGCATGCCGCCTTCCTCGGCCGCTTGCGCGAGCGCGAAGGCGACCGGCTGCACATGTATTACGACAGCGAAGATCAATCCATCGATTTCGACGGGCTGTTGTCGAATCAGCCGCTCGGTACGCACGTCTACGTGTGCGGCCCTGCCGGCCTCATCAACCGCGTCATCGACACCGCCCGGCGCTGCGGCTGGTCGGACAGCCACATTCACTGGGAGCAGTTCAGCGCTCCGCCCACGGGCGATGCGTTCGACGTGTACCTGGCCCGCGCCAAGTTGACGGTGCACGTTCCGCCGGACCGGAGCCTGCTCGAGAGCATCGAGGCCGCCGGCGTCGAGGTTCCGTATCTATGCCGCGGCGGTGTCTGCGGTTTCTGCCAGACCCGGGTGCTCGAACTCGACGGCGAGCTCGTGCACAACGACCATTTTTTATCGGAAGCCGACAAGGCTCGAGCCAAGAGCATCATGCCCTGCGTCTCGCGTGCGCACTGCAGGACGCTCGTGCTCGACCTCTAGCCCTGCAGGCGTACGCCCGAGGAGAATAGAATGAGTGCCATATTCAAACCTGACGAGACGTTCCGGGACGATTTCAGCTACCGCAACAGCCCGGCTGCCATCCGCCGTTTTCCGATGCCGTTTCCCGAAGACCGCTACATGTATTCGGTGAATATCGAGCCGCATTTGCCGGGCGCGAAAGGCTCGGTGACGGAGTTCGCCTTCGACGTGGACGAACACTACGTCGCCGAGTGCCGCGAGCGCGAGCTGGTGCTCGCTGCCGAGCCGCTGCGCTTCCAGGCGCTGCCGCACATGATGAGCGCGCAGTGGGATTGTCTCGAACTCCTCATGGAATCGCTGGCGCGCGACTACCCGGCACACTTTTCGCTCGCCAAGCAAGGCAATCGCTGGCACTGGATCAACCGCCCGTTGGGGCTGGATCAACAGTTCATTTTTGGCGATGCCGACACCCTGCCGCGCCAACCGCTCGACTACATAGGCCGCCAGGCCCAAGGCGACTTCGTGGTGATGGATCAGCGTGAGGACGATCTATGGACCGAAGCGGGCATGGTGACCGCGCAGGCGGACTGGTCGTTGGATTTCGACATCGGCATGACATTCAAGGAGTGGCATGGGCCCGTACCTCTCGCGCACGAGATGAACGTATTCGACCGCGCGCTGAAGTACCTGCTGAACCTGCGCCTGGGGCAGCCGGTGCGGCGGCTCAATTGGACCATGACGGTGCATCCGCGGCTCGACACGTCGCCCGAGACCTATCCCCAATGGGGACCCGACCGCGCCCGCGTTACTGCGCAGAACGCGGGCGATCTCGTCAACTTGCGGGTCGAATTGCAAGGGCTATGGCGCCTGCCGCGCAGCAATGCCGTGCTGTTCGGCATTCGCTGCTATCTCATCAGCATGAACGAACTCGCAACCGTACCCAAATGGGCGCGCCGCATGCATCGCGTACTCGAGGATTTGCACCCGGCTCTCGTCGACTACAAAGGCCTGACGCGCTATCGCGACGCGGTGGTCGAGTGGCTCGCGCCTTACGACGACGGCAGCCCCACCACACCCGGGACCGCGCCCGAATAATTGCCGGGCACGAGCCCACCCTTACAAGAACGCTGGAGAAATACATGGCACTCAGTTGGCGCTACACGGTTTTGGCGGAGCGGCATCGCGCCCTCGGCTCGAAGCTGGAAGATTGGAACGGCATGGGCACGGCATGGACTTACGCGAAGGACGTGGCGCAGGATCACGTCGCGATCCGCACCAAAGCCGGACTGATGGACGTCTCGGGTTTGAAGAAGCTGCACATCGTCGGGCCGCATGCCGCCGCGGTGCTGAACTACACGACCACCCGCGACGTGGCCAAGATCTATCCGGGCAAATCCGCCTATGCCTGCATGCTGAACGAGGCCGGACACTTCATCGAAGATTGCATTCTGTATCGCACCGCACCCAACGCGTGGATGGTCGTACACGGCAGCGGCGCCGGTCATGAAACCTTGACCGCCCACGTCGTCGGCCGCAATGCCGCGCTCATCGTCGATGAAGACCTGCACGATCTGTCCTTGCAGGGGCCGCTGGCGGTGGATTTCCTGGCCAAGCACGTCCCCGGCATCCGCGACCTCAAGTATTTCCATCATCTGCCCACCACCCTGTTCGGGCGGCCCGTGCTGATTTCACGTACCGGCTACACGGGCGAGCGCGGCTACGAGATATTCTGCAAGGGCGAGGACGCAGGACTCATCTGGGACACGATCTTGAGCGAAGGCAAGCCCATGGGAATCATCCCCGCCTGCTTTACGACGCTGGACTACCTGCGGGTCGAGAGTTCGCTGCTGTTCTATCCCTACGACATGTCGCAGATGTATCCCTTCGACACGGATCCTCCGGGCGACAGCCTCTGGGAGCTCGGACTCGACTTCACGGTGAGCCCCGGCAAGACGGATTTTCGCGGCGCCGAGGCGCACGGCCGGCTCAAGGGCAAGGAACGCTTCAAGATTTTCGGGCTGCTCATCGAGGGCGACGCGCCGGCCGACATGGGCAACCTGGTTTACGCAGGCGGCAAGAAAGTCGGCGTCATCACCTGCGCCATGGTGTCGACGCTTACGGCCAAGTCCATGGCCATCGCGCGCCTCGACGTGCCGGTCGCGGTGCACGGAACCCGCCTGGAGATTCGCGGCAAGAACGTCAAGGGTCCCGCCACCGCGCATACGCTGCCGTTCGACGACGTGGACAAAAAGAAGCGTACCGCCGTGGGATGACCTGCGCCTACAAGGACTGCCGGGCGGGAAAATCGGTTGCGGCCATCGCGGCCGACCCGGTTTCTCCCAGCCCCGCCAAATGCCGTTCGATGTCGGATCCAAAAAAAGCCTGTGGGTTCGAGGGCGTCTCCCCCTCCGCACGTTCCCGGGCGGCGACGCTCGCCTTGGCTTTTTCGAAAGCATCCCGGAGCGAGGACGCACCGGGAAACGCGTCGCGGTAGAACGCCTCGCCGAAATACGTCAGGTCCCGGTCGTTCGAGCAGCCGAAGGACGTGCGATCCGCGGCGGCGGCCGTAATCACGAGGGTGTGCGCGTCGCGCAAGGAATCGATGAAGCCGCCGGCGTAGCAGGCGGAAATGATGATCACGCGCCATTCGATTCCCGCTTCGCGCAGCGCGTCGGCCAGATCCTCCGGCGACAGATCCATGAGGGGAAATTGAGAATTCGCCACGGCAATCGCCGGATCCGGAGCGCCGTGCGAGGAAATCGCCAGGAACAGCACGTCGCGATCGAGCTTCATGTGCGCGGCCAAGCCTTTGAGGGCGTATTCGAGTCCCGACACGCTGGCCAACGGCGCGCTCTGCAGATCGCGCTCATCGTTGATCAAGGAAACCTGGCGATCGCGCGTCGCGTAGCGTTCTCCGATCACGCGCGAGGCCAGGCCGATCTCGCGGGCGAAGACCCGCTCATCGCCCACGCCCGCAAAGCCCAAGAAGAAACCCTGCGGTCGCGGCGAGGCATCGCGATGCACCGAGTCGAGCGCCTGATCGATGCGATCCGCCTGTTCGAACAGCGCGGTCTCGCGCTGCTCGAGTTCCTGATCCGAGACGCTCTCGACTTCGCGTGGGTTCCAGACGTCGGGAATGGCGTTCGTCATATCGCTGAGCGCCACGAAACCGACGATGAACACCACACCGGTCGCGGCAGCCATGCGTTGTGGTTGGCCGGTGACCGTGCGCAGCCCGCGCGCCAGATAGATCAGCGCATAGGAGCCGACGGCGGCGCTTGCGCACCAGAACCAGAGCGGGTTCGAGAACGTCGGGAACACCGTCATCAACAGCAATGGAAACGGCACGAGACCCGCCGCGAGAACCATCGCCGAGCCCAGCGGCGGCCGCGGCGTCGATCGCGAGCGCAGCAGCGCCGCCAGACCCAGGACGGCGAGGCCGTACCAGGCAAGCAAGGGAATGCCGTCGAGGTAGAGAACGGGGTCCGGCTGGCGCTCCCACCAATCGATGGCCAGCCACAGCGCCAGCCATAGCGACCCCAGCGTCAGCAGGACGGCCACCGGGCTGCCGCGCGGAACCGCGGTGACTTTCCGGAACCCCCACAGGAATATCAGCGTCTTGAACCACGACCGCGGCGGCCTGACGGTAAGGGCTTGATCCTCTTCCGGCAGACTCGCCGCCTCGTTTTCGCTCACCAGTCAGCCGCTACTTCGCCTCGACGATCTTCTTCAGATTGTCGAGACCCGACGTATAGACGCCCGTGATCGCATCCGTCGCCGCCTTGTCGCTTTCATTGTCCGCCGGGTTATCGCCTTCGTTCTTGCGCTTGAAACGACCCGACCAGGTGACCAAGGTTTTGCCGTTGCCGACGGCCGTAACGACGAAGCTCGACGAGTAGTGACTCACCGGCAGCACGCTCTCGACGATCGCATAGCGGTATCGATGACCGGTCTCATCGAAGCTCAGCAGCTTCTCCTTGATCGTCCCGCCGCCTTTCAGCGTGAGCACACGCACCGCGCCGGGCGTGTTATTCGTGCCGCTCACCAGTTCGTCGCTGGCCAGCGCCGGATGCCAGGTATTCAAGCCGTTGAAATTCTTCGACGCCTCCCAGACCTTGTCGGCCGGAGCGGCGATGGTGATCGTCTTCTTGAGGTGCAGTTCCGGCACGGCCGCCAGGCTCAACCCGGATGCCAGCAGCGAAATCGTAAATCCAATGACCCAGGTTTTCATCGTTGTCGTTCCTTATGAAGTGAGAATGCCCCCGCCACGAGCCTGCAATTGTAGGCCGTTACGCGCGCGTATCAACGGGCTCCGCCAATTCACCGCGCGGCGAGCCCAACGCTCGGGCCAATGATGCCCCAGGGCAGTACGCCATGACGAACACCGTATTCGCCATCGTCAGTTCGGCGAAATGCGCGTCATCTGCTCGAATGCGGAGCGTGGAAAGAGACGAATGCCCTGTAATCGGGCGCCCGTATGACAGCAGCAAGTCCATTCCGTCGTGCCTGTTGCGCAAGAAACTTGCGTGTCAGTAAACCCTATGTTACGAATTGAGTCTGCCGATCACGAGAGGGTCGCAGCAACGCGCGGGCGGGATGTCTACGAGCGAGCCGCGCGTCGAGTCAATCGATCGACAGTCCGCGGCGCGACCGTCGCGTCGTCAATTCAGGGAGAATCTTCGATGAAAAAAACGTTCTGTGACACACGGGCGGACGCCTCGCGAGCTGCGGCCGCATTGCTCGCGGTACTCATGGGCTTGGGTTCGCTCGAGCAAACCGCATTCGCGGCCACGGCCGCCGCCGCGCCGGCCGACAACGCAGGTCTCGAGGAGATCGTCGTCACCGCGGAGAAACGCAACTCCACCGTGCAGGACACCGCCATCAGCATGACCGCCATCAGCGGCGACCAGCTGCTGTCCCAGGGCATCACCACGGTCGAAGACATCGCCGCCAAGGTGCCCGGCATATCGATCCGCACGGCAGGTCCCGGGCAGACCGAGTACGAGATGCGGGGTCTGTCGGCCGGCGGCGGCACGGCGGCCACCGTGGGTTTCTATCTCGACGAGACGCCCCTGTCCGCGAACGCCGTGGCGCTCAATGGCCGCACCGTCATCGATCCCGATCTGTTCGACTTGAACCACGTCGAAGTGCTGCGCGGCCCGCAGGGCACCCTGTACGGTTCGGGTTCGATGGGCGGCACCATCCGACTCGCCACCAATCAGCCCAAACTGGGCGCGTTCGAAGCGGCGACCGATTTGAACGCCTCCGACACCTCCCACGCGAGCGGGAACGGCGGCGCCAGCCTCATGCTCAACATCCCGATCGGCGAGATCACGGCCTTGCGCGTGGTGACCACCGGCAAGTACGTGAGCGGCTGGATCGACCGGATAGTGACTCAACCCGGCGCCTTTCCGGCCCCGACCGAACCCTCGTATACGAACAGCGCACCCGCCAATTGCGGTGCCTACTATTGTCAGCGCGGCGACGTCGCCGCCGCCCCGATACAGCAGATCATCAAGGGATCGAACCTCGAGCGCTTCGCATCCGCACGTGCGTCGTTGCTCGTCAAGCCGTCGGACGCACTGTCGATCACGGGAATGGTCATGTACCAGGACATCCGCGCGGACGGCTACAACAATTTCCAGGAGCAGCCGGGCGGCCTCGCCATCTACCAGCCCTATGACCAGCAAGAGCCGTATCACGACTACTTCCGGCTCGCGAGCCTGAAGGTCGAGTACAACATGGATTTCGCCTCGCTGACCTCCGCCACCAGCTTCTGGTCGCGCGAGGTCTTGCAGTCCACCGATTCCACCGAAGCGCTGCAGAACATCAACAATCTCACCCACCTGGTGAATGGCGCCAACGTTGCCGATTACATTCAGAACCTGTACGTGGAAGTCGATCCGACGCGGCAGTTCAGCGAGGAACTGCGTTTGACCTCGTCCGGCACCGGTCCGCTCCAATGGGTGAGCGGGCTGTATTTCGCGGATCTGCACTCGGGATACAAGACCTACAACCAGGCGCCGGGATTCGCCACCGCGCTGACCTGCGGGCTGCCGTCGGCGAGCAACCCGGTGGCGGGTTCCTGTCCCGTGGGCTCAGAAGCACCGGCGAACAGCACCTATCGCTTTCCCGACGCCACGTTGCCGCAGTATCCAAGCGCACAGGCGGCAAACCCCAACGGCGTGGTGTTCAATGACGACAACCCGAACGTGTTGAAACAAACGGCCATTTTCGGCGAGGCGTCCTACAAGATCCGCGAGGACCTCAAACTGACGGCGGGGCTGCGTTTCTATCACTTCTCCCTCGACAACCTGGCTAACCAAGCAGGCCTCGGGACTGCGTCCGCGAACCAGGACCACACCATCCTCACCCAGAGCGCCAACGGCAATGCCGTGCTACCGAAGCTGAATCTCGCGTATGAGCCCACCTCGGACCTGACTTTGTACGGCACGATCGCCAAGGGGTCGCGTCCCGGCGGCTTCAACCTGCCCATCCCGCTGCCGACGGCCGCTGTGCTCAACGCAAATCCGGGTGCCTACAATTGTGGACTGCCTCTGTCGGGCATTCCCCCAGCGGTCTATGTAACCTCGCAGCCCAGCTACTCGCCCGACTCGGTATGGAGCGCCGAGGTCGGCGAGAAGGCGCGGTTCGCCGATCGGCGCATCACCGTCAATGCGGACCTCTACTACATCAAGTGGACCAACATCCAACAGGTGCTGTCGCTGACCTGCGGCTATCCCTACAACACCAACGCCGGCAACGCCAAGTCCTACGGACCTGAACTCGAGGTCTCCGCGCTGCTCACCACCGGCCTCACGGTCGATCTGTCGGGCGCCTACACCCAGGCGTACATCAGCGACCCCAACGCCACCGCGCTCGCCTCGGGCATCACGCCCGGAACGCGCGTGCTCAACGTGCCCAAGTACACGGCGGTCGCCGGTTTGAATTATCTCGCGCCCATCAACGATCAGCTGAACGGCCTGTTCCATGTGGCAAGTTCCTTGGTGGGACCCAACCAGGACCAGGCGGCGGTTCGCCAGACGCTGCCGTCGTACAATCTCATCGATGCGCGTGCCGGCATCGCGAGCGGCCCATGGTCGGCGGCGTTGTTCGGCACCAACCTCACCAACAAGGTGGCGCTGCAAACCATCAACAACACGGTGTTTGCATGGCAAACTTACGCGATCACGCGCGTCTCGACCAATCAGCCGCGCACCTTGGGCGTCGATTTTCAATATAAATTCTGAGGGAGTTTTGGTGACCGACACTTCAGGCAAGGCGATCGATCGGGACGCTGAACAGCTGCGCGCCTTGGGATACGTCTCTCACTTCGACCGCACCATGTCGAAGTGGGAGAATTTCTCGCTCGGATTCACCTATCTGTCGCCCGTGGTGGGCGTCTATACCATCTTCGCCAGCGCCTTCATCGCCGGCGGCCCGCCGATGTGGTGGACCTACATCCTGGTCGGCCTGGGTCAGTTCATGGTCTGTCTGATCTTCGGTGAAATCGTCTCGCAGTTTCCGATTTCCGGCGGTCTGTACCCGTGGGCGCGGCGGCTCATGGGCAAGCGCTGGGCCTGGATGGCGGGCTGGGTGTACGCCTGGGCTCTGTGCTGCACGATGGCCGGCGCGGCCACCGGCGTCGCGCCGTTCCTGGCCCAGCTGGGCAATGTCCCGAGCACGCCGGCCGCGACCACGGTCATCGCGCTCGCGCTGATCGCCATCACCACCCTGTTGAATCTGAGCGGCACGCGCCTGCTCGCGCGCGTCGCGATGTTCGGGTTCGTGTGCGAACTGGTCGGGGCCATCGTGGTCGGCGGCTATCTGTTGCTGTTCGCGCGCCATCAGCCGCTCGGCGTGTTGGTCGACGCCTCGTTCGTGCACGCCGACGGGCACTATCTGCCGGCATTTCTCGCCTCATCGCTCGCGGCCATGTTCTGCTATTACGGCTTCGAAGCCTGCGGCGACGTGGCGGAGGAGACGCCGGATGCCAGCCGCATGATCCCCAAGGCCATGCGCATGACCATTTACATCGGGGGTGCGGCGGCCTCCTGGATCTGCCTGGCATTCGTGTTGTCGATTCCGGACATCGGCGCCGTCATGTCGGGGCGCGACGCCGACCCCATCGTCACGCTGCTGCGGGCGGCCATGGGTGAAACGGGCTTCCGCGGCGTCATCCTGGTGGTGCTGGTGTCGTTCATCTCCTGCCTGCTGAGCCTGCAGGCCGCGGCGAGCCGGCTGCTGTTCGCCTACGCACGCGATCAGATGATCTTAGGCAGCAAATACTTGAGCCGCATGTCGCGGGGCCATCATGTGCCGGCCACGGCGCTGGTCGTGATGGGAGCCATTCCCGCGGCCATCGCACTGTCGGCATTGTGGCTGCAGGATGCCATTGCGACCATCATCAGCTTCGCGGCCTTGGGGATTTACGTCTCGTTCCAGATGATCGTGTTCGCGGCGCTGCTCGCCCGCGCCAAGGGCTGGCAGCCCGCCGGCCCCTATACGCTTCGCGGCTGGGGTTGGGCGGTCAACGTGCTGGCGCTGCTCTATGGCGTCAGTGCCATCGTGAACATTCTCTGGCCGCGCGCGCCGAAAGAGCCGTGGTACGTCGACTACGGAATGCTCGTGACCACCGTCGCGGTCATGGTGGCGGGCGGCTTCTACATGGTCATCGCCAAGCCCTATGAACGGGGCAACGCACCGGCCGGCGATGCGCACCTGCTGAGAAAACGCCACGCCTAGCATTTGAGCTCACTCGCGCGCAGGCCTCGCCGATGCCCGTCGTGGAACCGGCAACCGGAACTGTTTTTCCCTCGAAAGTCATCGTCAAACTCCCCCACGGCACTACCTGGCCTGCGTAAGATCGCATGGTCGTTAACGAGGCGTACACATGACCCAGTCGAGTCCAGCCGCGAATCCCGAGCCCAGCCACGAACTGAGCCGATCCCTGAAGAGACGCCATCTGACGATGATTTCGATCGGCGGCATCATCGGCGCCGGCCTGTTCGTCGGCAGCAGCACCTCCATCATCGCGGGAGGCCCCGCCAGCTTCATCAGTTACGGCATCACGGGAATTCTCATTCTGTTGGTCATGCGCATGGTGGGTGAGATGGCGACCGCCATGCCCCAGGTCCGTTCGTTCACGGAATTCGCGCGGGCGGGCTTGGGCGAAGGCGCGGGTTTCGTGGTGGGCTGGCTCTATTGGTACTTCTGGGTGTTGACGGTTCCGGTCGAAGCGATCGCGGGGGCCAAGATCCTGCAAGCGTGGATTCCGCTCTCGCCGCTGCAGATCGGCGTCGGCCTGATGACGGTCATGACCTGCGTCAATTTGCTGTCCGCCCGTTCCTATGCCGAGTTCGAATTCTGGTTTGCCTCCATCAAGGTGGCCGCCATTCTCGCTTTCATCGCCATCGCCACGTCCTACGCCTTCGGCTTCACCTCGCCGCACGGTGCCACGTTCGGCAATCTCGTCGACCACGGCGGCTTCACGCCGCACGGCTGGATCGCCGTGCTGGCCGCGGTGCCCACCGTGTTCTTCGCGATGACGGGTGCGGAAATCACCACCATCGCGGCGGCCGAATCGGCGCAGCCCGGCAACGCGGTCGCCCGGATGGGCAGCGCCGTGATCGGACGCATCCTCATTTTCTATGTGATCTCCCTATTCCTGATCGTCTCGGTGACCCCCTGGGATACGGTTCGCTCCGGAGAGTCGCCCTTCACCCTGGCGCTCAACACCATGCATGTGCCCTGGGCGGGAGCGGTGATGAGCGTCATCATCCTGACCGCCGTCCTCTCCTGCATGAATTCGGCGTTCTACGTCAGTTCGCGAGTCCTGTTCATCCTGGCGGATCGCGGCGATGCGCCGCAAATGCTGGTCAAACTCAACGCGCGCCGAGTGCCCAGCAAGTCGGTGCTGATCGGCGCCGCCGCAGGCTTCCTCGGCATCATCGCCGCCACAGAGGCGCCGCAGGCGGTGTTCGACTTTCTGGTGAGTTCCTCAGGCGCCCTGATCGTTTTCGTCTACATGGCCATCGCATTGGCCCAGATCACGCTGCGCCGGCGCCGTGAGCGCGCCGGCACGCCGCAGCCCCAGGTGAGCATGTGGCTGTTCCCATGGTTGAGCTACGCGGCGATCGGCGCCATGAGCGCCGTATTGATCGCGATGGCGTTCACGCCGCGCTTGCAACAGGACTTCAAGTTCAGCTGCATCACCCTGGTCGTGGCCATCCTGGCCTACCGCCTCACCCGGCGGATTCGGCGTCCGGCGGCGCTGCGAGCAGCTGGCTAGGTCTTTTCGGATTTGTCAAGCGAAAAAAACTACACCAACGCGTATAAAGAGTACGCTGCGCATCTCAGTAATTTTGGCACTATGAGTCATGCCTTGCGGTGGCCCCGCCAGGAAGGTTTAGGAGAATCTCGCGCCGGCAAGCCAGCCAACTCCCCCGTCGGTGCGATATCCCGGCGGCGTCGGTACCTCATAAGGCCGACGCCGTTTTTTATTGCCCTCGAGCGTTTTTATCCCCGCGCCGGCACCCCGGCCTGCCCCGGGCACCGCCTCGCCGATCCCGTGCAGATTCGCTCGCCAGGCAGCCCTCGTCGCGCTCGCATGCGGCAGCGCACACCACGAATCGGTCCGATCGCGCTATAAGGGGTGACCCCCAAACCTGAGGCAGTCGAACCGTGACGAGATCGCTCCCATGATCGCCGTGCTCCAAGCCCGCCGCGATGGGCTGTGGACCCGCGCGCAGATCCGCGACAACGTACTCGCCGGGATCGTCGTCGGCGTGGTTGCCCTGCCGCTCGCCATGGCGTTCGCCATCGCCAGCGGCGCCCGGCCGGAACAGGGGCTCTATACCTCCATCGTGGCCGGGGTGCTCACGTCTCTGTTCGGCGGCACCCGGGTTCAGATCTCCGGCCCGACCGGCGCCTTCATTGCCGTTTTGTCCATCATCACCGCACAGCATGGGATCGGCGGCCTGCAGATCGCCACCCTGATGGCGGGCATCATCTTGGTGGCGTTCGGATTCGCGCGCTTGGGCGCGGTCATCAAGTACATCCCGAATCCGGTCATCGTCGGCTTCACCGCGGGTATCGCGGTCATCATCTTCGTCGGGCAGTGGAAGGATTTCTTCGGCCTGTCGCCCGCACCGTCGGGACTGCATTTCCACGAAAAGATCTTCTCGCTCCTGCAAGCGTTGCCCACCATCACGGTGGCCACGACCGGTCTTGCGCTGCTGGCATTGCTGATACTCACCGTAGGTCCCCGCTATCTGCGGCGGATTCCGGCGCCGCTGGTGGCGCTGGTGGTGGTGACGCTGGTGCAGTCCGTAGCTCACTTCAAAGGCGTCGCCACGATCGGTTCGGCGTACGGCGGCATTCCGCGCACGCTGCCGTCGTTGCACTTCCCCTCGGTCACCTTGGCGCAGGTGTTCTCGCTGGTGGGGCCGGCATTCACGATCGCACTGCTGGGGGCGATCGAATCGCTGCTGTCCGCGGTGGTCGCCGACGGCATGTCCGGCACTCGCCACGATTCGAATCAAGAATTGATCGGTCAAGGCATCGCCAACATCGCGGCGCCCCTGTTCGGAGGCTTTGCGGCCACCGGTGCCGTCGCGCGCACCGCGACGAATATTCGCAACGGCGCCACGAGTCCGCTCGCCGGCCTGGTGCATTCCGGTTTCCTGATCCTCGTCATTCTGATCCTGGCCCCGCTCGCAACCGCCATCCCGCTCTGCGTCCTGTCGGCCGTGCTGTTCGTGGTGGCGTGGAACATGAGCGAGCTGCCGCATGCCATTCGCCTGGTCCGCACGTCGCCCAGAACCGATGTGGTGGTGCTCCTGCTGACCTTTTTCCTGACGGTGTTCGTCGATCTGGTGGTCGCGGTCAACGTCGGCGTGATCGTGGCCGCGCTGCTGTTCATGCGGCGCATGGCCGACGCGGTCAACGTCGAACAGCAATTCGGCGCGTCGCACGTCGGCCCGTCCCCCGGCAATCCGCCGCCGGCGGACACCGGCAATTCGTATCACGATGCGATCGGCGGGGTGGTGGTCTACAGCATCGAGGGCCCGCTGTTCTTTGGCGCGGCGGAGAAACTCGAGCGCACGCTCGCGCATATCCAACGGCCCGCGACCACGCTCATCCTGCGCATGGGCAACGTGCCCTTCCTCGACGCAACCGGTATCATCGCGCTCGAGCAAATGGTCAACGACTTCAAACGTCACGGCGCCGCCGTGCTGCTGGTGGAGCTCAGGCCGAATGTGCGCTCGAAGCTCGAGCGCGGCGGCGTGATCGCGTTGGTGGGCGAGGAACACGTCCTCGACACGCTCGATCAGGCGCTGCAAGTGGCCAATCAAATGCGGCAACCCGTTTCAACCTAGATTCTGTTCAAGGAGATGCCATGTCGATCGAACGCAAGCATACGGGACCCCGGATGTCCCAAGTCGTGATACACAACGACACCGTGTATCTCGCCGGACAGGTCGCCGCGGGCGCGCCGGGCCGCAGCGTCGCGGAACAGACCAAGGACATTCTCGCCACGATCGACGCCCTGCTGGCCGAAGCCAAATCGGACAAGAGCAAGATTTTGAGCGCCACGATCTGGCTGACCGACATGGCGGCGTTCTCGGAGATGAACGGCGTCTGGGACAGCTGGGTGGTGTCCGGCGCGACCCCGGCGCGCGCCACGGTGGTCAGTGCGCAGCTGGCCTCGCCGGAGTTCGCCATCGAGATCGCGCTGATCGCCGCGCGCGCCTGAGCGATGCACCGGGGCTTGGCCGGCGCCTGGCCGGCCGCGCCTTACCAGCGGCGGCAGCGCCCAACCCACCGCACCGAGCCGGCCGCGCCTAGCTGGCAGCGCCCGACCCGCCGTGCCTCGCCGGCCGCGCCTAACGTTCGAACTTGGTCGAGAGGATGATGGACGAGGTGGTGCGTTCCACCCCGCCGAGCGCGCCGATCCGGTCGATCACCTGGTCCATCTCATCGACGGAGGCGGTCGCGGCAACGGCGATCAAATCGGCTTCGCCGCTGACCGAATGCAATACGCGCACCTGGGGAATTGCGCGCAATGCGGCAGTCACGGTGCGCGCCTCTTTCGGGCCCACTTTGATCATGACGTGGGCGCGCACCGCACCCAGTTCATGTTCCGGGGCGATTTTGACCCCATAGCCTAAAATGATGCCCTGCTTTTCGAGCCGCTCGATGCGGCTCTGGACGCTGGTGCGCGAGCGCCCCACCAGTCGCGCCAATTGGGCGGTCGACGCGCGCGCGTTCTCGCGCAACGCTAAGATCAGCTGATCGTCGATGGCGTCCATGTCGATTCGTCCGTCCACCCTGGCATAATGCCGAGATGATACCTTAAAATGCCTATTTCGACCCTACCATTCGCAGGGCGGTTGCCCGAAAATAGCGGCCCATCTGTAGGAGGCGGCATGAAAGACATCGTTATCGTCGGTGCGGGGAAGATCGGGTCGATGATCGCGGAACTCTTGGGCGGCTCCGGCGATTACGCCGTGACCGTGGTCGACCGCTCGCAGCAGCAGCTCGACCGCCTGGAAACCAGCGTGAAAATCTCCAAGGTGGTTGCCGACATCGCCGAGGGCGATGCCCTGCGGAAAATTCTGAGCGGGAAGTTTGCCGTGCTCAGCGCCGCGCCCTATCACGCAACGCGCACCATCGCCGAAGCGGCCAAGGCGGCGGGCGCCCACTACCTCGACCTGACGGAAGATGTGGCCAGCACGCGCGCCGTGAAGCAGCTCGCCGCGGGCGCTCGCACCGCCTTCATCCCACAATGCGGCCTGGCACCCGGCTTCATCACCATCGTCGCCAGCGACTTAGCCTCCCGCTTCGATGAGCTGCAGGACGTGCGCATGCGCGTCGGTGCGCTGCCGAAGTTTCCTTCCAATGCCTTGAACTACAATCTGACCTGGAGCACGGACGGGGTCATCAACGAATATTGCGAACCCTGCGAGGCCATCGTCAACGGTCGGTTGCGCGAGACCCAGCCGCTGGAGGAGCTCGAAGAGTTCTCGCTCGACGGGATTCTCTACGAGGCGTTCAATACGTCGGGCGGTCTCGGCACGCTGTGCGAAACGCTGGCGGGAAAGGTCCGCAATCTCAACTACCGCACCATACGGTATCCCGGCCACGCCGCCATCATGAAGGCGCTGCTGAACGATCTGCGCCTGCGCGATCGCCGCGACCTCTTGAAGGATATCCTGGAGAATTCGGTGCCCATCACGCTGCAGGACGTGGTGATCGTGTTCGTCACGGTGAGCGGGCTGCGCGGCGGCCAGCTGGTCCAGGAAACCTACGCCAACAAGATCTATGCGGCACCTCTGGGCGGCCGGGTTCGCAGCGCCATCCAGATCACGACGGCCGGCGGCATCTGCGCCGTGCTCGATATGCTGAGCGCGGGGCACCTGCCGCAAGCCGGCCTCATCAAACAAGAGGACATCAAACTGCAGCCGTTCCTCGCGAATCGTTTCGGCCGGGTCTACGCCATGCCCGTACCGGCAGCGGCCCACGCCGCTTAATCCGTGCTCGAGCGCGAGGATGAAGACGCGCTGCGCCAGATAGTCGGCTCCTCCGGCGTGCTTCTGGCGCCCGAGGATAGGCTGCCGTACGAAACGGCCGCGCGCTACGGCGGCGGCACGGCGGCCGCGGTGGTACGGCCGGCCGACACCGCCCAGGTCGCCGCGGTGCTTCGGCATTGCGTTCGGCGGCGGCTGCCATTCATCCCACAGTCCGGCAACACGGGGCTGGTGTTGGGTTCGACCCCCGATGACAGCGGTGGGCAGATCATTCTCTCGCTCGACCGCCTGCGGGCTGCGCCGCGTATCGATGTCGGCGATCGCACCGCCACGGTCGCGGCCGGCGTGCGGCTTTCCGCCTTGAACGCCGCGCTCGAGCCGCACGATCTGTTCCTGCCCATCGACGTGAGTTCCGATCCCATGATCGGCGGCATGGTCGCGACCAACACCGGCGGCGCGCGTTTCCTGCGCTATGGCGACATGCGCCGTCATGTGCTCGCGCTCGAAGTGGTATTGCCCGACGACGCCGGCACGGTGCTGCAGTTGTCCGGCGGCTTGCGCAAGGACAATGCGCACCTCGATCTGCGGCAGATCTTCATCGGCAGCTGTGGCGCGTTCGGCGTCATCACCTCCGCCACCGTGGAAGTGCACCCGCGCCCGCGGCAATCCGCGGTCGCATTGCTCGTGCCGCGCGACGAGGAGGCCATATTCGAACTTCTGAACGCGTTCGAGTCCGAGGCCGGCGAGTTCCTGACCGCTTTCGAAGGGATGTCCGAGGCGGCGATGCGTCACGCATTGGCGCACGTCCCGTCGCTGCACAACCCGTTTTCCGACGGCCTGCCGGCCTATGCGATTCTGGTGGAGCTCACGTCGGCCTCCGCGTATCGGGCCGGCGGGCCCACCCTCGACGCCATCCTGGAAGCCGTGGTCACGCAATTGGCGGAACGCCAGTCCGCGCCCCTGACGGACGTCCGCTTTGGACGGTCGGAGCGGCTATGGGCATTGCGCCATGCGCTGTCCGAGGGCCTGCGGGCCGCCGGGCCGGTGGTGGGGTTCGATCTGTCATTTCGGCGCACGGAAGTCATGCCGTTCCGGCGAGTTGCTATCGCTCAACTTGGCGCCATATTCCCTGAATACGAGGTTTGCGACTTCGGCCACGTGGCTGATGGCGGCGTTCATTTCAATTTGGTGCATCGCACCAGAGCAACTCCCGAGACCTCGCGGGTTCAACAATTGCGTGATCACGTGTTGGAGCTGGCAGTGCACGATTTTGGGGCAAGTTTTAGCGGCGAACATGGCATTGGCCGCGCGAACCAACCAGCCTATGATCACTACACACCGGCATCGATAAAGACGTATTCCGCGGCCATCGCCGCGGTATTCACACGCTTGCCGGCTGCAGCGGTCCGCTTTGGGCCGCCGCTTCCCGCAGGAGAGAGAGGATGACCACTGATACGCATCTGTCGCGATTGATTCGCCTGATCGCGGGCGACAAGGCGACGGACGATATTTTGAACACGCTGCACATCGACCGGACGTTTTGTCTGGAGAGTGCGGGCGCGGTGTCGCGGGGCGCATTCGCGATGGCGCTCAATGCGTTGCTGTTCCATGACCTGCTGACGCGCGTGCCCACGGCTGCGGCCTACGTTGCCGATCGGCGCCGTCAGCGCGAGCGCATCACGTTCGATCACGGCGCCCTGCGCACCATCCGTTTCGGTTCGGGTCCGACGGGCGCATTGCCGGCCGGCGTCGCTGCCTTTGCACGCATACTGGAACCCTTGGGCTATCACGTGGCGGGGACGTATCCGCTCGCGGAATTGCGCATGACCGGCCGCGCCTTCGCGCACCGGGAATTCCCCGAGACCTTGCCGCAATTCTTCATCAGTGAACTGCATGTCGACCGCTTCTCGGAGAAATTTCAGGCCGCCGCGAGGCGCGTGTTCGGCAGCAGCCGCGATCCTTTGACCGCGACGGCGCAGGCGGCGCTGGCGAACTTTGCCGAGCAGGGCCGCTGCGAAATGAAATTGGCAGCGCCCGCGCTGCGCGAGATCGTTACCGCCTTCGGCCGCTGGCACGACCTGCCGAGCGTCGCCGATTACCGGCTGCTGCTCGCCGAATCCGCCGAGGCCGCCTGGATCGCCACCGAGGGCTCGGTTTTCAACCACGCCACCGATCGTGTCGCGGATGTCGCCATGACGGCCTGCGGGCAACGCTCGCTCGATCGACGGATGAAAGAGGCCATCGAAACCTCCGCCACGGGCTCGGTCCGTCAGACCGCTTTCAAGGCGGATCCCGTACGCCGTACCCTGCGCGCCGACGATGGATCGGAAGTCGAAATGACCGTGCCCGGTTCCTTCTACGAATTCATTTCGCGCGACGGGGTCATCGGTTCCGACGGCAAGCGCCGCCTGGATCTGCGCTTCGATAGCGGCAACGCGCAGGGAATTTTCAAGATGACGGCGGCGGGCTGAAGCCCGCCGCCCCGGACAAACCGACCACCTCCCGCGATGGGGAATCCGGCGAGAGCCCGACGGCGAGAGCCGCTACGGGCCGCGGCAGGCATACGTGACGTTCTGCCGTCGATCGATGAGTCCGTTTCGAAGCAGCCACTGGCGCGCATCGTCGGCATCCTCGGCGAACCAGGTCGCCGCGCTTCCGAGCCGAAAACTGTAGCCCCATTCGTCCATGTCCCGGCAGATGCGTTCCGGGCCGACATGAGGCAGGACTGCGGCCAATAGAATTTGCAAATAGCACACGGCGTTCTCTTCGGCGTCGTCGCCGCCCGCATCGGTGTCGAGTCCGGCGCGACGGGCGGGGGTCATGCAGATGAAGTGCGCGCTTTCGTGCAGCAGCGAATGAATGGGGGTGTCGAGCCTCGCGTAGATCCGCGAGCCGATCAGACCCGCCTCGCGTTCGCCCCAGTACGAACCGGGGATGATTTCGTCGGGCGCGACCAGGGTGAGCGTCAGACCATATCGCTCCAACAAGAGTTCGAGATCCAACCGCTCGATGGAATTGACCTGCAGCACGGAGGGCGCGGCGCTACTTGAGGCTGGTCAACCGGCGCATGGCGATGGCCACGAGATCGCGCGCCATCTGCCGCCGCAGGATGTCCGATTCGTGTTCCTTGGCCAGCAGCTCGTTTTCTTCGAAGCTGTAATCCTTCGACAAGTTGATGGTCTGCGGCGCCAGCAACTCCCGGTCGGGACCCTGCACCGCAAACGTCACGGTGTAGGTCAATTCGTATTCGGTCGGAATGTTGCGTGCCGATACCGAGAGCGTGCGTTGTTCGACCACATCCCGGGTCACGTCGATGGTCGCGGTGGACTTGGCCCGCACGTCCTGCACCAGCGCGCCGGAGCTCTTCAGCTGGTGCTCGAATTCGCGCGCGAAATCGGTGTACGGGTCCCGCACCGACAGATAGGGCCGTGCCAGAATCCCCGGCAAGGGGTCGCTGCCGGCGAGGCGAAAGCCGCAGGCGCCCAAGCCCGCGATCGCGCAGATCAGGGCGACGCGGTGCAAGGCTTGCATGGCGCTACACCACCACGTTGACGAGTTTTCCCGGCACCACGATCACCTTGCGAATCGCCGCCCCGCCCATGAATTTTTGCACATTGGCATCCGCGAGCGCCGCTTCCCGCGCGCTCTTCTCGTCGGCATCCGCCGCGATGTGAATCCGCGCGCGCAGTTTGCCGTTCACCTGCACCACGAGTTCGATCGTCGATTGTTCGAGCGCCGCGGCGTCGACGGCGGGCCAGGGCTCGTCGATGAGCGCCGTGGCATGTCCGAGACCGCGCCACAGGGCGTGCGTGACATGCGGAATGATGGGCGACAAGGTCAACACCGCGATCTCGAGCGCCTCCTGCATCACCCGCCGATCCAGCACGGTGCTCTGCGGAAACTTCGACAGCGCATTCAACAGCTCCATCACCGCCGCGATCGCCGTATTGAATGTCCGACGCCGGCCGATGTCGTCGGTGACCTTCGCCAGCGTCTGATGGGCCTGACGGCGTATCGCACGCTGCGCATCGGTCAGCGCGGCCTTATCCCAAGGTCCGGCGGCGGCGGCGCTCATGGCATCGCCGCGCAGTGCGCCCTCGCCGCTGCCACGGGCGCTCGCCACGTGTTCATGCACGGCTTTCCAGAGACGCTTGATGAAACGATAAGCCCCCTGCACGCCTTCGTCCGACCATTCGAGCGTCTGCTCGGGCGGCGCCGCGAACATGGTGAACAAGCGCGCGGTGTCGGCGCCGAACTCATCGACCAGCGCCTGCGGGTCGACACCGTTGTTCTTCGACTTGGACATGGTGACGATGCCGCCCGATTCGACGGGCTGCCCATCGGCGCGCAGCACTGCGCGCAGGGCCGCAACGTGCCGGCCCCCGCCCTTGTGTGCGGCGAACCCGCTGTCTGCCGGGATATCACTATCCGCGGTCAGCCGGGTGCTATCGGCCGTGATTCTCTCGACCGCGGACGGATTGAAATACTCGATGCGGCCCGACTCGGGCTTGCGGAAGAACACCTCGTTCAACACCATGCCCTGGGTGAAGAGATTCGCGAACGGCTCCTTGAACGCCACGCCGCCCATGTCGTTCACCACGCGCGTCCAGAAACGCGCATAGAGCAGGTGCAGAATCGCGTGCTCGATGCCGCCGATGTATTGATCCACGGGCAGCCAGTACTTGACCCGATCGTCGAGCATCGCCCGGTCGTTGTCGCTGCAGGCAAAACGCAGGAAGTACCAGGACGAATCCACGAAGGTGTCCATGGTATCCGTCTCGCGCCGCGCCGCCGCTCCGCAACGAGGACAGGCAACGTTCAGAAAGCCCTCGTCTTTCAGGAGGGGATTGCCGCTGCCGTCCGGCACGAGATTGTCCGGCAATAGGACGGGCAATTGGTCGTCCGGCACCGGCACGGTGCCGCACGCCGCGCAATGGATCACGGGGATGGGGCAGCCCCAGTAGCGCTGGCGCGAAATGCCCCAGTCGCGCAGCCGCCATGTCGTTTGCTTCTCGCCCAGGCCCAGCCGTTCGAGATCCGCGGCGATCGCATCGATGGCGGCGTCGAAGTCGAGGCCGTCATAGGCGCCCGAATGGATGCAGCGGCCGTGCTCGCCGTACCAGGGCGCCCACGCGTCGAGCGAATATTCGCGCCCTGCCACGTCGATGACCGGCTTGATCGGCAAGCCGTATTTCTTGGCGAACTCGAAATCGCGTTCATCGTGCGCGGGTACGCCCATCACGGCGCCTTCACCGTAGCTCATGAGCACGTAGTTGCCCACCCACACCGGCACCGCGTTGCCGGTCAGCGGATGGCGCACGTCGAAGCCGGTCGGCATGCCCCGCTTCTCCTGCGTGGCGAGTTCCGCCTCGATCGCCGGACCGCGCTTGCATTCCTCGATGAACGCGGCCAGCGCCGGGTTGCCCGCCACGGCGCGCGTCGCCAGCGGATGCTCGGCCGCCACCGCGCAGAATGTCACCCCCATGACGGTGTCGGCGCGCGTGGTAAAGGCCCGTAGCACGCCCTGCTCCGTGCCGATGTCGTACGGAAAGCCGATGCGCACGCCCTGGCTCTTGCCGATCCAGTTGGCCTGCATGGCGCGCACGCGCTCCGGCCAGCCCTGCATTCCGTTCAGCGACTCGAGCAGATCCTCGGCATAGGCCGTGATCTTGAGGTAGTACATCGGAATTTCGCGTTTCTCGACCAATGCGCCGGTGCGCCAGCCGCGGCCATCGATGACCTGTTCGTTGGCGAGCACCGTCTTATCGAGCGGGTCCCAATTCACGACGCCGGTTTTTTGGTAAGCAATGCCTTTTTCCAGCATGCGCAAGAACAGCCACTGGTTCCAGCGGTAGTACGCCGGCTGGCAAGTCGCCAGCTCGCGGCTCCAATCGAGGGCGAACCCCAACGACTTCAACTGCTTTTTCATGTAGTCGATGTTGTCGAGGGTCCAGCGCGCCGGCGGCACGCCATTGGCCATGGCCGCGTTCTCCGCCGGCAGCCCAAAGGCATCCCAGCCCATGGGCTGCAGCACGTTCTTGCCGTTCATGCGCATGAAACGGCTGAGCACGTCGCCGATGGTGTAATTGCGCACATGCCCCATGTGCAGCCGGCCGCTGGGGTACGGGAACATCGACAAGCAGTAGTACTTGTCCCGTAACGGGTCCTCTTTGGCCTCGAAGCAATGCTGCTGGTCCCAATAATGCTGGGCGTCCGCCTCGATGACGGCGGGCTCGTATCTTTCTTGCATGATTACCCGCCAGAATACCCGAGATGCCGGGTCGCCGCGAAGTGCCGTAAGCTAGCCGGTTACGATGCAAGCCTCCCATCGCGCCATTGGATTCGGTCTGGTCACGCTCAGCGGTTGCCTATGGTTCCTGGCCTGCACGCCGTTCGACTTCTCGGCCCTGGCCTGGGTTGCCGCAGTGCCCATGCTGCTCGCCATCGACCGTGCCCCGACGCTGAAGGGGGCGCTGTTTCTCGGGTGGTGGGCCGGGGTGGTCGAGACGGGCGGCGGGTTCTATTGGCTGATCGACCTGACGCAGCGCTTCGCCGGCTTTCCCTGGATCGCCGCCTTTTTGGTGTTCCTGGCGTTCTGCGCGACGCGCGCCGTCATTTTCCTGATTTTCACCGGCATCGTGTACTTCATCAGGCGCCGCCGCGCGGTCCCCATGGCATTGCTCGGGCCATTGGTCATGGCGAGCAGCGAACTGATCGTGCCGCAGGTATTTCCCTGCGGGCAGTGGATATCCCAGGCCTGGCACCCCCAGGTCATTCAAATCACCGAACTCACCGGCCCGCTGGGCGTCACCGCCTTGCTGATGCTGGTGAACGGGGCGCTGTACGACCTGCTGACCCGGGGACGCTGGGCATACCGGTCGGCAATCGCGGCCGGCATCGTGTTGGCGGCCGCCCTGATCTTCGGTGCGGTCCGCATGCGGCAGATCGACCGGCGCGTCGCCGCAGCGCCGCGCCTCAACATCGGCTTGGTTCAGCCCAACTTCGCGTACACGGTCGACGGCGAGTTTTCGCGCGACGAGGCGCTGCGCGAATTGGCGGCGCTGCAGGAACAGTCCCGCCGCCTGGAGCGGGCCGGCGCGCAAGTGGTGGTATGGAGCGAGGGCGCCTATCCCATCACTCTGCCGCGCGATTTCAGCATGGATTTTCCGCCCGAGTCGCTCGCCATGATTCGCCGCGGCTTCACGGTGCCGGTGGTCATCGGCGCCAACACCTACGACTCCCAGGCGGACTTTGCCTACAACTCGGCGCTGCTGCTCGATCGTGACGGCAACGAAGTGGGCCGCTACGACAAGGTGCGGCTGCTGGCGTTCGGCGAATACATGCCCGGGATCGAGACCTTCCCCTGGCTGCGGAATCTGCTGCCGCCCGGCACCGGACAATTCAAGGCAGGCGCGGGACCGGGCGTCATGTCGCTATCATCGCCCACCGGCGAGCCGTGGCGGCTCGGACCCGTGATCTGTTACGAGGATTTACTCCCCGGATTCCTGCATGGCGTAGGCCGCCTGCATCCCGACATCTTGGTCAATCTCACCAGCGACTCCTGGTTCGGCGCCTCCACCGAACCCTGGGAACATCTGGCGCTGGCGGTGTTCGCGACCATCGAACTGCGGGTCAGCATGGTGCGAGCCGTGAATTCCGGCATCTCGGCGTTGATCGATCCGAACGGGCGGCTGCTCGAGAAAACCTATGCCGACGACCCGTATCGTCACCCGCGGCCCGCCGACGGCATCGTCGTCAGCGTGCCCAAAATGGCCGGCGGCCACACGCTGTTCGTCGCCTGGGGGAACTGGTTTCCATACCTCTGCCTGGCGCTGACACTGCTCCTCGCCGCCGCCGCCCGGCGGCGGGCGGCTCGCAGCGGTTTGACGTGATGCAACCTGTGACGAGCGCCGCCTCCCGCACGAGATATAAGGTTTACAATCGAATAAAGTCACTCATGGCGCGCATGCCGAATAGTCCAGCACATACCCCATGGTGAGAAGCCGCCAAAGCCGGATCAAGAATTATTTCGCCGAGAACCGCCTGTTCGCGGTGCGCAGCGTGGTCGCGGGCCTGATCGCGGCGGTTTGCCTCATACTCGTCGGCACCCGGCTGTTTTATCTCCAGGTCCTGAAGCACGATTACTATTCGACGCTCTCGCAGGGCAACCGCATACGCACCGAGCCCATCCCGCCGAGCCGCGGGCTCATCCTGGATCGGCACGGCGTGGTGCTCGCCGACAATCTTCCGGCCTTCCAGATCGAACTGGTGCGCGAGCAAGTCGGCGACCCCAAGGCGCTCGACGCGACCCTGGCGTCGCTGGTCGCCATCGGCCTGCTCCGGCCCGAGGAAGTGGCCAATATCCGGCGTACCGTGCTGCTGCACAAAGTGTACGAGAGCGTGCCCGTCAAACTGCAGTTGACCGAAGAGGAGATGGCACTGTTTGCGGTCCATCGGTACCAGTTCACCGGAGTGGACATTCGAACGCGGCTGGCCCGGCATTATCCGCTGGGGGAGACCGCCGTTCATGCCATCGGCTACGTCAGCGCCATCAACGAGCAGGATCTCAAGCAGATCGACAGCGCCGAGTACGCAGGCACCAGTCTCATCGGCAAACTGGGCGTCGAAGGCGCCTACGAACAGCAGCTGCACGGCAAACCGGGATTCCGAGAAATCCTGGTGAATGCGGCGGGTAGACCGGTCGACAAGCAAGGCGACTACACCCCTCACCTCGACGTACGGCCGCCCGTGGCCGGCGATGACCTCATCCTCGGATTGGACATCAAGGTGCAAAAGGTCGCCGAAGAGGCGCTCGCGGGCAGGCGCGGCGCGGTGGTCGCGATCGATCCGAAGTCAGGGGACGTGATCGCGCTCGCCAGCTTGCCCGGGTTCGATCCGAACTGGTTCGTGCGCGGCCTGTCGGTCGCGCAATACAATCTGCTGCAAAACGACATCGACAAGCCGCTGCTGAATCGCGCCTTGCGCGGCGCCTATCCGCCGGGATCGACGGTCAAGCCTCTGTATGCCCTGGCGGCGCAGAAATACGGAGTTCTCACGCCCACTCAGGAGCAATTCTGCGGCGGCTCGTTTTCGCTGCCCGGCAGCAGCCACCAATATCGCGATGACAAGAAACACGGTTTCCTCAACATGCGTCAGGCCATCGCCGAGTCGTGCGACGTCTACTTCTTCAGGCTGGCCGAGCGGCTCGGTATCGACCGGATGGCCGCTTTCATGAAAACTTTCGGCTACGGCGAATTGACCGGCATCGACATTCCCGGCGAGAAAGCCGGCCTGTATGCATCGCCTGAATGGAAACGGCATGCCTTCAAGCGCGCGGCGGACCAAGTGTGGTTCGCCGGCGAGACCATCAGCATGGGTATCGGCCAAGGCGCCATCACCGTGACGCCGCTGCAGCAAGCGCACTTTGCCGCCGAAATCGCCGAACGCGGCCAGGTGATTGCGATACCGCGCCTGGTGTCGGCCACCCGCACTGCCGGTTCGACGACGATCGTCTCGCGCAACCCGCGGCTCATGCCGCCCATCGATATCGCAACTCCCGATCAGTGGCAGGTCGTGTACGACGGTATGGTGGCGGTGGTGTCCGGTCCTGGAGGCACCGCTTATGCGTCCGGCGTCGGCGCCAAGTACAAGTATGCCGGCAAGACGGGCACCGCGCAGGTGTTCACCATCAAGCAGAACGAAAGCACGCGGGCGAAAATCGTCGATGAGCGCAAGCGCGATCATGCCTGGTTCATCGCGTTCGCCCCCGCCGAGGACCCAAGGATCGCGGTCGCCGTACTCGTGGAGAACGGCGGGTTCGGCGCGTCGGCGGCCGCGCCCATCGCACGCAAGGTGCTCGATGCCTACCTTCTAGGTCCGGACGCGGTGACGGATCCGAAAAAGCCCGCGGTGGTTCCGGCGGCGGAACACGTCGTGGCCGAAGCCGCTGCCAAGGCGCCCGCGGCGCTATAGCTCGCGGTCCTTGCGTAGCGCGGTCTCGCGTCACGGTCAGCGGCGAGGCGCACCGTCGCCGCCGGAACCGCCGCCTCGCAATGACGCCATGCTGTCGAACACGCCATCGCGTCTTACCAACGCATGCAGCAGAGCGGCCGCTGCGGTGGGTCGAGGTCTCGATTCTCGTTCATGACTGCCTCAATCGGGAATGAACATGCGCACGGCCGCGGCACCCATCAGCGCGGTCGCCAGCCAGCCGAGGATTACCACGGGTTTGCCGGCGGTGAACGGCCCCATCACGGACTTCCTGGAAACCAATAGTACGATAATCGCCATGAGGGGTACCGCCACCACACCGTTGATGACGGCGCTCCAAAACAGAGCGCGCATGGGACTGATCGGCGAATACTGGATCAGCAAGCCGGCCAAGACACTGACCGAGATGACCGCATAGAAGCCGCGCGCCTCGCCGACTTTGCGCTCGAGACCGAACTGCCAGCCCATCGCCTCGCTGCGCGCATAGGCGCCCGAGCCCGCAAGCACCGGCACTCCGACCAGCCCGACCCCGAGAATGCCGATGGCGAACAGCAGGAATGCAGAATTGCCGGCCAACGGACGCAACGCGTCGGCGGCCTGCGCAGCGGTGTCGATGGTCGTGATGCCCGCCGCGTGCAACGTCAGCGCGGTCGCGAGAATGATGAAATAGGCCGTGAGGTCGGAGTAGAGCATGCCGCTCCACGTATCCCAGCCGATGCGCCGCAACTCGGCGGCCGCCGCCTGCGGCTCGCGCAGCAGCGGCGGCGCTGCCACATCCGCCTGCATGTTCTCCACCTCCTCGGAGGCCTGCCAGAAGAACAGATACGGACTGATGGTGGTGCCGAAAATGCCGACCACCACGGCCGCGGCGGCCGCGTTCGGCACGAACGTGGGCCACACGGTCTGCGCCAACACTTGGCGCCAGGGCACATGCACGGTGAACAGCACCGCGGCATACGCCAGCAACGACAGCGTCAGCCACTTCAAGAAGCCCACGTAGCGATGGTACGGCACGAAAATCTGCAATCCCAGCGTCAGCAGCACGAACACAAAGGTCATCGCATGGCGGTCGATGCCCGTCACCAGCTCCGCGACCTCGCCCATCGCAGCTACGTCGGCGCCAATGTTCAAGGTGTTCGCAATGAGCAGCAGCAGAACGGCCGCCCGCAACACACCGGGCGGAAAGGAATCCTTGATGTTGGCGGCGAGCCCCTTGCCGGTGACGCGGCCGAGCCGCGCGCACATGGATTGGATGGCCGACATGAGCGGATAGGCCAACGGCATGGTCCACAGCATGCCTAACCCAAATTGCGCGCCCGCCTGGGAATAGGTGGCGATGCCGCTGGGATCGTCATCGGCCACGCCGGTGATGAGACCCGGCCCCACGCGGAAGAGCGGATGCTCCCTGACGCGTGCCCACAGTGTGTGAAAGCGATTCTGCGGCTGGGCCATGCGCTCGGTAGGCTCGGAGAGAGGAGCGCGCATTGTAGGCCGTCTCGGAACCGAGACGGCGACAAAATTCCCGGCGGCGTCAGGCGCCCGCTTCGGTCGTCAATTGATGTTCGACTTTGTCGGCTTTGATTTCCATCGGACCCGACGAAGTTTGCAGGTCGAACACCACGTTTCCGACGAACACCTGGGAGTCGCCGCTTCCCGACAGCACGGTGGACCGCCCCGTGAATCGCAACAGTTTGTTGGGCGCCGCATTGGCGCGGGTGTCCTTCGACTCGTCGGGTGTGGAATCGGCCGTCAATTCGACGACGACTTGGTCGGCCCTGATTTCGATGGGCTGCGTGCTGCCGGCGATGCTGATGAGCACGTCGCCGCTCAAGCGCATCGCCTCGATCTGCGGGTCCGCGTAGCCCACCAACGTCTGCGCCGAGTTGGCGGACATTTTCGTGACCGCGCCCACCGGGATTTTGACGGTGGCTTCATGGCCCGCTGCATCGGCCTCGATCACGAACGTTTCGGCGGAGGCGGCCGACACCGTTGATGCGACGAACAATAAACACGTTCCAAGCACCTTAACCATCGAAGAACTCCCATGTTCCATGTGCACCATGATCAGGCGCGGCCGGCTCGAACGCAACGCCAGCGGGCGCAAAGTTGTGCAAAGTCCTACTGGCCGCGCCGCAGCCGCCGCTTGACCATGCCGATGAACTGGCTCAACTCCTCGATCCGCAGCACGGCGCCGAGGCCAGCGAACGTCAGCCCGCCGCCGATGACGGTGGCCAGCAGCTCCGCGGCCTTGCGCAGGAACGGCTGGGTCGCCCAGTCGGCCAACAACCAATGGGTGGACGCAACGCACACGGCCGCCAGCCCCAAGCCGGCCGCTGCCGCTTTGCCCAGCAGCACCAGCATGCGCCGCGACTCGAGGCCGCCCAACTGCCGGCTCATGAGGAAATACAGAAACAGGAAATTGCAGGTGGCGACGCAGCCGGTGGAGAACGCGAGACCGAGATGGCCCCAATGCAACCGGAACGTGAAAATCCAGTTGAACAGCAGATTGAGCCCCACGGCGAGGAAGCTCACGAACATCGGCGTCTTGCGCCGGTCGAGTGCATAGAACGCATTCACCAGGACTTTGAGTGCGGCGTAGCCTGCGAGGCCGATCGCGTAGAAGCGCAGCGCTCCGCCGGCCTGCGCCGCCTCGTTCGCATCGAACTTTCCGTGCTGGTACAGCACCGAGATGATGGGTTCGGCCAATATCATGAGGCCGATCGTCGAGGGGATGGTCAACAGGAACATCAGGCGCATCGCACGCGCCAGTTCGGCGCGAAAGCCCACCAGGTGACCCGCCACCACCAGTCTCGACAGCAGCGGCAGCGTCACCGTGCCGAGTGCGACGCCGAACAGCCCCAGCGGCAGTTGCATCAATCGAAACGCGATCGCGAGCCAGAAAATCGCGCCATCGCCGAGCGTCGATGCAAACATCGAATTGACCAGCACGTTGAACTGCGTCGTGCTTGCCGCGATCACCGACGGTCCCATCAGACCGAGAATCGCGCGCACGCCCTGATCGCGCCACTTAAAATCAGGCCGAAACCGATAGCCCAAGCGTCCGAGGGGCGGCAGCTGCACGGCGAACTGCAGCGCACCGCCGATCAAGGTACCGAGCGCGAGACCGATCAGTGCGCGCGGGCCGAAGTGCGGATCGATCCATGCGCCCAAGGTCACGCCGCCCACGATGGAGCCGATATTGAAAAAGCTCGACGCCATCGCCGGCATGCCGAACACGCTTTTCGCATTCAGCATGCCCATCACCAAGGCCGCCATCGACACCATCACGATGAAGGGAAACATGATGCGCGTGAGCTGCGCGGTGAGCTCAGCCTTGTGCGGATCGAAGCCCGGCGCCAGCAAGCCCACCAGCTGCGCCGCAAACACGATGCCGGCGATGCAAATGGCGCCCAACACGATGAGCGTCAAGGTCGCCACCTTGTTGGCGAGCCGCCAGGCAGCCGCGTCGCCGCTGCGCGCAATGGTCTTGCTGAAAGTGGTCACGAAGGCCGTCGACAACGCACCCTCGGCGAACAGGTCGCGCAGCAGATTCGGAATGCGGAAGGCCGCGGTGAATGCGTCCATGGCGCCGCCGCCGCCGAACAAGGCCGCGCAGATCTGCTCGCGCGCCAGGCCGAGCACGCGGCTGCACATCACCGCGAGGCCGATCACCCCGGCCGCCTTGGTGTTCAGGCGCTCGGTTTTGGCGTTCGGTGCAATGGAATCGGTCGCGCTCGGCGAGGACTCGGCGGAGTGTTTAGGGCCGGTGGCGGAAGTCATGGGCCGTCGTTGTCTGGAAGTTGCGTTAGTCTAGCGCCTTCGAGCCCTCGAGGAGTCATCGCCATGGATCCACAGAGAAATGAACCGCCGCCCGATCCGCGCCGCACGACGCTGATCGCGCTGGTTTTCGTCCTAGCGCTGGTGATCGGCGGCCTTTTCCTGACCTATGAGCTGCGCAAGATGTCGCAAATTCAAGATTGCGCCATGCAGGGACGCAGCAACTGCGCGCCGATCGAGTGACCACCGAGTCGACCTTGTCGCCGGGCAGCGTGTTCGGGCATTTGTCGATAGAGTGACCGGCCTCAACCAAACTGAAAGCCGGATAGAGGCTTGCCGGCGATGGAGTCGCCAAAGCTGCGCACTCCCACATCGCCATCCGCCGCTCCCGCGGCCACCATCAGCGGCAGCAAATGCTCTTCGCGCGGATGTGCCTCGCGGCCGCCCGGCGCGCTGCGCCAGGCCGTGAGTTTGAGATCGCGCGTCTTGGGATCCGCCACGGCCTCGCCCAGCCACGCATCGAAGGACGCAGCCGCGTCGGCGCCGCGGCCGGAAAACAGGTCGCGCAGGTTGTGATAACTCATGCCGCTGCCGACGATGAGCACGCCTTCGTCCCGCAGCGGCGCGAGCGCGCGGCCCATCCGCAAATGCAACGCCGGATCGAGATCCTTCTGCAGCGACAATTGCAGTATGGGCACATCTGCCTGCGGATAGATCAGCAGAAAAGGCACGAAGACGCCATGGTCCAAGCCTCGTTCGGCGGCGGCGGACTCGAAGCCGGCTTCCGACAGCAAGCCGCGCACGCGCGGCGCCAGCTCGGGAGCGCCCGACACCGGGTACGTCAATCGATAGGTATGCTCCGGAAATCCGTAGTAGTCGAACAGCAGGTCCGGTTTGGCGGCAATGTTGAGGGTGGGCTGCTGTGTCTCCCAGTGACCCGAGACGACCAGAACGGCGCGCGGACGGACCCCCAACGCGCCATCGATGCCGCGCAGGTACGCGGCCAATCCGTCCCACAGGTGCGGATACGCCGGCGGCGGATCCATGAAGAAACACGGACCCCCGCCATGCGGGATATACAAAGTAGGGAGTCGTTTGGCGGCGTTCACAGATCAGTATTCCGGCTTGTCTCGGCACGCTGAATTTGGCCGGTTGCGGATCGCATCGAGCGGCAGTGTTCGAAGCGGCCAACATCACGGTACCGAGATGTCAGCCTAGCCGGGCAGTTCTTGAACGTCAATCGACCCTGCCGGCCGGTGCCGCCCCCGCCGCGCTTGGTCAAACTTTCGCGTTGACGTTGGCGCCCACCGCACTCAACGAATGACCGCCATTGCTCTGCACGGTCTGCAGCAGATTGTTCAGGAAATTCTGCAGCGACGCGTTGGAGGACTGATTCGATGCCGTGCTCGATCCGCCGGACGACGCGGCCCCCGCCGCGCTGGTGCCGCTGATACCCTGGATCAACGTATTGAACGACGCGCTCAGGTTCGAGGCCGCGGAATCGGCGGCGCCGGTCGAGCCCGTCGAACCAGTTGAGCCGAGCTGCTGAATCAACGACTGCAGCGACGAGACCAGGCTTCCCTCATATTGCCCGGCGGTCGAACTGCCGGGGGCGGCACCCGCACTCGCCGTGCCGGTCCCGCTCGTGCCAGCCGCGCCGGTCCCGGCTGTGGCGGCCGATGCGGTGGTTGAACTCGCGGCGCTGCTGCTGCCCAAGCCGTCAGCCTTCAGCGCTTGAAACAACGAATGCAGGAAGCTTTGGACATTCTGCGCGGTGTTCGATCCGGATGCGGCGCCGGCGGCTGTGGTCGTGCTCGAGGTCGTGCCCGCCGCCGTTGTGGAAGCGCTCGTCCCCGTGACCGCCGCGGTTGCGGCCGACGTGATCCCGGGAAGCCCGACCACTTGTTCGAGCGACTGCAACAGCGTGCTGAACAAACCCTGCGTCGGGGTCGGCGTGGTACTGGAGCTGGAACTCGAGGTCGCATCGCTGGTATCCGTGGTGGAATCCGTCCCGGATTCCGCGTGGACGCCTTTTTTGTGCCCGTGGCCATGGCCGTGAAATGTGAGGGTGGGCGTGGTCGCCGCTGCTGCTATGGTTGACATGAGGACTCCTTGCTGGAAAATTGGCCAGTTCGTTCGGTGAGGGACCCGGCAAGCCCAAGGCGGCGGCATGGCGTTGCCGCCTGGAAGCGCTGCGCCGGCCGCCGGTTGCCGCTCGGTCGAACATCGGCCGCACGCAGTGCTCGGTTTCGCGTTGAATACCGCGTCGAGACCCCGTCAGAACCCAATTCGATCGACATGTGCTGCTCCGTTCACCGCCTACCTTTGAGGAAAGCAGGTTTCATGCCAGGATCGGCAATGGCTACGATCCGGCTCCCCACACTTCGTTCATTGCGTTACCACCAAGTGATGACGGTTGTATTACTTTTTGGCGGCTACGCCTCTTTATACTTCTGCCGCGCCGACTTGTCGGTCGCCATGCCGCTGCTCATCGACGAGTTGGGCGTGCACGGCGGCAGTCACGGAACGGCGGTCATTCGCATGGGCCAGATCGCCTCGTTCGGCGTGC
>PLAH01000187.1 GCA_003134045.1 Gammaproteobacteria bacterium
CTTCCGCATCACCTCGCATCTGCTGTATCTGGGTACCTACATCCAGGACGTGGGTGCGATGACGCCGATATTTTTCATGTTTGCGGATCGGCAGAAAGCCTACGACGTGATCGAGGCCGTCACCGGATTCCGCATGCATCCGGCCTGGTTTCGCATCGGCGGTGTGGCGCACGATCTGCCGCACGGCTGGGATAGGAAGGTGCGCGAATTCCTCGACTGGTTTCCGAAGCGGCTCGACGACTACGTGAAGGCGGCGCTTCAGAACAGCATTCTGCGCGCCCGCACCATCGGCGTTGCGCAGTACAACACCCTGGAAGCGTTGGAATGGGGCGTGACCGGCGCGGGCCTCCGCGCCACCGGCTGCGACTTCGACTACCGCAAGGCACGACCCTATTCCGGCTACGAGAACTTCGAGTTCGAGATCCCGCTGGGCAAGAACGGCGATGCCTACGATCGCTGCATGCTGCGTGTGGAGGAGTTGCGCCAGAGCTGCCGCATCATCCGCCAGTGCTTGGAGCATATGCCCGCAGGTCCGTACAAGGCAGATCATCCGCTCACCTGTCCGCCGCCGCGCGAGCACATGCTCAAGGACATCGAAACCCTCATCACGCACTTCCTCGGCGTCTCCTGGGGGCCGGTGATGCCGCCCGGCGAATCGACCCAGCTGATCGAGGCCACCAAGGGCATCAACAGTTACTACCTGACCAGCGACGGCAGCACCATGAGCTACCGCACCCGCATCCGCACGCCGAGCTTCCCGCACCTGCAGATGATCCCGTACATCATCCGCGGCCACATGATTCCGGATCTGGTGGTGCTGCTGGCATCGATCGACTTCGTGATGGCGGACGTGGACCGCTGACGCCGTGGCCGACATCGCCCAACCATCCTCGCGAGCGCCCGCGATCGAGTTGCCCCAGCCGCCGAAGACTGCGGAACCGTTCGTGCTCGACGCCGCCGACCGCGCGGCCATCGAGCACGAAATGCATCACTACGAAGATCCGCGTGCCGCCAGCATCGAAGCGCTCAAGATCGTGCAAAAGCGCCATGGCTGGGTGGCCGACGGCGCCATTGCCGCGATCGCCGGCGTGCTCGGCATCCCGGCCTCCGACATCGAGGGGGTCGCCACGTTCTACAACTTGATCTACCGCCGGCCGGTGGGCCGGCATGTCATCAAGATCTGCGACAGCGTGGCCTGCTTTCTCACCGGCTACGATCAGGTCAAAGACGCCTTCTCCCGGCACCTGGGTGTGGGCCTCGGTCAGACCAGCGCCGACGGCCGCTTCACGCTGCTGCCGATCTGCTGCCTCGGTGCCTGCGACAAGGGTCCGGTGCTGATGATCGACGACGACACCCACGGCGATGTGGCGCCGGACGCCGTCGCGCAGCTGCTGGAGCGATATCCATGACGGCCGCTGAGACGCAACCCCTCACATTCCGCGTCAACCTGGCCGCACCGCTGGACCTTGGCGGTTACAAGGCCCAGGAAGGTTACGCGGCGCTGCGCAAAGCGCTCAAGGAGTTGCAGCCGGCCGATGTGACCCGGCTGGTGAAGGAGTCCGATCTGCGCGGCCGCGGCGGCGCGGGCTTTCCCACCGGCGTCAAGTGGGGGCTGGTGCCCATGGGTGCGGACGCACCCCGGCAAAAGTACCTCGTCTGCAACGCCGACGAGATGGAACCCGGCTCTTTCAAGGACCGCCTGCTGATGGAAGGTGCGCCGCACCAGCTGATCGAGGCGATGATCATCTCCGGCTACGCCATCCAGGCAAGCCGCGGCTATATCTTTCTGCGCGGCGAATACGTGCTCGCGGCCGAGCGCCTGAGCCGCGCCATCGCGGAGGCCCGCGCCGCCGGATATCTCGGCGCCCACGTGCAGGGCTCGCCGTGGAGCTTCGACCTGTTCGTGCACACCAGCGCCGGCCGCTATATCTGCGGCGAGGAGACTGCGCTCATCAATTCGTTGGAAGGCCGCCGCGCCAATCCGCGAGCCAAGCCGCCGTTTCCGCAGATCGCCGGCCTGTGGGGCAAGCCCACGGTGGTCAACAATGTCGAGACATTGAGCAATGTCCCGCACATCGTGCTGCGCGGCGTGCCTTGGTTCCAGGGCCTGTCGCAGGGCAGGAGTCAAGAGACCGGCACCAAACTCTACGGTGCCTGCGGCCGCGTCAAGCGTCCGGGCATCTGGGAATTGCCGTTCGGCACCAGCGCGCGCGAGATTCTCGAACAGCACGCCGGCGGCATGAAAGAGGGTCTCGAACTCAAATGCTGGCTGCCGGGCGGCGCTTCGACCGAGTTTCTGATGCCAGAGCACCTCGATCTGGCCATGGATTTCGACACCATCGCCAAGGCCGGCAGCCGCATGGGCACGGGCTTGCTGATGGTCGTGGATCGTACCCAGCGCATCCTTCCGGTGGTGCGCAACCTGGAGGAATTTTTTTCGCGCGAGTCCTGCGGCTGGTGCACTCCCTGCCGCGACGGCTTGCCGTGGACCGTGAAATTGCTGGCGGCGCTGGAATGCGGCGAGGGCCGGCCCGGCGATATCGAAACCCTCGAGCAGCTGACCCGCTTCCTCGGCCCCGGCAAGACCTTCTGCGCGCATGCGCCGGGGGCGATGGAGCCGCTGCAGTCGGCGCTCAAATTGTTCCGCCATGAGTTCGAAGCCGGCATCGCCAAGCCGGCGGCTCAAGCGGTGGCGTGAGAACGAGAACCCAGGGAACCGACGTGGCGACGATTCACATCGACGGCAGGCAGTACGAAGTCAGCGGCAGCGACAATCTGCTGCACGCTTGTCTGTCGCTGGGTCTCGACATTCCCTATTTCTGCTGGCATCCGGCGCTCGGCAGCGTGGGCGCCTGCCGCCAGTGCGCGGTGAAGCAGTACCGCGACGCCGGCGACACACGGGGGCGCCTGGTGATGTCGTGCATGACGCCATCGGCGGACGGCACGCATATCTCCATCGACGACGAGGAAGCGAAGCAATTCCGGCAGAGCGTGATCGAGTGGCTGATGACCAATCATCCGCACGACTGCCCGGTATGCGAGGAGGGCGGTCACTGCCATCTGCAGGACATGACCGTGATGACCGGCCACGCCGCGCGCCGCTACCGCTTCACCAAGCGCACGCACAGGAATCAGAATCTGGGGCCGCTCATCAATCACGAGATGAACCGCTGCATCGCCTGTTATCGCTGCGTACGCTATTACAAGGATTATGCCGGCGGCACGGATCTCGGCGTCTATGGCATCGCGTCCAATCTCTATTTCGGGCGCGACACCGATGGGGTGCTGCAGAGCGAGTTCGCCGGCAATCTGGTCGAGGTCTGTCCCACCGGGGTATTCACCGACAAGCCGCACGGCGTGCGCTACAACCGCAAGTGGGACATGCAGTTCGCGCCCAGCATCTGCCAGGGCTGCTCGCTGGGCTGCAACATCTCGCCGGGCGAGCGCTACGGCGAACTGCGGCGCATCGAAAATCGCTACAACGGTGCGGTCAATCACTATTTCCTATGCGACCGCGGCCGCTTCGGCTACGGCTTCGTCAATCGCAAGGACCGTCCGCGGCAGTCATTGGCGCTGCAGGGCGGCCGGCTGTCGGTGGTCGAGCCGGCGGTCGCGCTGGCCTACGCCGCCAACCTGCTCGCATCCGCCAAGGGGGTGATCGGCATCGGCTCGCCGCGCGCCAGCCTGGAAGCGAACTTCGCGCTGCGCGCGCTGGTCGGGACCGAGAGTTTCCACGACGGGCATGCCAGCGGCGAATACGCTCTGGTGCAGCGCGCGCTCGACATCCTGCGCACCGGTCCGCTGCCGGCGGCGACGTTACGCAGCATCGAGAACGCCGACGCCGCGCTGGTGCTCGGCGAGGACGTCACCAACACGGCGCCGCGCGTCGCGCTGGCATTGCGCCGCGCCGCGCACGGCAACGCCGCCGCACTGGCCGCAGCCAAGAATATCGACCACTGGCAGACCGCGGCGCTCGCCGACATCGCCCAGCACGAGAGAAATCCGGTGTTCATCGCCGGCACCGGGGCCAGCCGCATCGACGACATCGCCGCCGCGACGTTTCGCGCCGCCCCGGATGATCTGGCGCGGTTGGGTTTCGCGGTGGCGCATGCGCTCGATGCCGCCGCGCCGGCGGTGGACGGCCTCGACGAGAGTACCGCGCAACTGGCCGGCACCATTGCGGCGGCGCTGCTGGGCGCCGCCAAGCCGCTGCTGGTGTGCGGCACCGGCGCGGGCTCCGCGGCAGTGCTGGAAGCCGCGGCCAACGTTGCGCTGGCGCTGCACGTGCGCGGCAAAGCGGCGCAAATCTGCGTCGCGGTGCCGGAGGTCAATAGCTTGGGGTTGGCGCTGCTGCAGGCCGGCGCGGGCGGCCAGGATCTCGATGCGGCGTTCGCCAAGATCGAGCGCGGCGAAGCCGACACCCTGGTGGTGCTCGAAAACGATCTGTATCGCCGCGCCGACCGCGCCCGGGTCGATGCGCTGCTGGCCAAAGTCAGGCTGATCGTGATCGATCATCGCAGCCACGCCACCGCCGACAAGGCTGCGGTGGTGTTGTCGGCCGGCGCCTTCGCCGAAAGCGACGGTACGGTGGTCAACAACGAAGGCCGCGCGCAGCGTTTCTTCCAGGTCTACGACCCCGCCTACTACGATCCGCAAATTGCGATCCGTGAATCCTGGGCGTGGCTCATGGATTTGCGTGCGCGGCACCAGCACCTGGCCGCCGAGTGGGGCCACTTCGACGACGTGGTCGCGGCGGTCGCGCAGGCGATGCCGGCACTGGGCGAGATCGTGAATGCCGCGCCCAACGCAAAGTTCCGCCTGCATGGACTCAAGATCGCACGTGAGCCGCACCGCTACAGCGGCCGCACCGCGATGCGCGCCAATCTGTCGGTTCACGAACCGCGCCAGCCGCAGGACGCGGACACACCGCTGGCCTTTTCAATGGAAGGGCACAACGGCACGCAGGCGGGCGAGCGGCCGGGCGCGTTGATTCCGTTCGCCTGGGCGCCGGGTTGGAATTCGCCGCAGTCCTGGAATAAATTCCAGGCGGAGGTCGGTGGGCCGCTGCAAGGCGGCGATCCGGGCGTCCGGCTGATCGAGCCCGCGGCGAACGGCGCGGCCGCGTATGCCCGGGCGATCCCGGCGGCGTTTGTTGCACGCGCCGGCGAGTGGCCGGTGCTGCCGCTGGCGCATATCTTCGGCAGCGACGAACTGTCCGCGCTCTCGGCGCCGCTGGCCAGCCTCATTCCCACCGCGTATCTCGCGCTCAATCCCGCCGATGCGGACGCCCTCGAGTCAGGCGGCGCCGAGACCCAGGCCGGCGAGAACGGCGCGCTCGACGTGACGCTGCCCGGGCGCGTCGTCGTGCGCCTGCCGGTGCTGCGCAGAGCGGATCAGCCCCGCGGCACGGTCGGTCTTCCGGTCGGCCTGCCGGGAATGCCGTGGTTCGCCGCCGGCGTCATCGCCGAACTCGGCAAGGGGGTTGCATGAGCTGGTGGACGGCTGACCTCGCCGCGGTGCTGCTCGCCGTCGTCAAGGCCATCGTGCTGATGCTGGGCTTGGTGACCGTCGCCGCGATGCTGATCTGGGTCGAGCGCCGGCTGCTCGGCCTGTGGCAGGACCGGTACGGCCCCAATCGCGTCGGCGCCTTCGGCCTGTTGCAGGTCGTCGCGGACATGGTCAAAATTTTCTTCAAGGAGGACTGGATCCCGCCCTTTGCCGACAAACCGGTATTTCTGATCGCCCCGCCCGTGGCGATGATCACCACGATGCTGAGCTTTCTGATCGTGCCGGTGGCGCCGGGCTGGGGCGTGGCGCCCGACCTCAACGTGGGCGTGCTGCTGTTCCTCGCGCTCGCGGGTCTGTCGGTGTATGCGGCGATGCTCGGCGGGTGGGCGAGCAACAGCAAGTATTCGCTGCTCGGCGGCCTGCGTGCCGCGGCGCAGATGCTGAGCTACGAAGTCTTCATGGGCATCGCTTTGATGGGCGTAGTGATCGAGACGGGATCTTTCCAGCTCGACCATATCGTGGCGGCGCAGCGGCATCTGTGGTTCATCGTGCCGCAGTTCTTCGGGTTCTGCCTGTTTTCACTGGCCGCCGTCGCCACCACCCACCGCTTCCCGTTCGATATGCCGGAAGCCGAAAACGAACTGACGGCGGGCTATCACACCGAATACTCGGGCATGAAGTTCGGCATGTTCTTCGTCGCCGAGTATGTCGGCGTCGTGCTGGTCTCGGCGTTGCTGACGACGCTGTTCTTCGGCGGCTGGCAGGGGCCGTTCGCGGATCGGCTGCCCAGCTTAGGTTTCTTCTGGTTCGCGCTCAAGACCCTTTTCTTCATCATGCTGTTCATCCTGCTGCGCGGCGCGCTGCCGCGTCCACGTTACGACCAGATCATGGCCTTGGGGTGGAAATTCTGCCTGCCGCTGGCGCTGCTCAATATGCTCGCGACGGCCGCGCTCGTGCTGGCACACCCCGCGGGGCAAACTTAAGATGTTCGCCGTTCTCAAGGGTATCTATTCCAACCTGCGCAGCATGGTGATGGTGTTCGCGCACGCCACCCACAAGCGCGACACCATCCTGTATCCGGAGGTGATGCCGTATCTGCCGCCGCGCTATCGCGGCCGCATCGTGCTGACGCGCGATCCGGACGGCGAGGAGCGCTGCGTGGCATGCAACCTGTGCGCGGTCGCCTGCCCGGTCGCCTGCATCTCGCTGCAGAAGGCGGAGACGGAGGACGGCCGCTGGTATCCGGAGTTCTTCCGCATCAACTTCTCGCGCTGCATCTTCTGCGGTCTGTGCGAGGAGGCGTGTCCGACCAGCGCGATCCAGCTCACCCCGGATTTCGAGATGGGCGAATACGACCGGCAGAACCTCGTTTATGAGAAGGAGCATTTACTCATCAACGGCACCGGCAAGGTGCCGGAATACAACTTCTACCGCGTCGCCGGGCTCGCCATCGCCGGCAAGCCGAAGGGCGCGGCGGCCCACGAGGCCCAGCCCGTGGACGTAAGAACCCTGCTGCCCTGATTGCCGGAACGAGGAGCTACGTGGAACTGGCATTTTATTTCGCGGCGGCCGTGGCGGTGATCGCGACGTTGTTCGCGATCACCAATTACAACCCGGTGCATGCGCTGCTGTACCTGATCGTATCGCTGCTGGCGGTGGCGATGGTGTTCTTCAGCGTCGGCGCGCCGTTCGCCGGCGTCCTCGAAGTGATCATCTATGCCGGCGCGATCATGGTGCTGTTCGTCTTTGTCGTGATGATGCTGAACTTGGGCAAGGCGACCGTGGATCAGGAGCGGCGCTGGCTCGCGCCGCGGACCTGGTTGGGGCCCGGTGTGCTGTCGCTGGCGTTGCTGTGCGAGTTGGTGTGGGTACTAGGGGGTTACGGAGTGCATGTCACGGCGGGCGGGCGGGCGGTGAGCGCCGGCGGGCAGGCGGTGGGCGCGATGCAGATAGGCGCGGTGCAGGTGGGCGTCGCGCTGTTCGGNNCGGCGCGACATTCTGTTCGTGCTGATGTCGATCGAAGTCATGATGAACGCGGCGGCACTGGCTTTCGTCAGCGCCGGCAGCCGCTGGGGCCAGGCAGACGGCCAAGTGATGTTCATCCTGATTCTCACCCTTGCCGCCGCCGAAGCCAGCGTCGCGCTCGCGATGGTGTTGCAGCTCCACCGCCGTTTCCGGACATTGGATACGGATGCGGCCAGCGAGATGCGTGGGTGAGCCGCCACGCTTTTTTGGCAATGACTCGATGTCATTGCCAGTGGCGGCGAACGCCCGGCCAGGGATGGCCGGGCCGGGGCCGGAACCATGCGCAACCTCGCGCCATGGACGGCAATGATGTGCGGCTAAGGACCTGTGACCGCAATGTTTAACGCGCTCTTCCTGGCCTGCTTCGTGCCGCTGCTGGGTTTCGTGATCCTCACGTTCAGCGGCAAGCGCCTGTCCGAGACCAGTGCGGCGGCGATCGGCGTCGGCACCGTCGGCATCGCGGCGTTGACGACGCTGGCGGTGGCCATTCAATTCTGCACGGTGCCGCCGGCGGGCGGCGTGTTCACTCAGCCGCTGTGGCAGTGGCTGCAGGTGGGCAATTTCGCGCCGCGCTTTGCGCTGCGCCTGGATGGCTTGTCGCTGACCATGCTGGGCGTGGTCACCGGCGTCGGCTTCTTCATCCATCTGTTTGCCGCGTGGTACATGCGCGGCGACGAGAGCTATGCGCGCTTTTTTGCGTACATGAACCTGTTCATCGCCAGCATGGTGTTCCTGGTCCTGGGCGACAACCTGCTGTTCCTGTATTTCGGCTGGGAGGGCGTGGGCCTGTGCAGCTACCTGTTGATCGGCTTCTGGTACCGCGACCCGGCCAACGGCGCAGCGGCGCGCAAGGCATTCGTGGTCACGCGCGTCGGCGACGCCTTCATGGCGATCGGTCTGTTCTGGCTGTATCGCGAGTTGGGGACGCTCGACATTCAGCAGGCGGCATTGCTGGCGCCGGGTCACTTCGCAACGGGCGATCGGGCGATCACGATGATTACTCTGCTGCTGCTCGGCGGCGCCGTCGGTAAATCGGCGCAGCTGCCGCTGCAGACCTGGCTGCCGGATGCGATGGCCGGTCCCACGCCGGTATCGGCGCTGATTCACGCGGCGACCATGGTGACGGCCGGCGTGTATCTGATCGCGCGCACGCATGGACTGTTCGAACTGGCGCCGTACTCGCTGCATGCGGTCGGGGTGGTCGGCGCCGCGACGCTGTTGCTCGCGGGCTGTGCGGCGCTGGTACAAACCGACATCAAGCGGATCCTCGCTTACTCGACCATCAGCCAGATCGGCTACATGTTCGTAGGCTTGGGTGCGGGTGCGTGGGGCGCGGCTATTTTTCATTTGATGACGCATGCCTTTTTCAAGGCGCTCTTGTTCCTCACCGCCGGCGCGGTGATCCTGGCCTGCCACCATGAGCAGGATATCTTCAAGATGGGCGGCCTGCGCAAGCAGCTGCCGCTTGCGTACGCTTGTTTCCTGGTGGGCGGCGCGTCGCTCGCGGCATTGCCGCTGGTCACCGCCGGCTTCTACAGCAAGGATGAAATTCTCTGGGAAGCGTATGCCGGTGGGCATCTCGGGCTTTTCATCGCCGGACTGCTCGGGGCCTTTATTACCTCGCTGTATATTTTCCGGCTGATTTTCACCGTGTTTCATGGCGAGGCCAAGATCGAGGCGCGTCCGGGTCATGGTCCTGCCTACTGGCTGCCGCTCGGCGTGTTGCTGGTGTTATCGACCTTCGTCGGCGGCATGATTCATCTGCCGCTCGGCGGCGTGCTGCCGATGCTCGAACACACCGCGGGCAGCGCCAAGTTGCCGGTGGAACTCTTGTCCGCCGCCGTCGCCGTCGGCGGCATCGCGCTGGCCGGCGTGCTGTTCCTCGGTGAGCGGCGCTTCGTGACATGGCTCGCGGGCACGTTGCCGGGCCGGCTGCTCAGCCGCCTGTGGCTCCGCGGCTGGGGTTTCGACTGGCTTTACGACCAGCTGTTCGTGCGGCCCTTCCGCTGGTTCGCACACAAAAACGCGCGCGACGGCATCGATCTCGCCATTCTCGCCATACCGTCCGGATTGCTCTCGCTCAACGGGGGCCTGGTGCGTACCCAGAACGGCCGGATTCGCTGGTATGCCGCCAGCATGGCCCTGGGCGCGGTGCTGCTCATCACCGTGGCGATCCTGTCATGAGGCTGCGCTCCGCCGCAAGACGAGGCGGCGCTGCCGCCGTTCTGCGGACGGTGTATCCATGATTCTCGTCTGGTTGCTGCTGGCTCCTTTCATCGGCGGTTTGCTGTGCTGGCAGATGGAACGATTCGGCACGGAACTCGTGCGCTGGGCGGCGCTCGGCACGCTCTTGCTCGTGCTGGCGCTTACGGCCGATCTGTGGCTCACCGGCGATTACTCGCTGACGCTGCTGCGCTCGGCCGGCGATCAGGGAGGCCGCTGGACGGAGCAGTTCTCCGTGCCCTGGATTCCGCGCTTGGGCGTGAGCTTCAGCTTGGGGCTCGATGGATTGTCGCTGCTGCTGGTCACGCTCACCGCCGTGCTCGGTCTGGCGGCCGTCGCCTGTTCCTGGCGCGAGATCACGCGCCACGTCGGCTTCTTTCATTTCAACCTGATGTGGAATCTGGGTGGCATCATCGGCGTATTTCTCGCCACCGATCTGTTCCTGTTTTTCTTCTTCTGGGAAATGATGCTGGTGCCGATGTTCTTCCTGATCGCGCTGTGGGGCCACAATATTCCCGGCGGCAGGGGACGCATTTATGCGGCGACCAAATTCTTCATCTTCACGCAGGCATCGGGTCTGCTGATGCTGGTGGCGATTCTGGCGCTGGTGTTCGTGCATTACCGCACCGCCGGAACGCTGACTTTCGGCTACTCTGAGCTGCTGCACACGCCGATGGGCGCGCGCACCGAATTTTGGATCATGCTCGGATTTTTCCTGGCCTTTGCGGTGAAGCTGCCGGTGGTGCCGTTGCATTCCTGGCTGCCGGATGCGCACGCCCAGGCGCCGACGGCCGGATCGGTGATCCTCGCCGGCGTGCTGCTCAAGACCGCGGCCTATGGTCTGCTGCGCTTTCTGTTGCCGCTGTTTCCGCAGGCGTCCGCCGCGTTCGCGCCGGTGGCGATGTGGCTCGGGGTGCTCGGCATCGTTTATGGCGCGATCTCTGCCTTCGGACAGAACGATACCAAGCGCCTGGTGGCCTATACCTCGATCAGCCACATGGGCTTCATCCTGATCGGTGTCTATGCCGGCACCGAGGAAGCGCTGCAGGGCGTCGTCATCCAGATCCTGGCGCACGGCATTTCCGCCGGCGGCTTATTCATTCTCTGCGGTGAATTGTACGAACGCCTGCATACCCGCGATCTCACCGAGATGGGCGGACTATGGGCGCGCTTTTCCTATCTGCCGCCGATCGCGCTGTTTTTTGTCATCGCGTCGCTGGGTCTGCCGGGCCTCGGCAACTTCCTGGGCGAATTCCTGATTCTCCTCGGCACCTTCAAAACGCATGTGGACGTGGCGGTGGTGGCCGCCGGCGGCCTGATACTGTCCGCGGTTTATTCGCTGATGCTGATGCAGCGTGCGTTCCATGGAAACCCGAAGGACGAAACGCCGCTCGCGGATTTGAACGGCCGCGAAATCACGACGCTTGCCACCTTGATGGCCATCCTGATCTGGATGGGACTGTATCCGCAACCGATCTTGGACCTATCGCGCGCATCGGTGCAGGCATTGCAGGGGCTGTACGCGCCCGCGGCGAGGCTGAGCGACGCTGCTCCCGCCGTGCGCGCATCGCCCGAGAGGCCTGCGCACGCCATGGTGGCCGACGCGGCGATGAACGCCTTGTCCGCCGGAGCGAACGGCCGCAGCGCCGGGCGAGGGGCGCCATGACCGTGCAACAACTGCTTGCGTTGTCGCCGATTTTGATCGTCGGTGTCACCGTCGTCGTGCTGATGCTCGCCATTGCCCTCAAACGTCACCCTGGGTGGAATGCAGCGCTTGCGTTGGCGGGGTTGAGTGTCGCGCTGCTGCCGCTGTTGGTGCACTTCTGGCTGCCCGGCGTTTTCACGCTGCCGCTGCCGCAAACCGTGACGCCGCTGCTGGGCATCGACAACTACGCGTGGCTTTACATGGCGTTGATCCTGATTTGCGCGCTGGCCACGGCGGCCCTCCTGCCTGCCTATCTGGCGGAGTACCGGGGCAACCGCGAAGAAATGTATCTATTGCTGCTGCTGTCCACGCTCGGCGGATTGACGATGGTTGCCGCCCGCCACTTTGCCTCCTTCTTCCTGGGTCTGGAACTCTTGTCCGTGCCCATGTACGGCATGGCGGCCTACCTCGTGAAGGAGCGCCACTCGCTCGAAGCGGGCATGAAGTACCTGGTGCTGTCGGCCATTGCCTCGGCCTTCATCGCCTTCGGCATGGCATTGATTTATTCGCAGACCGGGACGCTGGTTTTCGGCGAGATCGGCGCCAGCATCGCCAACATCGCCGACGGCGAACGCAGTCTGATGATCCTCGGCGGCGCCATGCTGCTGATCGGCATCGGCTTCAAACTGTCGCTCGCGCCGTTCCATCTGTGGACGCCGGACGTCTATGAAGGCGCTCCGGCCCCCGTCACGTCGTACTTGGCGACGGCGTCCAAAATCGCCGTGTTCGCGCTGCTGCTGCGCTACTTCGTCGAGGCCCGCGCCTACCAATACGGCGCCCTGGTCGCCGTGCTGTCGGTGCTGGCGATTCTGTCCATCGTCATCGGCAATGTCATGGCTCTGCGGCAGGAAAACCTCAAGCGCCTGCTGGCCTACTCATCGATCGCTCACTTCGGCTACCTGCTGGTGGCGCTGATCGCCTCCGGCCCGCTCGCGATCGAGGCAGTCGGTGTATATCTTCTGACCTACGTGGTGACCACGCTGGCGGCGTTCGGCGTGGTCACGCTGATGTCGAGCCCCCGCAAGGAGCACGACGCGCAGGCGTTGTTCGATTATCGCGGCCTGTTCTGGAGGCATCCGTATCTTGCGGCCATTCTCACCGTGGCACTCCTCTCGCTCGCGGGTATTCCGCTCACCGCCGGCTTCATCGGCAAGTTCTATGTGCTCGGCGCCGGCGTCGACAAGCGCCTCTGGGTGCTGCTCGCCGCCGTCGTGTTCGGCAGCGCCGTCGGCCTGTACTACTACTTGCGTGCACTGGTGCAGCTCTATCTGCGGCCGCGCTGGGCGGTGCCGTTTTCGGCGCCGCTCAACTGGGCTCGAGGCACCGGCGGCGGCCTCTTGATCCTGCTGACGTTGGCGATGCTGGTGCTCGGCGTCTATCCCGGGCCGTTCATCGCATTGGTGCAGGCTGCGGGCTTGAGCGCGAAATGAGAACTCCCATGGACACTGTCGATCAACGCACCCGACCCCGGTCGGTCCTTGGAGCGGCAATGCTCGCCGTTTTCGCCGCAGCGCTGGCGGCCGGACCCGCGGTGGCGAGCGAGAGCGATCCAACAGCCGCTTCAGCGGCCGGGGCCGACCAAAAGAACGATGCCGCGGCCGGCACTGTGCCAGCGACCGCGGCCGGACAAAAGAACGATGCCGTGGCCGGCACGCTGACGGTGCCCGGAGCCGACCAAAAGAACGATACGGCGGCCGGCACTGTGCCAGCGACCGCTGACGGACAAAAGAACGATGCCGCGGCCGGTACGCCGACGGTGCTCGCCGAGCGCAATGCCGGTTCGCTGCAGGAAGTGATCGTAACCGCGAACAAGCAAGAGCAGCTGCAGCAGAAAGCGCCCGCGGCAATCACGGCCATCGACGGCGAGTCGCTGGTCCATTCCGGCATCACGGATATTCGGGCGGTTCAGGACTTCGTGCCGTCGGTTCGATTCCAACAGGAGAACGACTCCACCGAAATCTATATCCGCGGCGTGGGGAGCACGCTGGACTTCCCGCAAATAACCCCGCCGAACTCGTTCAATTTGAATGGGGTATCCGTTCCGCGCGAAGCGACCAGCGTCCCGCTGTACGACATCGGCCAGATCGAGGTGCTGCCGGGGCCGCAAGGCACTCTCTACGGCAGCAGCGCGCTCGGTGGTGCGGTCAATGTGAATTTCCGGCGCCCGACCATGCAGTACGAGACGAGTACTGTGCTGGAGGTCGGGGATTACGGGACGTATCACGTGAGCGCCGCACAGAATCTGCCGCTGGGCGATGCCTTGGCGGTGCGCGCCGCGCTGGATTATCTGCGGCACGACGGCTACATGACATCCGGCGCGGATTCCCCAGGACGATCTGGGCGCCCGACTATCGGTCCTGTATCAGCCAAGCGAGAATTTGAGCGCCTACCTGTGGGGCTCGTCGGTGTCCAAGGACGGCCATCCGCCGAATCTGGTGCCGAAAGGCATCAATCCGGCGACCGGCAAGCTGGATCCCAACAGCTATCTTACGTCCAATCCCTGGAACGATCAGTTTCCGGCGCCCTATGCGCAGAACCTGCCCTACGGCCAGCCCCGAGCCGAGCGGCAGAGCTACTACAACAGGATGGCGGGCGGCCAAATCGATCTGAAGATCGCGGGCGACACGGCGCTGACCTGGATTCCGTCCTATCTGAGCGTCGCAACGTCCCCCGATTACTGGCTGGGCGCATTTCCAGGGAACGAGAGCAACAATTATCGGCAGATCACCAATGAATTGCGCGCTACCGCGACGCAGCCGTGGGGTACGTGGCTTGCCGGCCTGTATGCATACGATCTGGACAGCAACGGGACCTTCACCTTCGGCAGCTTCACGCCCGGGATGGGCACTCCGGTGAGCGTCATCGACTTCAATCGTATCGAGGGAGAAGCGGTATTCGGCCAGCTGACGTTCAACCTCGCGCGGGATCTTCGCTGGACCGTGGGAGGCCGGTACAGCCTCGACGACCGCATCGGGAACGGGCAATTCGCGGCCGGCACCGCCCTCGCACCGTTTACCTACGGGCATAATTTCCGCCATGCCGATTACAAGGCGGGAATCGATTACGACGTCGCACCTCGCGTAATGCTGTATGCCGCGACTCAGACCAGCTATCAGCCCGGCACCTTCAACACGTTTGCCAGCACGCCCACGGCGAGCAATGGCGTCAATCAGGCGACGCTCGAGGCCT
>PLAH01000177.1 GCA_003134045.1 Gammaproteobacteria bacterium
AGGCGAAGCTCGGGGCCGCCGCCGTACAGCTCACTGGTGATGCCACGATGCGCCGGGTAGTTCGCGATGTCGTTGCTGTCGAGCAAATAGAGATGCAACCGACCGACCTTGACCTGCCAGACGCGTAGCCAGAGACGATAGCCGGGCAGGTGAATTGCAAGCCGCAACCATTCGCCGTCGGGCGTGCGCAAGGGAGTAATCGGGAGCTGGCCCGGGTCGTTATAGGGGAACAGCGTCTGTTGCGCCCCGTCGCGGCCGATCGCTTGGCGGAAGTAGCCCTGGCTGTACAGCAGTCCCACGCCCATCACCGGGACTCCGAGATCGCTCGCCGCCTTGAGCTGATCGCCGGCTACATTACCCAGGCCGCCCGCATAAATCGGCAGCGCTTCGCTCAGCATGAATTCCATGCTGAAGTAAGCGACTCGGGCCAACGCAGATTCGGGATACGTCCGCTGAACCCCCGGCGGCGCCGGAGCCGCCTCCCGCGTCACACCGGCGAGCCGATCCAGGGTTCCGCGAAATTCCGGGTTGGTCAGCATCTCATCCAGACGCCGTCGCGACACGGTGCGCAGAATCACCCACGGATTGTGCGTCAGCGCCCACAGGTCGGGCTCAAGCTCGCTCCACAGCGCATCGGTCGCGTGATTCCACGACCAGCGCAGATCCAAGGCGAGTTGCCGCAGGAGTGCGGCACCCGAGTCAATGTGCAATGCAGCGTCGTCTGTACTCATCGCCTGCCTTTAGATGCGAGCTGTACGCAGGCACTTGGACCTGCCGATCGGCTCAGATTCTGCCTATGAAGCACGTATCCTTCCGGGTGAGGAGCATACGAGGTAATGTGCTGCGAGGTATAAGTAGAATCCGCAGGGGACCGCGGCGTACGGCTACGCGTAACCCCTCATACCGTCGACTGGGTATTGCCGGATACTTGCATGTGGGCATAGACATGGCCAAGGTGATGATTTTAATGGCGGCGATCGGCGCACGGTGTACCGTGGTTTTGACGCTCGCCGCCCTTTGCGCGCTGGGCGGCGCCGATGTTCATGCGTCCGCAGAGTCGGTCGATCAAGCAACCCAGGCAGCACTCTCGCTCGACGTGCATCCGGAGCGCGGTGCCATCCAGTTCGGCAGTCATTGCGCGCGCTGTCACGGCTCTCACGGTCAAGGCGACGCGAGCCGCGCAATTCCGGCGTTGGCGGGACAGCGCTTCGCCTATCTCGTCCGACAGCTGGCCAATTTTGCCGGCTTGGAACGCGACAGTGGCGCGATGCACGGAGTTTTATCGCAGACGGCGTTGCGGGGACCGCAAACGTGGGTCGATATCGCCGCCTACTTGAATCGGGCGCCGCTGTCCGATCCCGCGCAACCCGGGGACGGCACGCAGCTCCCGCTCGGTCGGGGCATTTTCTTGAAGCAATGCGCCACCTGTCATCGCGCTGACGCACACGGCGACGCGGATGGGTTCGTGCCGTCGCTCAGAAATCAGCATTACGCCTACTTGGTGCGGCAACTGCACAAGTTGGGCGATGGTTATCGGCACAACCTCGATGGGGATCTCATGCGCTTTTTGGGCGGTTTCGACGATCGAGACATCCGCGCGACGGCCGATTATTTGTCGCGTTTGCGCGGTCCGGGCGGCGTTCGCAAGGTGATGCGCAACGATGGAGTCGTGGTCGACTGAAACGTTCAAGGACGCAGGGGGACATTGCCGTGAATCCAATTGCCGATATCCTGGTCATCGTGGATCCCACTGTCGTGGACCATCCGGCCGTTGCGAAAGCCCGGATGCTCGCAAGATGGCTCGGTGCAGCGATCGAGTTATTGGTGTGCGACACCAAGGCCTCGCGGGACATGCGTCTGGCGGCTACCCTGGCGGGGAGACGCGATGCATCCCACGGCGACGGACTGCAAGAGTTGCTCGATCGGTTGGCGGAACCTTTGCGCCTCGATCGCATCGAGGTGACGACCCATGTCATCCGTGGCGATCCGCTGCACGAAACCGTCGTCTCCTGGATGCGCAACTCAACGGCGGATCTGGTCGTGAAAGATACGCACCATCACTCGCTTGCCAAGCGTACCTTCATCACCAACACGGACTGGAATTTGATACGGGCGTGTCCCGTGCCGCTTTTGTTGACAAAACCCGGGCGCTGGGGCGTCCCACCCGTGCTGATGGCAGCCATCGATCCGGGTCATGCGGACGACGAACCGGCGGGTCTCGATCATCGCATTCTGGATGTTACGGTCTCACTGGCGAAGCGAATCGGCGCCGAAGTCCAGGTGGTGCACGCATATTCTCCCGCCGTCATCGCCATGGCGGGGGGAGGCGGTCTGCCTCCCATGATGGCGGTATCGGCGCAAGCGCTCGCGGCGGAAAGAGAATTCCGCAAGTCCCAGATAAAGAATCTCGCCGATGAATATGGAATCGAGTCCGCGAATCAGCACGTCGATGAGGGCGTCGCCATCGAGTACCTGCCCCGTATGGCCGCCGAATGCCGTGCGGACGTGGTCGTCATGGGTGCTATCTCCCGCGGCGCCTTGAAGCGCGTTCTGATCGGCAGCACGGCGGAGCGTGTCCTCGACACGCTTCCTTGCGACGTACTGGTGGTCAAACCACCGAACTTCGCGCTGGATCTGCCGTTTTGAGGCGGAACCGTATGCATACAACGCACGAAGAAACCGCCGAGCGCGTGAAATTGCCGGCCCGGCGGCCGATCGTTCCCTGAAAAACGCTCGGCGGAGACATCGTCATCATCGCTATTGAATCACGAGGCGATTTTCCACATTGTCGACTCCCGGCGCCGCCCACGCCGCCCGCGTGGCATCCTCATGCTCCCGCCATGTCTGGACGCGCCCTTCGAGGGTGACCGTCGAATTATCGACTTTCACTTCGATGTCCTTCGCGTCGAGCATGGCCTGCCGCTCGAATGCCTCTTCGATCTTTTGCTTCACATCCGCCCCCTTGATGAGGGACGCCACCGTGATGTCGTTGATGATTCCCTTGACACCGATCAGGCTTCTCACCGCATTCGCGGCCCAGCTCCTTTGAAATCCCCAAGTAACCTTGCCGCTGAGCGTAATCCAGCCGTCCTTGACGATCGGTTTGATCGTGGCGTCGCCCACAGCCATATTCCAGAGCAATGCATTGGCTGCCGCCTCGGCAATGTCGGTGTCGGTGCGTACGCTCGACAGCGGAATTGCGACCTGAATGTCGTTCGCGATGGCGCGTACACCGGCCACCCGCTTGGTGATATCTTCCGCCGTCCACTTTCCGGCAAAGTGGCTCGTCTCTCCGGTCAGGGTCACCACGCCGTGGTTGACGATGACGCCAATTTTCTGATCGTCGACGCTGGGATCCCACTGCAACTCGGCTTCCACGTCACGCCGAATCTCTGAATCGGTTTTCATATACATTTCCTCGAATTCATTTATAGATTGTGAAACTAGCCGATGCCGGAGAGATCTCCTGGGTAGATGTTGAGGCATGCGTCGCGCAGGTGCCATGCGTGGTTTCCTTTACGCCATTGCTCGGTTCACGTAGAGTTCAGGGGCGTCTCGGGCCCTAGCGGACTTCCCGTTTCCCTTACGTAGGTCCCCCATTGCGTTCGCGGCTCCCGAGATTAACCTGGCCTCACATGGGGCGATGAGTGGAGCAACAAGGTGAGCAGCAATACTGGGTCTGGCGACTCTGGTCCGTTGACGGTCATTGGCAAGCTTGAATCCCGGGACACGTCCGGACAGGCGGAGGAGGGCGCGGGAACCGGTGCCTGGCTCCGGGATTTTACAGGCTCCGCGGGCGCATCGACCGACGGGCATGCCCGTCCCGGCAAATCGCTCGAGGCGCTGCTGCTGCGAAGACTTTTGAGCGGCCTTGGGGATCCGCCGATCGAATTTCAGCTCGCCTGGAGCGGCGAGCGTGTGGCACCCGATGCGGTGCTCCCGCTCGAACGAGTCCGGATTCGGGACCGTCGCACATTGTTCGGCTTGCTGCGGGATCCGCAGATCCGCTTCGGCGATGCCTATAGCGATGGGCATATCGAGATCGAGGGCGACCCGGTCAAGCTCATGGTCATTTTGTTTCGAAGCTTTCGCCATGCTGCCGCCCGATCACCGACCGCGAATCGAATCGCAGGCTGGTTGTCCCGCCCGCACCGCAACACGCTGTCGAAATCGCGCCGCAACATCCGGCATTATGATCTCGGCAACGAATTCTACGCGCTATGGCTGGGCGAGACGATGGCCTACACCTGCGCGTACTTCGTCAATACACAGGCCACTCTCGAGCAGGCCCAGATCGGCAAGATGGATCACGTGTGCCGCAAACTTCGACTTGGCACCCGGGACTCGGTGGTGGAGGCCGGTTGCGGGTGGGGGAGTCTGGCGCTGCACATCGCGGGTCGTTACGGCGCCAAGGTGCGCGCCTTCAACATCTCGCGGGAGCAGCTGGCATTCGCACGCCGCCGCGCACGGGAGCAGGGGCTGGCGCACCGGGTGGAATTCATTGAAGACGATTACCGAAATATCGGCGGCCATTGCGATGCCTTCGTCTCGGTCGGCATGCTCGAGCACGTCGGGCGGGAGAATTTTCCCGAACTCGGCCGCGTGGTGCGGCGCGTACTGACGAGCGAGGGGCGAGGCTTGATTCATTCGATCGGCCGAAACCGGCCGGAACCGCTTCATCCATGGATCGAACAGCGGATCTTTCCCGGCGCCTATGCGCCCTCGCTCGGCGAGATGATGCAAGTATTCGAATCGGGAAACCTATCGGTACTCGATGTGGAGAACCTTCGCCCTCACTATGCGCTGACGCTACGCCACTGGCTCCAACGCTACGAAGGCGCGATCGACAGAGTGCGTGCGCTATCGTTCGACGAGACCTTCATCCGCATGTGGCGGCTGTACCTTGCGGGGTCGATCGCTGCCTTCGAGACGGGTGCAATGCAGCTATTCCAAGTGCTGTTCACGACAGAGGACAATAACTCGATGCCGCTCACGCGTCATTTCATGTACCAAGGCTAGCCGACGCCGGGATGCGCAGCGTCGAGGTCATTGTCGTTGGCGGCGGTCCGGCGGGTTCTGCGGCCGCCCAGCGACTGAAGGCCGCGGGGGCCGAGGTCTTGGTACTCGACAAAGAATCCTTTCCGCGGCACAAGCTATGCGCGGGCTGGATCACGCCCGCCGTCGTCAGCGACCTGCGCCTCGATATCGGCGCTTACCCCCACAGCTTCCTCAGTTTCAGGCGCTTGCACTGGCACATGAAGGGCCTGCACCTGCCCGTGCCGTCCATACAGCACTCCATCCGACGTTTTGAGTTCGATGCCTGGCTGCTGCAACGTTCCGGCGCCGAGGCCGTGCACCACACCGTCAAGAATATCCGGCGTGACGGCCAAGAATATGTGATCGACGAGTCCTTCCGTTGCCGGTACCTGATCGGCGCGGCAGGCACCTCCTGCCCGGTGCGTCGATCGCTGTTCGATGGTACGCTGCGGCGGATCCGCGCGCTGCAAACGGTGACACTCGAACTCGAGTTTCCCCATGACTGGCAAGATGGCGATTGTCACTTGTGGTTTTTTCAGAGCGGGTTGCCCGGTTATAGCTGGTACGTACCCAAGGCCCGGGGCTGGCTCAACGTGGGAGTAGGCGCCATGGCGGCCCGTCTAAGGCAGCATGAGAGCATCTGGCAACACTGGCGGCATTTGGCGTCCCAGCTAGAGCGGCAATTTCGGATTCGAATGCCGGCCAACCCCACGGGCTATAGCTACTATGTGCGCGGGGGGGTCGGGCAGGCCCGCGTCGACAACGCGTTCCTGACCGGCGATGCCGCCGGCCTTGCGACACGCGATCTATGTGAAGGCATCGGGCCGGCGATCCGCAGCGGCCAGCGGGCCGCCGACTCCATTTTGACCGGCGCGGCGTACACCCTCGACGGCGTCACCGGCGCGAGCCTCGGCGGCGGCCTGCTGAGCCGGTGGTTGGATTGGCAATTTACCCACGGCGCAAGTCCCGGGCACTAGCCTTCGGGATTCAATGCCCATGTGACGCGCTGGCATTCGCGTCTCGCTCGAGGTTCCACCAGCCGCCGCACGCGGGTGCCTTCCCGTAAAAGCGCCGCTGCGAAAGCAGGTGGGCAGCCGATTCGCAGGCCATCCTTAGGCCGCGGAGCGCGCAACGGGCAACTTACGTGAAAGCCGAAACGCACAGTGGACATTCCGGGCAGCCGAAGGTCGGTGCGAATCGCGATACTATGAACGATCAACCGGGATTCATCGCCGATCGCGTCGGATGCCCATCGGCACCTCGATCAAGGACACAGGAGTCAGTTATGTACGGCAAGATTTTAGTTCCGATCGACGGCAGCGAAACATCGATAGTGGGGCTGAACGAAGCGGTCGCGATCGCCAAGAGCTTGGGCAGTCGGATTCGTCTGGTCCATATCGTCAATGAGTTCATTCTCGATGGCACGTATAGTTCCGGTACGTACGGGGAAGATCTGATCGAGTCGCTGCGCGACGGCGGAAAGGCAATCCTCAAGAAAGCCGAGGCGGCGGCGACTCGGCAGGGCGTTACTCCCGAATGCATATTGCTCGAGTCGATAGGCGGCGCGGCGGCGGATCTGATTCTCGCGCAAGCGAAGGAATGGGCCGCCGACCTGATCGTGATGGGAACGCATGGACGACGCGGACTTGCCCGGGTGGTGATGGGCAGCGATGCCGAAGAGGTCGTGCGCGCCGCCACCGTACCGGTTTTATTGGTTCGTCCATTGAAGTAAATTTGCCGCGCTAATGTAAGTGAAAGTGCCGCGTCGGCCTATTTTGCCCGAGTTTGCGGCAAATTCATTGCGTTGCCAAAGCCGGGCCGGCGGCCGAAATTCCCGGCAGTCCCAATAGGTTAGCTATGAGATCCACCGCGGGAATGCGCGGTCGAATCGCCTTCGGCTTGCGACAACAAGGGTTTTCCGATGCCAGTGCGGTCCGGGGCCGACGACAGCCGATGAATGGACCATTGGAGTCGCGGGACGGGGGTCACCGTCGGCGCTTCCCGGAAGGTGCACGCGGAACGGTGGGCTTCGACCCGGCGGCACGCGCCGCTTTGACGGCCTTGGGGTGCACTTGATTTTGCTGC
>PLAH01000081.1:0-19038 GCA_003134045.1 Gammaproteobacteria bacterium
CGTTCTCCGCCTGCAGCTGCAGGCGGAGAACGCTCGTCTGCAGACCGAGAAGTCGGTGCTGGCGGCGGAAAAAGGCGATCTGTCGGATGCCGATCGAGCGTTGACGGCACGGCTCGACGAAGTGTCGCAGAGCCTGGCCGCGGCGCAGGGCGCGGAGGACGATCAGGCGTCCGACGACTCGGCGAAGGTGCTCGATGGCTTACAGGGCGATGTGTTGTTCCGGACCGGGAGCGCCGAGATCGCGCCCGACATGGCGCGCGGCATTCAGGTGCTGGCGGAAGCGGTGGCGAAATCGCCGGGGCTCAACGTGCGAGTCGACGGCTACACGGATGCGCGCGGCGCCGCGGATGCGAACATGAAGCTGTCGCAGGCTCGAGCCAACGCGGTCCGCGACCTGTTCCTGGCGGCCGGCGTCAGCGATGACGCGTTGGAAATCAACGCCTATGGCAAGAGTCAGAGCGTGGCGCAGGATCCCGACGGCTATGCTTTGGAGCGTCGGGTTCGGCTGACGCTCAAGGCTCAAGGCGCCGGCGAGACCGTGCACTCGAGTGAAAACCAGTGAGTCCGAGCGGCCCGGCGCGACGCCGTGCCGGGCCGCTCTTGTTTCCGCAAGCGCCACGTGCCTACGATAGAGCATGAGTGAGCCAAAGATCGTCGTGTTGGACCGCCTGCAAACGGGCGAGTCCGCCAATCCGTCGCCGGAGAAGATTCTCGCAGGCATTCCGCGCACCCGGGTGTCGAATCAATATGCCGACGGCACGCAGCAATTCTTCTGCGGCACGTGGAGCAGTACCAGCGGCAAGTGGCGGATACGTTACACCGAGCATGAGTTCTGCGTCCTGACCGAGGGGCGCGTGCGCATCGAATCGGTCGGCGGCGACCGGCACGAATTTCGCGCGGGGGATGCTTTCGTCGTGCCCGCGGGGTTCGAGGGTACCTGGGAGGTGGTCGAACCTTGCAAGAAGTGGTACGCGGTGTTCGAGGCGAAGGAGTAGCGCTCGCCACCGTGAATTTGACCGGTTGTGGGCCGGTTGTCGGGTATAGCGCCGACCAGCGTCGCTCGTGAGGGCTCGAACCGGGCAACGTCACGGCGCCGACAGATAAGGATCGGCGCGTTTGCAGATGGCTGGGGCGGCCGGCGCGGCGAAGGCCGCCGCACCGGTTGTCGCTCAGGCGGTCTCGCGGATCACATCTCCGAGCGTCTCCACCAGGCGCGCGATCTGCTTCGGCTCGATGATGAGCGGCGGGGACATGGCGATCACGTCGCCGGTCTGGCGCACCATCACGCCGCGCTCGAAGCACTTGACGAAGATCTCGTAGCCGCGGGCGCCGGGCTTGCCCACGCGCGATTCCAGTTCCACCGCGCCGATCAAGCCGAAGTTGCGCACGTCGATGACGTGCGGAGCGCCGCGCAGCGAATGCACCGCGTCTTCCCACTGCGAACTCAACGTGGCGGCCCGCGTCAGCAATCCTTCCCGGGCGTAGATGTCGAGCGTCGCGAGCGCCGCGGCGCAGGCCACCGGGTGCGCCGAATAGGTGTAGCCGTGGAACAACTCGATGGTGTTTTCCGGTCCCTGCATGAACGTGTCGTAGATCTTGCGTTGCGAGAACACCGCGCCCATGGGGATCGCGCCGTTGGTGAGACCCTTGGCCGTGGTCATGATGTCGGGCGTCACGTCGAATGCCTGGGCGGCGAAGGGTTTGCCGACCCGGCCGAAGCCCGTGATCACTTCATCGAATATCAACAGAATGTCGTGCTTGTCGCAGATCTCGCGCAAGCGCTTGAGGTAACCCACCGGCGGCAGCACCACGCCCGCCGATCCCGACAGCGGTTCGACGATCACGGCGGCGATGGTGGAGGCATCATGCAGGGCGATCAGGCGCTCCAATTCATTCGCAAGATGCATGCCCCAATGCGGCAGACCGCGCGAGAAGGCGTTGTGTCCAATGTCCAGCGTGTGCGGCAAATGGTCGACGCCCGGCAGCATCGACGAGCCGAAGAACTTGCGGTTGTTGACCATGCCGCCCACCGACATGCCGCCGAATCCCACACCGTGATAGCCCTTTTCGCGGCCGATCAAGCGCGTGCGCTGGCCGGCGCCGCGCGCGCGCTGGTAGGCGATGGCGATTTTCAGCGCCGTGTCGACCGACTCCGAACCGGAATTCGTGAAAAACACGCGGTCCAGTCCCGGCGGCGCGAGCTGCGCGAGTCGATTCGCCAATTCGAACGCAATCGGATGGCCCATCTGGAACGTAGGCGCGTATTCCATCGTGCCGAGTTGTTTTGCCACGGCGTCGGTGATTTCCCGGCGCCCATGACCGGCATTCACGCACCAAAGCCCGGCCACACCGTCCAGCACTTGGCGTCCGTCGGCAGTCCAATAGTGCATGCCTTCGGCGCGCGCCAGCAGGCGGGGATGGGCCTTGAACTGGCGATTGGCGGTAAAAGGCATCCAAAATGCATCCATATCGTCGGACGACAGGGCGGGAGTGGGCTGGGCGTTCATGGGCATCCTTCAGGTTTTCAAAGGCGCCGCGGCTATGGGGCGGACGATGTCGTCGAATGATAAGGAAAATCGACACTAAGCTCAATTTTAGCTACCTATTTACCGTAAGTGTTTAATATAATGCACACCATGAGCTTGGATGTGGGTGCGCACTTGAAGTCGGTCCGGCAGATGTACGGGCTGTCGCAGCGCGAGCTGGCGAAGCGCGCCGGCGTCACCAACGGGCTGATTTCCTTGATCGAACAGAATCGCGTCAGCCCTTCCGTGAGTTCGCTCAAGAAGGTATTGGACGGCATCCCGATGGCCCTTGCCGATTTCTTCACGCTGGACCTGGCCGGCAAGCCGCAGGTGTTCTTTCCACGGGCGGAGCTGGCCGACATCGGATCGGGCGCGGTCGAACTGCGGCTGGTGGGAGGACGCTTGGGCAAGCGCAGCATGTCGATACTGCACGAGCGCTATGCCGCCAACGCGGATACGGGCGAAGAAATGCTGACCCATGCGGGCGAAGAGGGCGGCGTGGTCGTGAAAGGGAAGATCGAACTGTCGGTGGGCGGCGATACCCGATGCTTGAGCGCGGGCGATGCCTATTATTTCAAGAGCTCGCTGCCGCATCGGTTCAGGAATCCCGGGCGCGACGAGTGCGAAATCGTGAGCGCCAGTTCGCCGCCCACGTTTTGAGCGGCCTTGAGGTAGCATAGCCGCCCATGAGCAAGGTAACCGTAGCCGCGACCCAGATGGCGTGTAGTTGGGATCGCGAGGCCAATCTGGCGAACGCCGAGAAATTGATCCGCGAAGCGGCGGGTCGGGGCGCGAACGTCATCCTGATCCAGGAATTGTTCGAGACGCCGTATTTCTGCAAGGACCACGATACGCGGCACTTCGAGCTGGCGCGGCCTCTCGAGGGCCATCCGGCGGTCGAACGCTTCCGCACTCTCGCCCGCGAACTCGGCGTGGTGCTGCCCGTGAGCGTGTTCGAACACGCCAACAACGCATTCTATAATTCGCTGGTGATGGTCGACGCCGATGGTTCGGTGCTCGGCAGCTACCGAAAATCGCACATTCCCGAAGGCCCGGGCTATCACGAGAAATTTTATTTCTCGCCCGGCGACACGGGTTTCAAGGTGTTCGAGACACGGTTCGCCAAGCTGGGCGTCGCGATCTGCTGGGATCAGTGGTTTCCGGAGACCGCCCGCTGCATGGCGCTGATGGGCGCGGAGATTCTTCTGTATCCGACGGCGATCGGTTCCGAGCCGCAGGATCCGAGTCTTGATTCGAGCGCGCATTGGCAACGCACCATGCAGGGTCATGCCGCGGCCAACATCATGCCGTTGGTGGCGTCGAATCGCATCGGCACCGAGACGGGCGAGAAGTACACCATGACGTTCTATGGCTCGTCCTTCATCGCATCGCATACCGGCGAGAAGATCGCCGAAGCCGATCGAACCCACGAGTCCGTTCTGACCGCAACCTTCGACCTTGAAGCCATACGCCATTATCGGCAGGCCTGGGGTGTGTTCCGCGATCGCCGCCCCGACTTGTACCACCCGATTCTTTCGCTCGATGGTCGCGGCTGAGGTTTTCACGCTTCCGCAACACCTGGTGTTCGTCGACTTGGAGACCACCGGCGGTAACGCGGCGTACCACCGCATCACCGAGGTGGGCATCGTCCGCATGGCGGCAGGCGAGGTGGTGGAGGAATGGAGCTCCCTCGTCAACCCGGAGTGCCGCATCCCGTCGTACATCGAGGGGTTCACGGGAATCACCAACGAGATGGTGGCGGACGCGCCGCGCTTCGCCGATATCGCGTCGCTGGTGCTCGACAAGCTGCGCGGATCGTCGCATGCGGCGAACGATGTGCCCCTCTTCGTCGCGCACAACGCGCGCTTCGATTATTCGTTTCTACGGACGGAATTCCGTCGCCTCGACGTCAATTTCTCGGCCAAGGTGTTGTGTACGGTCAAGCTGTCGCGGCGCCTGTTTCCCGAATTCCCGCGGCACAGCTTGGACGCAGTGATGGAACGTCACGGGTTGACCTGCGCGGCGCGCCATCGTGCGCTGGGCGATGCGCGCGTGCTCGGCGATTTCTGGCGCAAGTTGCGTCAGGAAGTCGCCGAAGAGCGGCTCGCCGCCGCGGCGCAACTGGTGCTGGGCGCCCATAAGCTGCCCGCCCATCTGCCGCCGGAGCTGGCGGACGAATTGCCCGAAGGGCCCGGCGTGTATCGTTTTTTCGGCGAGGACAACCTGTTGCTCTACATCGGCAAGAGTCATTCGCTGCGGACGCGGGTGCTCGGCCACTTCGCCGCCGAACACTCCGATGTCAAGGAGCAGAAAAAGGCGCGTTTGGTGCGGCGCATCGACTGGCTGGAGACCGCCGGCGATCTCGGCGCGCAACTCAAGGAAGCCGAGTGGATCAAGACCCAGAAGCCGTTGTTCAACAAGCGCGTCAAGCAAAAGGGCGAGAGCTTCACGATGCAGGTCTTGCGGAACGCCCAGGGCGTGAAGCTCGTGCCGCTCGGCGAGCTGACCCCGTCCGAACTCAACGGCTGTTTCGGCGTGTTTCATTCGCAGAAGGATGGGCGCAAGGCGCTCGCGGACATTGCGCGTGCGCATTCGCTCTGCCTCAAGGTGCTGGGCCTGGAGGAGAGCGCGGGCTCGTGCTTTGCTTACCAGGTCGGCAAGTGCAAAGGCGCCTGTCTCGGCAAGGAGCCGCTCGTCTTGCATGCCATGCGGCTGCAGCTGGCGCTATCGTCGCTGAAGCTCAAACCCTGGCCGTTTCCCGGGCGCATCGCGCTGCAAGAGGGCCGCGCCGAATTTCACGTGCTCGATCACTGGGTGTACCTCGGCACCGCCCGTTCCGAGGAGGAGCTGGCGGAACTCGCGGCCGCGCAGCCCAACGTCGTTTTCGACGTGGACGTGTACCGCATCCTGGTGCGGTATCTGGCGAAGAATCCGGGTTTGGACTGGCATGATCTCGGCAAAGCGATCGACACGGCGGATGTAAAATGAGCGAGAACGTCCGCTACTGGATCGCGACCGCGCCCATCGGCGCGGCGTCCGTGCTGGCCGAGGAATTGGCCGAGTTCGGCGCCACCGACATTCGCGAGCGCAGCCACGACGTGAAGTTTCAGGGCACGCTCGAGGTGGGCTATCGCGCCTGCCTGTGGTCGCGAACGGCGACGCGGGTGCACTTGAGCGTGGGATCGATCGACGCCTCGAGTTCGAAGAATCTCTATGACGCCATGAAACGCATCGACTGGCGCGAACACATCGCTCCGGGCGCGACCCTGGCCTGCGACTGCAGCGGCGGCAACGAGTCGATCCGCCACACGATCTACGGTTCGCAATTGCTCAAGGATGCGGTGTGCGACAACTTGCGCGATGCCACCGGCGAGCGCCCCAACATCAAGCCGGAGCGGCCCGATGTGCTGCTGCACTTGCACGTGGAGGGCGCGACGGCGCTGTTGTCGGTGGATTTCTCCGGCGAAAGCCTGCATCGGCGCGGCTACCGCGTCGACGGCGGCCGCGCGCCGCTGAAGGAAAATGTCGCCGCGGCCGTGTTGCTGCGCGCCGGGTGGCGGGCGATCGAGAGCCAAGGCGGCGTGCTGGTCGATCCCATGTGCGGTTCCGGTACGTTTCTGACCGAGGCCGCGTTGATCGCGGCGGATGCCGCGCCCGCGCTCGATCGCGAGTATTTCGGTTTCAGAGGATGGCGCGGTCACGATACCGCGCTTTGGGACAGCCTGTGCGAGGAGGCGCGCACGCGCCGCGCCGCCAGGGTGCCGCGCCGCTGCATCTTAGGCTCGGACATCGATGCGGATGCGGTGCGCATGGCGCTCGAGAACGCCGCCCACGCCGGCGTCGGCGACTGGGTGCATGTCGAGAAGCGCGCGCTCGGCGAGGTGAGCCGGCCGGCGAGCGACGTGGGCTTGGTGGTGGCCAATCCGCCGTACGGCGAGCGCATCGGAGCGGAGACCGGTCTGCCGGAACTGTACTCCGAGTTGGGGCGGCTGCTGCGCGAGCGGTTCAAGGGCTGGCAGGCGGCCATACTGACGGGAAATCCGCCGCTGGCGCGAAACTTAGGCGTGTATGCGAAACGCACGCACCGTGTCTTCAACGGCATGATCGAGTGCCGGTTGCTGCGCTTCGACCTCACCGAGGCGAACGAGCAACGGCCGGCCGAGGTGGTGCGCGCCGATTGGTCCGGCCGGCCGGGTGCGCAGATGTTCGCCAATCGGCTGCGCAAGAACTTGAAGCTGCTCGATCCGTGGGCCGAGCGCGAGCACATCGACTGCTTCAGGGTGTATGACGCCGACATGCCGGAATATGCGTTCGCGATCGACCTGTACGGCCGCGAGGCGCGGCATGCGTACGTACAGGAATACGCCGCGCCGAAGACCGTCAATCAGGAGAGCGCCCGCGAGCGCCGCCGCGAAGTGCTGGCCGTATTGCCGGAGGTGTTGTCAGTGCCGTTGCAGCACGTGCATTCGCGCGTGCGTAAGCCGCAGAAGGGCAGCGAACAGTACGAGAAGCGGGAAAACGTCGCGGAGCGCCACGTGGTCCGCGAGAACGGCCTGAAGTTCTGGGTCAATTTCCGCGACTACTTGGATACGGGCTTGTTTCTCGACCATCGCATCATGCGGCAGATGCTGCGCGATTGGGCCAAGGGCACGGATTTCTTGAATTTGTTCTGCTATACGGGCAGCGCCACCGTATACGCCGCCGCCGGCGGCGCCCGCAGCACCTGCAGCGTGGATTTATCGAACACGTATCTGGATTGGGCGCACGAGAACCTGTTGCTCAACGGGTTCAGCGGGCCCGAACACGAACTCTTCCGCGCCGACTGCCTCGAATGGCTCGAGGCGCAGACTGTCTGGGGCCCGCGTTTCGATCTCATTTTTCTCGACCCGCCCACGTTCTCGAATTCGAAGCGCATGGAGGGGGTACTCGATGTGCAGCGCGACCATGTCGGGATGATTCGCCGCTCGTTGAAGCTGTTGCGTCCCGGCGGCCGCCTGGTCTTCTCGACCAACTTCACCAGGTTCAAACTCGACACCGAGGCCTTGGCGGATCTGGCCATCGAGGACATCAGCGAGCAAACCATTCCGAAGGATTTCGAGCGCAACGCGCGCATTCACCGCTGCTTCGTCGTGCGCTTCAAATGAGGTCGCGCAGACGGTAGTACATCATCGCGGCGACCAGCGAGGGCCGGCGCAGCAGCGCGCCGCCCGGAAAGTCGCGGTGGGGGATGCGGGCGAACACATCGAAACGTTCGGCGGTGCCCGCCACGGCTTCGGCCACCAGTTTGCCGGCGAGGCCCGTGAGCGACATGCCGTGGCCGGAAAACCCCTGCAGATAGAATACGTTGGGCTCGAGCCGGCCGAAGTCGGGGGCGCGGCTCATGGTGATGTCGAGAAAGCCGCCCCAGGCGTAATCGATGGTCACGTCGGCGAGCGAGGGAAACACCCGCAGCATGCGTTTGCGCATCGACTCGGCCAAGTGCCGCGGCTGCAGTGCGCTATAGCTGACCCGCCCGCCGAACAGGAGCCGGTGATCGGCCGAGAGCCGGAAATAGTCGAGGATCCAATTGATGTCGGCGATGGCGGCTTGGCTCGGCATGAGGGCGCGGGCCCGGTCGGGCTGCAGGGGCTCGCTCGCGACGATGTACGTACCCACGCCGAGGATCCGGCGCGCCAAGGCCGGTGCGACCCGGCCCAGATACGCGTTGCCGCACAGGATCAAATGCGCGCAGTGCACGGCTCCGTGCGCGGTGTGTACGGTGATGCCGCCGGCGTCGCCGCGCCGCGACTCGTAGCGCAACGCCTGCGTGCCCTCGAAGATGTCGACCCCTGCCAACTCCGCGGCGTGCGCCAGGCCCTGGGTGTACTTGAGCGGGTGCAAGTGGCCGCTGCGCGAGTCGATGAGTCCGCCGAGATAGCGCGGGCTGCGGACATGGGCCTGCAATTCGTCGCGATTCAGCAGGCGCGCGGACGTGTAGCCGTACTCTCCATGCAGCTCGTCGATCCATTCCGCCAGTTCCCGGAGGTGACGCGCCTTGGTGGCCACATGGACGTGGTTCGCGTGGTAGTCGCAGTCGATGCCGTATTCCGCGATCAGTGCCTGGGTGCAATCGAGCGCTTCGATGGACAGATCGAACAAGCGGCGTGCGTCCTCGGCGCCGACCTGCGCCTTCAGCGCCTTTTGACTCGCGGCGAGTCCGAAAATCGTCTGGCCGCCGCTGCGGCCGGACGCGCCGTAGCCGACGAGGCGGGCTTCCAGCAGCGCCACGCGGTAACCGCGTTTGGCCAGGTGCAACGCGGCGGAAACGCCCGCGATGCCGCCACCGACCACGGCGACATCGGCGCGCCGGTCACCCTGCAGCTTCGCGCGCGGCGCGCGTCCGGGGGCGCCGGGCGTCGCCGCGTAATACGACCGAGCCGCGGGGAAGGATGGACGCACTTGACAAACTCCCGGGCGCTAAGTGTTTAAAATGTTGTGCCTATTGACACGCCTCAGCTTCTGAGCCTAACGGCTGATTTGGTCAAAAGGCAATATTGGTGCAACGCATCAATCTGGTGTAAGCCCTAGAAATGCTTAAATCTTAGCCAATTCTGCACGGCGACACGGGACGGGCGAGCGCCGGTGTGGTGTAATACGATCGTTAAGAAAGCCCCGTCGTCCATCTGGGCGTTTAATATATTAAACATGTCGCGCTTGCCGCTCATCGGAATTCCAGCCGACCGCCGGCTTTGTGGGAAGCATTACTTCCACATGGTCGGCGAGAAATACATCGAGGCCGTCGCCTTGGGCGCGCACGCGATGCCGGTACTCATACCCGCCTTGGGGTCCGAGCTCGATCTGCCATCCTTGCTGGATGCCTGCGACGGATTGCTGCTCACCGGCAGCGCATCGAATGTCGAACCACATCACTATGGAGGACCGGCGAGTGAGCCGGGGACACTGCATGATCCAAATCGGGATGCTACGACGCTTCCGCTGATTCCGCGGGCTGTCGCCGCCGGCCTGCCGGTGTTGGCGATCTGCCGCGGATTTCAGGAGATGAACGTTGCCTTCGGCGGCACCTTGTGCCAACGGCTGCACGAAGTGAGCGGTAACCTCGACCATCGCGAGGATGAAGCCACTCCGCTGGAGATTCAATACGGGCCCGCCCACGAAGTGCTCTTGGAGCCTGGAGGGGTGCTGCGAGACATGGCCGGACGGGATCGCCTGCAAGTCAATTCCCTGCATTGGCAAGGGATTCGGACTCTGGGGTCGGGGCTACTCGTCGAGGCGCGCGCACCGGACGGCGTCATCGAGGCGTTCCGGGTGGCTGACGCGCCGAGCTTTGCCCTGGGGTTGCAGTGGCATCCGGAATGGCGATTTGCGCAGAATCCATTTTCCAGCGCGCTGTTTGCGGCTTTTGGCGAGGCCAGTCGCGCACGCATAGGTTCAAGGTGAGTTATGGCTAGTACGATTCAGCAGTTTTTGAAAGAGCACGGCATTTCGGAGGTCGAAGCGATCATCCCGGACATGGCGGGCGTCGCGCGCGGCAAGCTCATGCCCGCCGAGAAATTCGCGGAAGAGGAGGGCATGCGCCTGCCCGAGGCGATTTTCCTGCAGACGGTGACCGGCGACTATCCGGACGATCAGAGCGCGATGAATCCATCGGACATCGATATCGTGCTGAAAGCCGACCCGAAGACGGTGCGCGTGGTGCCGTGGGCGGCGGAGCCCACGGCGCAGGTGATCCACGACTGCTTCTACGGCGACGGCCGGCCGGTGACCATGGCGCCTCGCTATGTGTTGCGCCGGGTGCTCGATCTGTACGAGGGGCACGGCTGGGAGCCGGTGGTCGCTCCGGAACTCGAGTTCTTCCTGGTCGATCCGAATATCGACTCGGACTATCCCTTAAAGCCGCCGGTCGGCCGCTCCGGCCGCCCCGAAACGGGCCGCCAGGCTTACAGCATCGCGGCGGTCAACGAGTTCGATCCCTTGTTCGACGATATGTACTCGTTCTGCGATGCCCAGGACATCGAGATCGACACGCTGATCCACGAATCGGGCGCGGCGCAGATGGAAATCAACCTGCTGCACGGCTATCCCATGAGTCTCGCCGACCAGGCATTTCTCTTCAAACGGACGGCGCGCGAAGCGGCCCTGCGGCACAAGATGTACGCGACGTTCATGGCGAAGCCGATGGCCAAGGAGCCCGGCAGCGCCATGCATCTGCACCAGAGCATCGTCGACTCGAAAACCCGCAAGAATATTTTCAGCAATCCCGACGGTTCGCCGTCCTCGCTGTTCTTCAGCCATATCGCCGGACTGCAGAAATACCTGCCGGGCGCCATGTCCCTGTTCGCGCCCAATGTGAACAGCTATCGGCGCATCAGCCGCTACTCCTCTGCGCCGATCAACGTGCATTGGGGCTACGACAATCGGACGGCCGGCCTGCGCGTGCCCATGTCGGGGCCCGAGGCGCGCCGCGTCGAGAACCGCGTGGGCGGCGCGGACGCCAACCCGTACCTCGCCATCGCGGCATCGCTGGCCTGCGGCTATCTCGGCATGGTGGAGGGCCTCAAGCCGTCGGAACCGATTTCCGGAAGCGCCTACGATCTCGCCATTGCGCTGCCGCGCACGCTGGCCGAGTCGCTGCGTCTGCTGCGAGAGTCCAAGCCCTTGGTGGATCTGTTCGGCGACCGCTTCGTGCTCGCCTATACCGCCGTCAAGGAAGCCGAATACGAAACGTTCGCGCAGGTCATCAGTTCCTGGGAGCGTGAGCACCTGTTGCTGAACGTTTAGCGATTGGCTCTGTCCCCGGGGCCCGTGCTGCGATATAACTAGCGGCCATAAAGTCGTTTCAACGCTCGCTCGCGGGCGGTTTTTCGGAAGGGGGTCGCGCGCCCATACGGCGGCCCGTTGAATTCGGCGCGCGGCGCCTTAAGGGGACTCGTTTGATGGTGAGCGTTCGTCGGACGGCGATTTTGGCGCTTGGGTGCGCTTTTTTATTGACTGCCTGCGGCGGCAAATCAGGGGACGCCCCGGGGGGCGCACCCCGCGCCGGGGACGCGGCTCCGGCTCGGGGCAACTCGGGCAAGGTGCTGAACCTCTATATCTGGTCCGACTACCTCGCGCCCAACGCGCTGTCGGATTTCGAAAAGCAGACCGGCATCAAAGTGCACGTGGCCTATTTCGATACCAACGAGACGTTGGAGACGAGATTGCTGGCCGGCGCCAGCGGCTTCGACATCGTGGTGCCCACCGCTTCCTACTTCGAACGCCAGATCAAGGCCGGCGTCTATCTCACGCTCGACAAGTCGAAACTGCCCAACCTCAAGAACATGGATGCGCAGCTCATGTCGCGGGTGGCGCTGCACGATCCGGACAATGCCCATGGCGTGATTTACACCTGGGGCACCAACGGCATCGGCTACAACGAAAAAATGGTCAAGGCGCTGATGCCCGACGCGCCGCTCGACAGTTGGCGGCTGGTGTTCGATCCGGCGGTGGCGTCGAAGATCGCCAAGTGCGGGATCAGCGTCTTGGACTCGCCGGCGGAGATGATGCGCGCGGTGCTGAACTATCTGGGCCGCGATCCCAACTCGCAAAAGCCCGAGGATCTGGCCGCCGGCGAAGCCACGCTCACGAAGATCCGTCCCTACATCCGCAACATCAATTCCTCCGAATACATCGAAGCGCTGGCGAACGGCGACCTGTGCGTGGCGGTGGGCTACAACGGCGATGTGCTGCAGGCCCGCGACCGCGCCCGGGATGCCAATAAAGGCATTGAAATCAAATATATAGTGCCGAAGGAGGGGTCGATCCTGTGGTTCGACATGCTGGCGATCCCGAAGGATGCGCCGGATCCCGAGAGCGCCTACGCGTTCATGAATTACATGATGACCCCCCAGGTGAGCGCCGATGTCTCGGACTTCAGGCGCTATGCCACCGGCAACGCCGCGGCCCAGCCGCTGGTGCAGCCCGCCGTGCGCGACGATCCCGGCATCTATCCACCGCTGGAGCTGCGGCAGAAGCTGGCGGTGCAGTTGGCCGACTCGCCTGAGCAGACGCGCGCCATCACGCGCGTTTGGCAGAAATTCAAGACGGGGCAATAGCGTGACGTCCTCCGCCGGAGCCGTCAAAGCCGCCCCATGGAACGATCCGGCCGCCCGCCCCTATGTGGAGATCGAGCGCATCACCAAGTCGTTCGGCGATTTCAAGGCGGTCGATGACGTCTCGCTGAAGATCTACAAGGGCGAGATCTTCTGTTTGCTCGGGGCGTCGGGCTGCGGCAAGACCACGCTGCTGCGCATGCTGGGCGGCTTCGAAAGCCCAAGTTCCGGGCGCATCTTCATCGACGGCGAGGACATGACCGGCGTACCGCCGTACGAGCGGCCGGTCAACATGATGTTCCAGTCCTATGCGCTGTTCCCGCACATGTCCGTGGAACAGAATGTCGCGTTCGGCCTCAAGCAGGACGGTGTGGCCAAGCGCGAGATCGTCGAGCGGGTCGCCACCATGCTGGATCTGGTCAAGCTCGGCAGCTTCGCGAAGCGCATGCCGCATCAATTGTCGGGCGGCCAGAAGCAGCGGGTGGCACTGGCGCGCTCGCTGGTCAAGCGCCCCAAATTGCTGCTGCTGGATGAGCCCCTGGGCGCGCTCGACAAGAAGCTGCGCGAACACACCCAGTTCGAACTCATCAGCCTGCAGGACAAGCTCGGCGTCACGTTCGTGGTGGTGACCCACGATCAGGAAGAGGCCATGACGCTGGCGAGCCGCATCGGCGTCATGAACCACGGCGAAATCGTCCAGGCCGGGACCCCGCCCGAGATCTACGAATTCCCGAGTTCCAAGTTCGTCGCGGATTTCGTGGGCTCGGTGAATATCTTCGAGGGCAAGCTCATCGAGGATGAGCCGGAATATGTTCGCATCGGGTCGGAGGAATTGGGCGGCGTCATCTACGTGAGCCACGGCATCAGCGCCGCCCCCGAGGCCGTGGTCTGGGCCGCGGTGCGGCCGGAAAAAATCTTCATGTCCACGGCGCCGCCGGAGGGCGCGGACAACGTGGCGCGCGGCGCGGTGCAGGACATCGCGTATCTCGGCGATTTGTCCATCTATCTGGTGAAATTGCCAACGGGCAAGATCGTCCGCGTCACGCAGCCGAACACGTCGCGCCATGCCGAAGCCATCACCTGGGATCAGCAGGTGTACCTGTCGTGGGATGCGACCAGCCCGGTGGTCGTGACGCGTTGACTCGATGAGACCCAGCCAACATCTGCGGCGAGTCGGCGTGACGGGGCGGGGCCTCGTCGTGATGCTGCCGTATCTGTGGCTGCTGTTGTTTTTCGTGGCGCCCTTCGTCATCGTGCTGAAGATTTCCTTCTCGGACATCGACCTGGCGATTCCTCCCTACAAGCCGCTGTTCGAGTGGATCGGCAAGAACTCGCTGGCCATCAAGGTCAACTTCAACAATTACGCGTTTCTGTTCACCGATTCGCTGTATCTGAAGGCGCTGCTGAATTCGATCAAGGTCGCGTTCGTTTCCACGTTGTGTTGCCTCGCCATCGGCTATCCGATGGCGTACGGCATCGCGCGCTCCAAGCCGGCAACGCGCAATGTCCTGCTGTTGCTGGTGATATTGCCGTTCTGGACGTCGCTGCTGCTGCGCGTCTACGCCTGGATCGGGCTGCTCAAGGCCAATGGCGTCATCAACAACGTCTTGATCTGGCTGGGCGCGATTCACGAACCCCTGACGATGCTGTACACGCCGTTCGCCATGTACGTGGGCATCGTCTACTCGTACCTGCCGTTCATGATCCTGCCGCTGTATGCCAATCTCGAAAAAATGGATTGGCAACTGCTGGAAGCGGCCGAAGACTTAGGATGCCGGCCGTGGCAGGCGTTCTACAAGATCACGCTGCCCTTGTCGCGCAACGGCATGCTGGCGGGGTCGATGCTGGTATTCATTCCGGCGGTGGGCGAGTTCGTCATTCCGGCGCTGCTCGGCGGTCCGAACGCGTTGATGATCGGACGGGTGCTGTGGGATGAGTTCTTCTCGAATCGCGCGTGGCCGGTGGCCAGCGCGGTGGCGATTCTGCTGCTGGTCATCCTGGTGCCGTTCATGATGTGGTATCAAAGCGTGCAGGCGCGCGAGTCGGCGGGCGCGCGATGAATCAGCGGCGCTCGTTTTTCATCATCACCTGCCTCGCCTTCGGATTCGCGTTCCTCTACATCCCCATCCTCTCGATGGTGGTGTTTTCCTTCAATGCGTCGAAGCTGGTGACCGTGTGGGACGCGGCGAATTCGCCCACGCTCAAGTGGTACTACTCGCTGCTGCACAACGAAGAGATCCTGGACGCGGCGTGGATTTCCTTCAAAGTCGCGGTGATCAACGCCACCGGCGCCGTCATCCTGGGCACGCTCGCCGGCTTCGGTCTGGCCCGGTTCACGCAATTCCGCGGCCGCTTCACGCTCAACGCCATGACCACGGCGCCCCTGGTGATGCCCGAAGTCATCACCGGTCTGTCGCTGCTGCTGCTGTTCGTGGCGCTGGAACAGACCATCGGCTGGCCGGCGGGCCGCGGGGTCACGACCATGACCATCGGCCACATGACGTTTTCCATGGCCTACGTCACGGTGGTGGTGCAATCGCGGCTCGCGAGCTTCGACACCGCGCTCGAGGAAGCCGCCATGGATCTGGGGGCGCGCCCGTTGAAGGTGTTTTTCGTGATCACGCTGCCGATCATTTTCCCCGCGATTTTGTCCGGGTGGCTGCTGGCATTCACGTTGTCGTGGGACGATCTGGTGATTTCGAGTTTCACGTCCGGGCCGGGCAGCAGCACCTTGCCGATGGTGGTGTTCTCGAAGGTTCGACTGGGGGTGAGCCCCGAAATCAACGTGCTGGCGACGCTGACCGTGGCCGTGGTGACGCTGATGATCGTTGCGGTCAGCTTCTGGATGGCGCGCGCCAGCCGGTTGGAAAAAGCGGCCGACCTGGCAGCGCCTGACAGCGGGTGAGACCCGCCACGGCGCGCTTCAGGACGAGCTGCCGTGCAATGAGAACTCGCTGGGAATCGTGGCGATCGCAGAGCGCGCGATGCCGCCGGCCACGTAGGGTTCGAACAGCGCCAAGGAATAGCGGCATCGCGACGCCGCTCGGTGCGAGGTGAAGCGCCGGTAACTTGCGAAACGCGCGGGAGCTGCCGTCAGACTCGAGAGGTGGATGTGTGAAGTGTGGTATGAATTTGCGGCCAGACCCCGCCGTTTCGATTCGGCTCGGCAGCGGGGTGCCTTCGATGACTCGGTCCGCGGGGACTCATGTTGGAAGCTGAACGGCGGGGCGTGGCGCGGGGGCATCGTCTGCCGCAAGGCGCCGAGTTGCAGCCGGGCGGCGGTGTGTGCTTTCGCTTATGGGCGCCCGGATGCGATCGAGTGGGTCTCGCGCTGCCCGGCGAGGTACGGCCCATGTCGGCGCTGGGCGAGGGGTGGTACGAGCTCTCGGTGAACGGCGCAGGTGCCGGCACGCGCTACCAGTTCGTTCTTCCCGACGGCTTGCGCGTGCCCGACCCGGCGTCCCGATTTCAGCCGGACGACGTCCATGGGCCCAGCGAAGTCGTCGATCCGGCGGCGTATCGCTGGCAGGATGAGGAATGGAACGGCCGGCCGTGGCACGAGGCCGTGGTGTACGAACTGCACGTCGGTACGTTTACCGCCGCCGGGACGTTTCGCGGTGCCATCGAGCGTCTCGATCATCTGGCGGCCCTCGGGGTGACGGCCATCGAGATCATGCCGGTCGCGGATTTTCCGGGTGCGAGGAACTGGGGCTACGATGGTGTGCTCTTGTACGCGCCCGACTCGAGCTATGGCCGGCCCGAGGATTTGAAGGCGTTGGTGGATGCCGCACACGCGCGCGGACTCATGATGCTGCTGGACGTCGTGTACAACCACTTTGGGCCGGACGGAAATTACCTGCCCGCGTACGCACCGCCGTTCTTTACCGATCGGCATAAGACGCCGTGGGGTGCGGCCATCAACTACGACGGCACTCACAGCCGTGCGGTGCGTGAGTTCATCATTCACAACGCGCAGTATTGGATCGAGGAATACAATTTCGATGGACTGCGCCTCGATGCCGTCCATGCCATCATCGACGACAGCGTGCGGCACGTGCTCGACGAACTCGCAGAACGCGTGCGCGCCGGCGGCCGCCCGGTGCATCTGGTGCTGGAGAATGAGGAAAACCAGGCCCGCCGCCTGCTCCGCGACGACACCGGCTTGCCGCGGCACTTTGCGGCGCAGTGGAACGACGACGTACATCATGTGCTGCACGTGGCGGCAACCGGCGAGGATGAGGGCTACTACGCCGAATACCTCGGCGACACCGATATGCTCGGGCGGGCGCTGGCCGAAGGCTTCGCATTTCAAGGGCAGATGATGCAGTTCCGCGGCCATCCGCGCGGTGAGCCGAGTTCGCTGCTGCCGCCGACCGCTTTCGTCGCCTTCATTCAGAATCACGATCAGATCGGCAATCGCGCGTTCGGCGAACGTCTGACGGCGATCGCAGCGGCGGACGCGGTGCGTGCCGTCGCCGCCATCTATCTGCTGAGTCCCCAAGTGCCGATGCTGTTCATGGGCGAGGAGTGGGGTGCCGCCCAGCCATTCCCGTTTTTCTGCGACTTCGGCGGCGACTTAGGCGACGCGGTGCGCCAGGGGCGACGGCTGGAGTTTGCGAAGTTCCGCGAGTTTCGCGACGAGACGATGCGCGAGCGCATTCCCGATCCGCAGGCCGAATCGACCTTCGCGTCCGCGAAGCTCGACTGGGGCGCGCTGCGAAGGCCGGAACACGCGGCGTGGTTCGAATTCTACCGGCGCCTTCTCGAGGTGCGGCATGACGCCGTGACACCGCTATTGCCGTTCTTTGGACCGCACGCCGGGCGCTATGAAGTGCTCGCCGCCGGCGCGGTGGTGGTGCGCTGGCGCTCGCAGCGCAACGAGGAGCTCACCTTGGCCGCAAACCTTTCCGGCGTACACCGGAGCGGTTTTCCGCACGCCCGCGGACGCATCCTGTGGCAGGAACGGCAGTCGAGCGAGGCAGGGGCCGATCCCTGGTTCGTCCGCTGGTCGCTGGAGTGAGCCCTGCGCACGGGGCCCAACGCGCCCCCGCAGGTATCCACTGCCGATTGCGGCGGACCTGCGAGGGTCTAGCGAAGGGTCGGCCTCACGCTAATGCCCCGCTTTGTCGCCCTTACGGCTGGATTCGAACAGGAACCAGGTGCGGCGTTCGGTCTCGTCGATCCAATTCTCGATCAAGCTGGCCGTGGCGATGTCGCGCAGCTCGTCCACCACGTCGTGCACCTCGCGCAGCCTGCCTGCCAGAGTCATGTTGTCCTCCCGCAGTTCGGCGAGCATGTCGAGCGGATCCACATACTCCGCATCGTTGTCCTTGATCCGTTGAATGCGCGCGATATGCCCGATCGAGCGTAGGGTCGAGCCGCCGGTCTTGCGGATTCGCTCGGCAATCGGATCGGTCATCGCATAGATCTGGTCGGCCTGCTCGTCCAGGAGCAAATGGTAATCGCGAAAATGCGGACCACTCATGTGCCAATGAAAATTCTTGGTCTTCATATAGAGCGCGAACACATCGGCGAGGATGCCATTCATGCCGCCGGCAATGTCCTTGGATGCTTTCGTGCCGAGGTCGGTCGGCGTAACCAACGGCGCCGATCGTCGGCTTTTCAGTTCGTTGCGTTTGGAATCAGATTTTGCCATTTTTCCGTGCTCTTGTCCGTGTTGAAGGGCTTTGACAGCGGACAGAATAGCAGACTATCAATGTGGGATTAACCGCATAGCTATGTGGGCTTTACCGGATAGCAGGGGCAGACGAACTCGAGGCGCTGCCGCGCGAGGCGGTGCGCCGCCTTGCCGAGCACCGTGTAGCGGAGCCGCAAGTGCCGCCGGGTGGAGATGCGGGATGATGTGGCCTGCCCGCCGTGGAGGCGGCGACGCACTGCCGCAGCCGCACTACCGCAGCGTTTTTTCAGGGGCCATGATATGGTCGATCGAATCGCGAAATTCACTGCGGACCGGCGAATTTTTGCACGGCATCTCGAGAACTTTTAGGAGCATTGCATGCAAATCGGAATGATAGGACTCGGCCGGATGGGATCGAACATGGTGCGGCGGCTGCTGAAGGCCGGACACGAATGTGTGGTATTCGATGCGTCGCCCAAAGCGGTCGAACAATTGGTCTCAGAGAAGGCCACCGGCGCGGCGTCGCTGCAGGAGTTCATTCGGAAATTGAAAACGCCGCGCGCGGTCTGGCTCATGGTGCCGGCGGGCGCGGTGGATGACATGATCGGAAAAATCGCGCCCTTGTTGAGCGCCGGCGACATCCTCATCGACGGGGGCAATTCTTATTACGTGGACGATATCCGGCGCGCCAAGGCGCTTGCCGCCCGCAAGGTGCATTACGTCGACGTGGGAACCAGCGGCGGTACCCACGGTCTGGAGCGCGGATACTGCCTGATGATCGGCGGCG
>PLAH01000081.1:19071-39902 GCA_003134045.1 Gammaproteobacteria bacterium
CACAACGGCATCGAATACGGCGTGATGGCTGCGTTCGCCGAAGGCTTCAGCGTGCTGCGCGCGGCGGATGTCGGGAAGAAGACCGCGGTGGCCGACGCTGAAACCACGCCGCTGCGCGACCCCGAACATTACCAGTACGATTTCGACTTGCCCGCCGTCGCCGAAGTCTGGCGTCGCGGCAGCGTAATTTCGTCCTGGCTGCTGGATCTGAGCGCGACGGCGCTGGTTGCCGATCCCGCCTTGTCGAAATTTGCGGGGCGGGTGTCGGACTCGGGCGAGGGGCGCTGGACCATCCAAGCCGCGATCGACGAAGGAGTGCCGGCGCCGGTGCTGACGACGGCGCTTTATGGGCGGTTCAGCTCGCGCGGCGGGGCCGATTTCCAGGACAAGTTGTTGTCGGCGATGCGCTACGAGTTCGGCGGCCACATCGAAAAGTCGGCCGATAAGTAAGGACGGGCTCCCCATGGACAATCATTCGGACGCCTTGGTCTTTTTCGGCGTGACCGGCGATCTTGCCTACAAGAAAATATTTCCGGCCTTGCACGCGATGATCCGGCGCGGAACGCTGAACATTCCGGTCATCGGTGTGGCGCGGGACGACTTTACGCTGCAGAAGCTCAAGGATCGCGCACGCGCCAGCATCGATGAGCATGGGGGAGGCGTCGATCCGGACGCCATGCAGAAGCTCGACAGTCTTCTGTCCTACGTCAAGGGCGAATACTCGGATCCGAAGACCTTCGAGGCGCTGCACGACGCGCTCAAGGGTGCCCGCCGCCAGCGCGTTACGCAGCCGGCACTTGGGGGGCCTCCGCCGGTGCGGTCACGCCGCCCGGCGGCTGGTCGGATCCCGTGTTGGCCGGCTGAGGCCGTCGGCTGAGCGCGACCGCAGCGCGCGGGCGCCATCGCCCGGCGCTCGGGGGATGCCGCAAACGGCGACACGGCGCGCAGCGTGCTTGGGCGCGGTCCGGCCGCACGCGTCAGACCAATACGCGCTCGATGCCGCCCTGGTTGGCCCGCTGCACGTAGTCGGGGAGCCAATCGGGCCCGAGGAGATTCTTCGCGATCTCGACCACCACGTAGTCCGCGTCGAGTTCGGCGTCATCGTTGTAGCGCTTCAAGCCCTGCAGGCAGGAGGGGCACGACGTCAGCATTTTCACCTCGCCCTGGTGTCCTTCGGCGCGGATCTGCTCGGCGCCGGCGCGAACCGATTCCTCCTTGCGGAATCGTACCTGAGTCGAGATGTCGGGACGCGTGATCGCGAGCGTGCCGGCCTCGCCGCAGCATCGATCGTTCTTCTCGATGATGCCGTTCTGCGCACTGTTCATCAGGGTGTTGACCACGGTCAGCGGATCGTGCTTTTTCATCGGCGAATGACAGGGGTCATGGTACATATAGCGGACCCCGGTGACATTCTCCAGCCGCACGCCTTTTTCCATCAGGAATTCGTGGATGTCCATGATCTTGCAGCCCGGGAAAATCTTGTCGAATTCGTAGCCCTGCAGCTGATCGAAGCACGTGCCGCAGCTCACGACGACGGTTTTGATGTCGAGATAGTTCAGGGTGTTGGCGACCCGATGGAACAGCACGCGATTGTCGGTGATGATCTTCTCCGCCTTGTCGAATTCGCCCGCCCCGCGCTGCGGATAGCCGCAGCATAGATAGCCCGGCGGCAGAACGGTTTGCACGCCGACGTGCCAGAGCATGGCCTGGGTCGCGAGACCTACCTGCGAGAACAGCCGCTCGGAGCCGCAGCCCGGAAAATAGAACACCGCTTCGGAGTCGCTGCCGGCCGCCGGATTGCGAATGATGGGTACGTAGTTGCGGTCCTCGATGTCGAGCAGCGCCCGCGCGGTCCGTTTCGGCAACCCTCCGGGCATCCGCTTGTTGACGAAGTGGATCACCTGTTCCTTGATCGGCGGTTTTCCCGTGGTCGCCGGCGGCCGTTTGGTTTGCGCTTTGGCGAGCGTGAGCAGCGCTCGATTCGCCAGCCGCTGGGCTTTGTAGCCCCAGTCGATCATCACCTTGCGCGTCATCTTGATGGTTTGCGGGTTGGTGGCGTTCAAGAAGAACATGGAGGCCGCGGTCCCCGGATTGAAGCGTTTCTTACCCATGCGGCGCAGCAGATCGCGCATCGCCATGGATACCGTACCGAAGTCGATATCGACCGGGCAGGGCGTCAGACACTTGTGGCACACCGTGCAATGATCGGCGACATCCGAGAGTTCGTCCCAATGCTTGATCGATACGCCGCGCCGCGTTTGTTCCTCGTACAAGAACGCTTCGATCAGCAAGGAGGTCGCCAGGATTTTATCGCGCGGCGAGTACAGAAGATTTGCGCGCGGCACGTGCGTCGCGCATACCGGCTTGCACTTGCCGCACCGCAGGCAATCCTTGATGGCGTCGGAGATGGTGCTGATATCCGACTGCTGCATGATGAGGGACTCGTGCCCCAGCAGCCCGAAGCTCGGCGTGTAGGCGCGGCGCAGGTCCGCGCCCGGCAGAAGCTTGTCCTTGTTGAAGCGGCCGTCGGGATCGACCCGCTGCTTGTACGCGCGAAAGTCCGCGAGTTCCGCGTCGGTCAGGTACTCGAGCTTGGTGATGCCGATGCCGTGTTCGCCCGAAATCACGCCATTCAAGTCGCGGGCAATCCGCATGATGCGCGCGACCGCGCGGTTCGCGGCTTTCAGCATGGCGTAGTTGTCGGAATTCACGGGGATGTTCGTGTGGACGTTGCCGTCGCCCGCGTGCATGTGNNCCCACGAAAATGCGCGCGAGTTCGGCGCGGAGCTCGGTCTTCCAGCTCACGCGGATGCTGCGGTCCTGCAGACGCTCGAACAGCGTGCCTGCCGGACTCGCCGGCAGCGCGACACCGAGCGTCTCGAGCGATGCGCGGACGGATTTGACCGGCACATCGAGCGACTCGAGCAGAAACCGCCAACGCGCGCCAACGCGCGCGAGAAGTTCGCGAGCGGCCGTGCGCCGCTCGATGTCCCCCGCCTCGGACGCGGCCGAGGCGTCGGAAAAATAATGGGCGAGCGCGTCGACGAGCTGCAACTTGTTCTGGATCGACAGTTCGATATTGATGCGTTCGATGGCGTCCGTGTATTCACCCAGTCGCTCGAGCGGAATGACCACGTCCTCGTTGATCTTGAAGGCATTCGTGTGTTTCGCGATGGCGGCGGTCTTGGCGCGGTCCAGCCAGAACTTCTTGCGAGCCTCGCTGCTGACGGCGATGAAGCCTTCGCCCGAGCGCGCGTTGGCGAGCCGCACCACTTCCGAGGTGGCGGCGGCGACGATCGCGTCGTTCTCGCCCACGATATCGCCCAGCAGCACCATCTTCGGCAGCGCGCCGCGCTTCGACTTGGTGCTGTACCCGACGGCGCGCAGATAGCGTTCGTCCAAATGTTCGAGGCCGGCCAAAATGGCGCCCCGCGCCTTGCCGTTGGTTTCCAGATAGCGCTTGATCTCGACGATGCTCGGTATGGCGTCGCGCGCCTGACCGAAGAATTCCAGGCAAACCGTGCGCACGTGCTTGGGCATGCGATGCAGGATCCAACGCGCCGACGTGATGAGACCGTCGCAGCCCTCCTTCTGCACGCCGGGCAAACCGCCCAGGAATTTATCGGTCACGTCCTTGCCGAGCCCCACCTTGCGGAATTTCGCGCCTTCGATGTTCAGGCGTTCGCTGCGCAGCACCTTGGCCTGGTCCGGATTGGCGCGGCCGTCCTTCCAGACCAGCTCGAAACTCGCCACCAGCACGTCATGGATCTTGCCGTAATTGTGGTTGAGGCGGGTCACCTCCAGCCAGTTGCCGTCCGGATCCACCATGCGCCACCACGCCAGGTTGTCCACCGCCGTACCCCACAGAACGGCTTTCTTGCCGCCGGCGTTCATGGCGATGTTGCCGCCGATGCACGAGGCATCCGCGGAGGTCGGATCGACTGCGAAGACGAAGCCGGCGCGTTCCGCGGCTTCGGTGACTCGCTTGGTGACCACGCCGGCGCCGGACAGAATACTCGCGGTCACCGCAGGCTCGCCCGCGGCGGGCCGCGCCGCCGGCGCGGCAACCGTCTCGACCGGTCCGAGCGCCTCGAGCTTTTCGGTGTTGATGATCGCGGACCACGGCGTCAAGGGGACGGCGCCGCCGGTGTATCCCGTGCCGCCGCCCCGCGGAATGACGGTGAGCCCCAGTTCGATGCAATCGCGTACCAGATTCGGGATTTCGGTTTCCAGGTCGGGGGCCAGCACCACGAACGGCAGGTCGACGCGCCAATCGGTGGCGTCGGTGACGTGAGTCACCCGCGCATAGGCGTCGAAGCGAATATTGTCGGCGCGGGTGTGCCGGATGAGTGCGCGCCGCGCGCGCTTGCGCATCGCGGCGAGATCGGCGAAATGCTTCTCGAAGCGCCGTACCGACGCGCGGGCGGCATCGAGCAACTGTGCGACCTTGCCGTCGCGCAATGCATCGGCGGGGTCGCGGCGCTTTTCGACTTCGCGCAGCCGATGATGCAGGGCTTCGATGAGCAGCCGGCGGCGTTTGCCGTTCTCGATCAGGTCGTCCTGCAGGAACGGGTTGCGGTCGACGACCCAGATGTCTCCCAGCACCTCGTACAGCATGCGGGCCGAACGACCCGTGTTCCGTTCGTCACGCAGTTCTTCGAGGAGTTCCCAGGCCGGCTCTCCCAGCAGGCGGGTGACGATTTCACGATCGGCCAGGGAGGTGTAGTTGTAAGGAATCTCGCGCAGGCGCGCCGCGAATCCGGGATCCGAGGGCTGCAAGGCGTTGGCGAGCGGCAAACTGGCGACTGCGTTCATGCTGCCGATTTTACCCGCTTCGTCCGCGGCATGTGTAACCTCGAGGGCGGGGCGGCCTGTAAGGCTGCTTCGGCCAGGGGAAGCATGAGATCGAGGGCGGGGTGGCCTGTAAGGTTGCTTCGGCCAGGGGAACATGGGATCGAGAGCAGGGCCGGCCTGCAAGGTTGCTTCGGCCAGGGCAGGCATGAGATCGAGGCGGGACGCCCGGCCGCGCCGCACTTGTTTTCGGCGGGGCGCTACGGTCACAATGCGGCACCGATTTCAAACGGAGTGAATTCGCACATGGTTCAGGAAGAATCCACTCGGATCCATGCCGCCGTACCGCGCTCGATCGGCGGCGTGCTCGACGATGCGATCAGGCTCTATCGCCGCTCTTTCTCCGGCTTGTGGCCGTTGACCCTGGCGGCGGCGGCGTTGATCGCAATCCCAGGCGTCTTTTTGGGCATCCAGATGGCGCATGTCAGGGCGCTGGGGCCGCAGGCCGCCCTCGCGATGATGAAACTGCCGGGCTACTGGCTGAGCTATGCCGTCATGTCGCTGGTCTACCTGGTGATTCACGGCGCCTTGCTGAGCGCATTGAACCGCTTCGCCACGCGCGGCGAGCTATCGATCGAGGACGCGTTGGGCGTGGGCGTGAGGCGCCTGCCGAGCATGGTCGCCGTCGGTTTTCTGCTGTTCCTGTGCATCATGGTCGGATTATTCCTGCTGATCGTGCCCGGAATCTATGTCTGGGGCATCTTTCAACTGGCCTTCGTCGCGTTGATCGTCGAGCATGCCGGCATCACCGAATCCTTCGGAGTGAGCCGCCGTCTCATCAAAGGCCACTGGTGGCGCTCCGTCACCATCGTCACGGTCGGTATCGTCATCGTGTCGGTCTTCAGTCTGCTCGCAGGCGTGGTCAATGGCGTGGTGGTGGCCGTGTTCCGCGTCGACCCCATCGCCGTGTTCGTGGTACAGCCCGTCATCGGGGCCGTCATCAACGTATTCATGCTGTCGCTGCTGCCGTCGGTATTGCTCTGCATGTATTACGATCTGAAATTGCGCAATGAAGGCCAGGATCTGGCGGCGCGCGTCGGCGCGCTTGCGGCGCAATGAACCCATGCGAGCGCGCGCTCGAGCGCGCGCTTGCCGAACTGGGTTACCTTATGAACTCACCAGCCAGAATCCCACGCCGGCGGTGAGCGCCATGAGGCATACCATCCAGACGATACGCGGCGCGAGCTCGCGCACGATACGGGGGACTTGGTCCCGCAACAGCGCCAGCGCGCCGCGCCAGCCCCCGGAAGGGCTGCGGGTGATGGCGGCGTGCAATTGCACGTAAAGCGCCTCGAGCGCGCTCGTTACCCGCGTGCCCGGGACCAAGCGGCGGGCACTCGCCAGATCCCGCGCCAGATTGCGGTAGGATTCCACGGCGGCGAGGGCCTCCGCGAGCGACAGGTTCGGCCGCCGGCGCAGCTGGCCGACACTCTGCGCGAGGGCCCGCCAGAACGGCGCGCGGGCGTTGAGCCAGGCATTCGTGTCCGCATCGCCGGTCATGGGCAGGCCGCACCGGCCAGCGCGGCGAGGCTCTCCTTCAATTCGTCGTCGCTCATGGCGTCGATGCGATCCGCGGAGCGTCCGCGCAGCTTCTTCAGGAGTGCGCGCGCGATGTCGTCTCGTTTGGCTGAGTCGAGCGCCGGCCAGCGCTCCAGTATCTGCACCGCGAGATCCTGCATCAGGGGATCGGCAGCGCCGCGCTGCGCCGGCGCGCCCATGCCCTCGAAGAGCCTCGGGGAGGCGCCGTCGTCCATGACCAGAAGCGTGCCGGCGGCCATGTCGCCGATGCGCACGCGCTCGGCCGATGCGAACGTGGCGATGAGTCCGACCAAGTAGCACGCCGGCAGCGAGTCGAGCAATCGAAAGCCGTTGCGAATCAAGATTGCACCGACGCCCGGCGTTCCGCCATCGCGGGTGACGATGCGTACGCCTGCGGAGCGCTTTCCGGGAGTCTGGCCGCGCATGAACAGTTCGAGAACCGGGTGGTAGAGGAAATAGATGGCGGCCGCCGGCAATACGACCAGGAAGGCGGAGGCGGCTCCGACGCCCCCGGCGGCGGGGCGCCAGCGCAAGCCGCCGTTCACGATCAACATGGCAGCGACGAACCACGCCAGCGCGACGAGCACCCGGATGTGCCAATCGATGATAAAGGCATAGCTTCTGCTGCCCGGTCCGGCGATGGGGAGTTCCAGATCGACGCCCGTCGCCCCTCGAATGGTGAACTGTTCGTGCTCCATGTCCTCTGCGAACTCCTTGCGGCCCTACCGTAGTGTCTCATTATGCGTCAAGCGCAACGCTTTCAATGTGGACCCGGCTCCATTATCGTGCCGCTCATGAGCAACACCTTTGTGAATCATCCCCCTGAAGTCGAGGTGCCCGCGGATAATCGCCCCTTGGTGGCTCCGATCTATCAGTCGGTCAAGTTCGCCTTCGAGGGGGCGAGCGAAACGCTGCGCTTTCTGCGCGGCGACCGCGAGGGCTTCTTTTATTCGCGAAACACCAATCCGACGCTGCGCCAGCTCGAACTGACCCTGGCCCGGATGCAGGGCAGGGCGGACTGCCTGCTGGTGGGCTCGGGTGTGGCGACGATCGCGGCCACGCTGTTGTCGCTGTGCAAGCAGGGCGATCATATTCTCGCATTCGTCGAATCCTATGGGCCGACCCGCTACCTCGTGCAGCATTTGCTGGCGCGCTACGGCGTAACCCATACCTTGCTGTCGATCGAGGATCTCGCCGGCATCGAGCGGGTATTGCAGCAAACGCCGACGCGGCTGGTGTTGTTCGAGAGCCCGACCAATCCCGTGACCAAGATTGCGGATATCGAACACCTCACCACGCATGCGCGGCGCGCCGGCGCCTTGACCGTCATGGACAACACATTCGCCGGTTTCCACAATCATGGGGGCTACGCTGTGGATATCTTCCTGCATAGCCTGACCAAGTACGCCTCGGGCCACGGCGATGTCATGGGGGGCGCGATCATCTCGAGCGACCAGCTGATCGCCGGAATGCGCAAGGATGTGGTCTCCATGGGGCCGACGCTGGATCCGCATGCCGCTTTCCTGATCCAGCGGGGCTTGCGCACGTATTTCCTGCGCTACGAGCGCGAATGTGCCAACGCGCTGGCCGTCGCCGAGTTCCTGCGCCGGCATGCCCGGATAAAGCGGGTCTTCCATCCCGGTCTCGAGGGTCATCCGCAGCACCTTCTGGCCAAGCGGCAGATGAAGGATTTCGGTGCCGTCGTGAGCTTCGAATTGAACGGCGGTTTCGAGGAAGGCAATCGCTTCGCCGATGCCTTGGAGTTGTTCTCCACCACCTCGAGTGTCGGCTCGACCGAGTCCCTGGTGATGCCGCCGCAGCTCTTGGGCGGGCAGGAATACACCCCGGCACAACGCGAGGCGTCGCTCATCGGCCGCGGCACGGTGCGCTTGTCCATCGGGATCGAGGAGATCGCCGACCTGATCGCGGACCTCGCTCAGGCTCTGGACAAGGCATTCATTTGACATAATTCTCATTAACCGCGATCGACCTCAAGCATCGGCGCGGCGTGCCGATCCTTAGGACTTGGGCACATGCGTCGTCAGGGGTAATCCGTGAGTCTCCAATCAGCCGTTATCCCGTCCTCCCCCCACAGCGAAGCGGCGCGGGAGTATCTGGACGAATCCCTGACCATTCCGCAGAACATCGCACCCTTGCCCCGCGTCTGTGCGCAGCTGGCGCAACTGACGGCGCAACAGGCGATCGATTCGACCCAGTTGGCGCGTCTGCTGCAGTCGGATCCCGCGCTTGCCGGCGAACTCATGCGCGTCGCGAACTCACCGGCGCTGCGGCCGCGGGCGGCCGTCGTCTCGTTGCAGCAGGCCGTGTCGTGGCTGGGGGTGGCCGAAGTGCGCAACATCGCCATGGCGGTGATGCTGCGCGGCGAGGTGTTCGTCGCGCCGGGTCATGAACGCGAATCCGAGGAGCTGTGGCGCGAGGCGTGGCTTGCCGGTCTGTGGGCCAAGGAAATCGCGCGCGAACGGCGCAAGCATGTCGAAAGCGCGTTCCTGGCGGCGTTGATGCATCGAACCGGTGCTGCGGTGGCGCTGAAGATTCTGGCGCGTTTCGAAGTGGAGCAGCGCACGGTGATGGATGCACGGACGTTCGCCGATCTGGTCATGGAGTTCGAGCCGCCGTTCGGCCGTCTGCTCATGAACAATTGGGGCCTGCCCGATGACGTTCAGGACGGAGCGAGCGACTGGCGCCGCTATCGGGATTCTTCGCATAGCGACCTCGCGAGCACCGTGAATGCCGCCCACTTGCTGGCGACGCACACCCTGTATCCGCAGTTGCTGAGCGAGGAGCTGGTGCTCGAGAGTCCGGTCTTCGTGCAACTGGGGGTGTTCCCGGACGAGCGCAAAGCCATGCTCGGGAAGCGCGAACACATCGTCAGCCTGGCTGGCTTGCAGTGATGCAGCCGCCGGCCGACTTCGATTTGATTTGCCTGGGCTCCGGGCCCGCGGGCCAGAAAGCGGCCATCCAGGCGGCCAAGGCGGGCTTCCACGCCGCCATCATCGAGCGCGAACCCCAGGTCGGCGGGTCGTGTCTATTGTCGGGCACCATTCCCAGCAAGGCGTTGCGCGAACAGGCGCTGCGCTATCGGCGCATGCGCGGCAGCGCCACGTCGCTCGCCGTGGAGTTGCGCGGGGAGGCGCCCTTGTCGGCGCTGCTGCACGGCGTCGACGCCGTGATCGCGGCTCAGGATCGATATCTGCAAGCGCAGCTCGCCCGCAATCAAGTCGATCTGGTGCGCGGCAAGGGCGTACTGCTCGATGCCAATCGCGTCGAAGTGCAACGCCTCGACGGCACTCGCAGCATATTGCACTCGCCGCGAATCATTCTGGCCACGGGATCGAGGCCGCGGCACGTGAGCGCCATCGAAGTCGACCATGAGCATGTGCTCGACAGCGATTCGATTTTGAGCCTGCCCTACCTGCCGCGCAGTTTGATCGTGCTCGGCAGCGGCGTCATCGCCTGCGAGTACGCATCGATATTCGTCGCCCTCGGCTGCGCCGTCACCTTGGTCGACAAAGCCGCCGAACCGCTGGGTTTCCTCGACCCGGCGCTGCGCGCGGGCTTCCTCGAGGCGTTCCGCGCCATGGGCGGCCGCTACCGCGCCCAAGCCGAGGTCGAGGGGGCGCGCTTCGATGGATTTTCACAGGTCGAGGTGTCGCTGAAGGGCGGCGATACCCTGGCCGCGGACATCGTTTTCGCCGCGTTCGGCCGGGTCGCAAACCTGGACGGCATCGGTTTGGATCGACTGAACCTCGCCATCAATGCACGCGGGCACGTGCAGGTGAACGAACGTTTCCAGACCAACATTCCGGGAGTCTATGCGGCGGGCGATGCGATCGGACCGCCGGCCCTGGCGTGTGCCGCCGCCGATCAAGGCCGGCGCGCGGCGCTTGCCGCGTTCGGCTTGCCGCCGCCGGCGGCCACCAGCTTGGTGCCCACCGGCGTGTATACGATTCCGGAAATCGCCTGCGTGGGGCTGTCGCAGACCGAGGCGGCCGCGAAGAAAATCGACGTGATCGTCGGACGCGCGGACTTCGGCGAAGTCGCCCGCGCCCACATCGCGGGAGAACCGGCGGGATTCCTCGCGATCATCTGCGAGCGCAGCACGGCGCGCGTACTCGGCGTGCAGGCGATCGGCGAGAGCGCCACCGAACTGGTCCATTTGGGTCAGGCGGCGATCGCTCACTCGGCCTCGGCGGATTTCTTCGTCGAACAGATATTCAATTTTCCGACCATGACCGAGGCGTATCGAATCGCCGCGTTCGACGTCATGAAGCAGCGCGCCTTGCTCCAGCCGTCGCACCTGCGATTGGCGCGCGCGGCGGGCTGACGCCAAGCGGCATTCCGAACCGGTCAGCATGCAGCGCCGCGATGCCAGCGCCGCATGCCGAGCGATACCAGCGCTACGGCGAGGATGGCGCTATAGATTGCGGATCAGCAGATCGCCGAACTCGCTGCATTTGACTTCGGTCGCGCCTTCCATCAGGCGGGCGAAATCGTAGGTCACGGTTTTCTGCGCGATGGTCCTGTCCATGGCGCCGATGATGGCGTCGGCGGCCTCCAGCCACCCCATGTAACGCAGCATCATCTCGCCCGAGAGAATCACGGATCCCGGATTCACTTTGTCGAGATCCGCATACTTGGGCGCGGTGCCATGCGTGGCCTCGAACACCGCGTGGCCGGTCAGGTAGTTGACGTTGCCGCCGGGCGCAATGCCGATGCCGCCGACCTGAGCGGCGAGCGCATCCGAAATGTAATCGCCGTTCAAGTTCATGGTGGCGATGACATCGAACTCATCCGGACGCGTGAGGATCTGCTGCAAAGTGATATCGGCGATCGCATCCTTGACGATGATCTTGCCCGCCTTCTTCGCCGCATCCATTTGTTCGTTGGCGGCTTTTTCCCCCTGCGCCGCTTTGATGCGCTCCCACTGTTCCCAGGTGAACACATGCTCGGGGAATTCGCGCTCGGCCAATTGATAGCACCAATTGCGAAACGCACCTTCGGTGTATTTCATGATGTTGCCCTTGTGCACGATCGTCACGCTCTTGCGCTGGTTGGCGATCGCGTATTCGACGGCCGAGCGGAACAGGCGGTCGGTGCCTTCCTTCGACGCGGGCTTCAAGCCAATGCCGGGATTGTCGGGAAACCGAATCTTGGCGAACTGCTTCGGAAAATTCTCCTTGAACAGCGCCAGGAATTTCTTGCACTCCGCACTGCCTGCCTCGAATTCGATGCCGGCGTAGATGTCCTCGGTGTTTTCACGGAATATGGTCATGTCGACCTTCTCCGGATGCTTGACGGGCGACGGCACACCCTTGAACCAGCGCACCGGCCGCAAGCACACATAGAGATCCAACAGCTGCCGCAAGGCGACGTTGAGCGAGCGAATGCCGCCGCCCACCGGGGTGGTCAGCGGTCCCTTGATCGATACCAGATAGTCGCGGCACGCCGTGACGGTTTCGTCGGGGAGCCAGGTGTTGTAGGCCTTGTTGGCCTTCTCACCGGCGAAAACTTCCATCCAATGAATCTTGCGCTGGCCGCCGTAGGCCTTCTGTACGGCAGCGTCGAACACCCGGACGCTGGCGCGCCAGATATCCCGGCCCGTGCCATCGCCCTCGATGAACGGGATGATGGGCTGATTGGGGACGTGCAGTTTGCCGTTCGCGATCGTAATTTTCTGACCGCCCGCGGGGACTTGCACATTGAAAGGTTTGGCTTCGGACATCGTTAACTCCTATAAATGCAGCCGCAATGCTAGCATGCGCGACCGGAGACCCGCATTGCGCACACTGACATCCACCCCTTTGAGAGACGGTTTTCGAATGCCCGCCGAATACGAGCGGCATACGGGTTGCTGGATGCTGTGGCCCGAGCGGCCGGACATCTGGCGCGACGGCGCAAAGCCGGCGCAGGCGACGTTCGCCGCCATCGCCTCGGCCATCGTCTCGGGAGAACCCCTTACCGTGGGCGCCTCGGCCGCACAGTTCCAGAATGCGCGCGCGCGCCTGCCCGCGGCAGTCCGCGTCCTCGAGATCAGCAGCAACGATGCCTGGATACGGGATAGCGGTCCCACGTTCGTGATCGACGGCAAGGGACGCCGCCGCGGCGTCGACTGGACGTTCAACGCCTGGGGCGGCCTCAACGGCGGCTTGTACTTCCCGTGGGACCGGGACGACGAAGTCGCCCAGAAGGTGCTCGAAATCGAGGGCAGCGACCGCTACCGCACGCCCTTCGTGTTGGAAGGCGGAGCCATCCATGTCGACGGACAGGGCACGTGCCTGACGACCGAGGAATGCTTGCTCAACCCCAACCGCAACGGCGTCACCTCGAAGACCCAAGTCGAACGGATGCTGCATCGCTTTCTCGGCATCACGACGGTGATCTGGCTGGACAGGGGCGTGTATCTGGACGAGACGGGCGGCCATGTCGATGAGCTCGCGTGTTTCACCGGTCCCGGACAGGTTGCGCTGACGTGGACGGAGGACCGCAAGGATCCGCAATACGAGATATCGCGCGATGCCCACGAACGCCTCGAACAGGCGCGCGATGCGCGTGGGCGCTCGTTGACCATTCACAAGATTCACCAGCCGGGGCCGCTGTACATGACGGCCGAGGAGGCGGCGGGGATCGACGTCCGCGCCGGCAGCCGGCCGCGCCAGGCCGGCGACCGTTTGGCGGCGTCCTACATCAACTTTTACATCGCCAACAAGTGTATCGTCATGCCGCTGTACGACAAGCGCTGGGATGGGGCGGCCATGCGCACCCTGAAACGGCTGTTTCCGTCGAGAAAGATCCTCGGGGTTCCCACCCGGGAGGTGTTGCTCGGCGGTGGCAATATCCACTGCATCACCCAGCAAGTGCCCCGGCCCGCCGTCCGTTGAGGCCGGCAAATGGAACTTTGCAGCGCGCCGGCTCTCGAAAGTCATTATTCTACGCAACCGAAATCCCCCACCCGCCTCGATCAATTGGAAGCTTACGTGCACTCATCGCCAGTCATTAACGGATCCCAACGCAAGTTCGCGGTGCCCGCCCGGGTAGCCCGGGCTGCCCGCCGGTCCTTCGGCGCGCTGCTGTGCGCCGCCGCCATCTTCGCTGCCGGGTGCCACAACAACAACAATGCGAGCGGCTATGGCGTCGCCTGGGTCACGCTCACGGACTCGCCCGGCGATTTCACCACGTACACCGTCAACGTGGATTCGATCACGCTCACACGCAACGATGGCTACGTCGCGACGGCGCTGACCAACGTCGAGACCGTGGATTTCACCAAGCTCAGCAATGTTTCCGAACTGTGGGGCACGGCGACCATCCCGACGGGGATTTACACCTCGGCCAGCATCGTTCTGGACTACACCAATGCCGTCATCGGCGTCATGGTCAACGGACTGCCGCAGCAGGCGACCGTGGTCGATTCCACCGGCGCCGCGGTGACCACGCAGACGATCAATGTGCTGTTGGATCCGGCGGTACCGCTCAACATCGCGGCGACCTTCGCGACCACGGCTGCGCAGCGCCTGGCGGTCGACTTCAATCTGGCCGCATCGACCTCGTCCATCAACCTCTCGACGACTCCCGCCACGGTGACCATCAAGCCTTATTTGACGGTCGGCGTCGCGGCTCCGGACAATAAAATGATCCGCGTGCGTGGACCGCTCATCAATTCGAGCGTGGATCTCTTGACCTACACGGTGTACGTGCGGCCGTTCTTCGACGAAGTGAACAGTGTGGGCTCGCTCACCATGTTCGCCGATGCCAACACGATCTTCGCCATCAATGGCAAGGTCTCCACGGGCGCCACGGGACTGGATCAGCTGTCGCAATCCTCCGCCGGCACGACCGTGACGGCGGCCTATACGACGTATGTGCCCACGTCTACTCCCAGTGCGACAGCCGCCAAGTATTACGTGAAATACGTGATCGCCGGCAGCACGCTCGAGGATGTCTACACGCGGGGGCTCGAGGGCGACGTGGTCGCCCGTAGCGGCAATACGCTGACGGTACGCGGGTCGACGGTGCAGTTCAACGATGGTACCTCGTGCTACAACGTGGCCGACGCCGTCGTGATCTTGGGTCCGAGCACCATCGTCACCGCCGATGACAATGCCAGCGCGGCCGGCCTCGACAACACCGTGGCGGTCGGTCAGCACATCATCGCGCGCGGCATCGCGAACGTCGTCGAGAGCGGCGTCGCGAGCGCCATCTGCAGCCTGCCGGCGTCGGGCACGGTCACCCTGGATGCGACCGGTTCATCCGCCACCAACACGGGCTCGGTACGTTTGATTTCCACCAATCTGTGGGGACCTCTGGTGTCGTCGGGTTCGGGCAGCGTGGTCCTCAATGTACAGACCATCAACAATTGGCCGGTCGCGGATTTCGCATTCGCGGGTAACGGCCTCACCGGTGCAGCAACGCCGGTGGCCGCGAACTTCGTGGTCGACACGGGAGCGCTCACCATTCCAGACACGACCGTCGGCGATTCGTTATGGATCGATGGCCTCGTGGCGCCGTTCGCCTCGGCACCGCCGGATTTCAATGCGACCGCGGTGAACAGCGAATTGTCGGTGCAGATGGTCGGAGCGGCCACCGGGACCGTATCGTGTGGGCAGGGAGTGCTCGACTGCACGCCGGCGAGTCTGCGAGTCAGTTGGAGCGGAACCGGCACCAGTACGCCGTTCGCCACACTGACGGCCACCGGCATGTCGATCGATTTGGCCAATGCGAAGTTCAGCACGGGCGTGATCCGGATCGGACCCGAAAGCATCGATCTGAAGACGCTGCCGGCATCGCCGCAGATCGTGCTTCAGGCGGGGACGGGGGCGGCCGGGCTGCCCGCCGTGTTTACGCCGCTGTTCTCCTTCGGCAATCCGTTGGCGGTGGCGCCGGCCGGCATCAGCGTATTCAGCGTTTTCGGGACTTTCGAAACGGGTTTGACCACCGCTCTGGCAACCACGCCGGCGCTGCAATTCGAAGCCCGCGGCACCTACGACCGGGCGACCAACACCTTTAGCGCCAGCAGCGTCAACGTCGTGCTCTAAACTAGTCCCCCTATGGGGATTCATTCGTCACGACTTGCGATGGCCTGGGCGCTGGCGGCGGGTTGTGCGTGGTGGTCCTCAGGGTTGGCGTTGGCGGCGGATGCGGGGCCGACCGGCGCCGGCGCTCACGATACGCGGGCGGATCGGTCCGCCTCCGGCCCGCCCGATCCGATCCGCCCCCGTATCTGCCTGGTGCTCTCCGGCGGCGGCGCGCGCGGCATGGCGCACATCGGCGTGCTCGAAGTTCTCGAAGAGCTCAAGATACCCATCGATTGCATCGCGGGCACCAGCATGGGCGCCGTGGTCGGCGGTCTGTATGCCAGCGGCATGAGTGCGCACGACATCGACAAAACCATGCGCTCGGTCGACTGGCAGGAGGCTTTTCGCGACACGCCGCCGCGGCGCGATCTCGCGTTCCGGCGCAAGCAGGACGATCGTAACTTCCTGGTGCGCCTGCCGCTGGGTCTGAAGCACGGCAAGATCCTGTTGCCGAAGGGGTTGATCCAAGGCCAGAAACTGCAGGAGACGCTGCGCCAGCTGACGCTGCCGTTCGACAACCGAACGGATTTCGACCGGCTGCCGACGCCGTTTCGCGCGGTCGCTACGGATTTGGAAAGCGGCGGCGCCGTACTCTTGGACAAAGGGGACCTGGCCATCGCCATGCGCGCCAGCATTTCGGCACCCGGCGTGTTCGCACCGGTGGATTATCAGGGCCGCTTGCTGGTCGACGGCGGTCTGGCCGAGAACCTGCCCATCAACGTCGCGCGTGCGATGAATGCCGACATTCTCATCGTGTCGGATGTCAGCTTTCCGCTGCAGGATCGTGCGCAGCTCGATACCGCGCTCACCATCTCGAATCAAATGCTGGCAATCCTGGTACGTAAGGACTCGGACCGGCAGAAGAGCACGTTGACGGCGCAGGACATTTTGATAGAGCCGAGCCTGGGCACTGCCACTCAGACGGATTTCGCGGCGGCCGTGGGAACCATCGCCCAGGGCGAAGCGGCGGCTCGCGCCGCGACGGCGCGACTTGCAGCGCTCCGGGTCGACGACCGGGCGTACGATCGGTATCTCGCGCGGCGCGCGGCGCGCGAACCCGGGCTTCCGCCCATTCGGTTCGTGCGCGTCGACCGTGAGTCGAAGCGCTACGAAAAGACCATTCTCGGTGAAATGCAGCCGTTGGTGGGCAAGCCCCTGAATCGCGATGAAGTCGGCGCGCGCATTACCGAACTCTATGGCCTCGGCAATTTCGAGACGCTCGATTACAGTCTGGCGACGCGCGCCTCAAAAGCGGCGGTCCCTGCGCAGCCGGCCGGCACCGACCTCGCGGCGGCCGGCGAGCCCGCAACCGGCGATGCGGATGCCGAAGATACGGGATTGGAAATACGGGCGCGCCGCAAATCCTGGGGACCCAACTACGTACGGTTCGGCCTGAATCTGCAGGACGATTTCCAGGGCAACAGCCGCTACAACGCCGCCGCGCGTTTCGTGTTGACCGAGTTGAACACGCTCGGCGCGGAATCGCTGACCGACGTGCAGATCGGCAGCGATCCGCGCGTGTTCAGCGAGTTCTATCAGCCGCTCGACGCGCAACGCACCTGGTTCGTGGCGCCCAGCGCCCGCATCGAGCTGCGGGACCTGCCGATCTACGTGAACAACGGGGAGGTCGCCGACTACCGTGACCGTGAGGCGGAAGTGGATTTGGATTTCGGGCGCAACATCGGCAACTGGGGCGAGATCCGCGCGGGATTCCATCGCACGAACGGTGCGACGCGGGTGCGGTTGGGGGATCCCGATCTCGTCGAGGGCAATTACAACGACGGCGAGTTCTTTTTCAAGTTCAGCTACGATCAGCTCGATAACGTGCATTTCCCGCGGGACGGGGAGACCTTCAGCCTGCAATGGGATGCGGATCGCACCGACTTGGGCTCCGATTTCGTGCGCGACCGCGTCGCGGCCGATTGGCTGGTCGCCCGCTCCCTGGGGCGCAACACCTTGCTGTGGTGGACCTCGGCCGGCAGCACTCTCGACGGCAATGTGAGGCTGGCCGCACTGCCGGAATTCTATGCCTTGGGCGGATTCTTCAACTTGTCGGGCTTGGCGCCCACCTCGCTGACCGGTCCGAATTACGCAATCACGCGCGCCATTTATTTTCGCAAGATCGGGCGCGGCGGCGAGGGCTTCTTCGAATTCCCGGCGTACGTAGGCGCGTCGCTGGAAGTCGGCAACACCTGGGAGCGCCGCGGCGACATGAGCTTGGGCTCGGCGCACAAGGACGGATCGATCTTCCTGGCGTTCGATACGTACCTGGGGCCCGTGTATGTGGGAGGCGGGTATGACGAGCGCGGCTTTAGCGCGTTCTACTTGTTTCTCGGGCGGAGTTTCTAGGCGAAACTGCGGCTTTCGGAGAGGTTTTCGACCTTTTCGAAGACCAGAGCGGGTTGGTCGCCGATGCGCGAATATTCGTGCTTTCGGGCCATGTCTTCGAGTTTCTGGTCGCGCTCGGCCGCTGTAAAGTACCAATGCGTCTTCTGCCAGTCGCTGCCGAGGAGCTTGGCGAACGGATCGCCCGGCCGCAGGCTGACGCGGATGCCGTAGGGCCGGGGCAGCACCGGCACGCCGCGGACGAGATTCTGAGCGTTTGCGATTCCCATGGCACGCAAACCATAGCCGAACCGCCGCTCGACCGCCAGCTGATTAGGGCCGGAATCGCGTGCTAGACTCCGCCGCCTTTGGCCGGCAAGCATGGAATGGCTTTAAACAACCAAGGCCGGGGTCGCTTCGACCCCGTAGATTACTCGGCGCTGCGCGCCTCGCCCCTGGCGGGGCCGCCGCGTCCGCGGCGTTCAACTCGCCCAGACGGACGAGTTGTCGGCGCGTAGCGCTTGAAGAGGAACCGATGGCATCGTCTTATACGGCCTCCGATATCGAGGTATTGAGTGGTTTGGACCCGGTGCGCCGCCGCCCGGGCATGTATACCGATACCACGCGTCCGAACCACCTGGCGCATGAAGTGATCGACAACAGCGTCGATGAGGCGCTGGCGGGGTACTGCGAGAACATCGATGTCACGGTGTTCAAGGACGGCTCGTTGCAGGTCGAGGACGACGGCCGCGGCATGCCGGTGGACATTCACCCCAAGGAGAAAATCAGCGGCGTCGAATTGATTCTGACCCGGCTGCACGCGGGTGGAAAGTTCAACGACAAGACGTACCAGCACTCGGGCGGCCTGCACGGAGTCGGGGTCTCGGTGGTGAACGCGCTGTCCAAGCATCTGGAGTGCTGGGTGCGGCGCGGCGGCAAGGAATATCACTTGAGCTTTGCGGGCGGCGCCCCGAAGACGAAACTGCAGGTGGTCGGGGACGTGCCGAAATCCAAGACCGGCACGACCATCCGCTTCTGGCCGGACGCCAAGTATTTCGATACCGATAAATTCGCCATCCCGAGCCTCAAGCAGGTGCTGCGGGCGAAGGCGGTGCTGTGTCCGAAGCTGCGGGTGACTCTGCTCAACGAGTTCAGCGGCGAACGGGACGAGTGGTACTACACGGGCGGTCTGCATCAATACCTCGCGGAGGAACTGGGCAAGGGCGAGTGGCTGCCCGCCGAGACCTTTTATGGCAAGCGCGACATCGACGGCGGTGCCCTCGACTGGGCCTTCGCCTGGGTGCTCGAATCCGAACATCGCATCACGGAGAGCTATGTCAATCTGATTCCCACGGTCGAAGGCGGCACCCACGTCAACGGCCTGCGCGCGGGGACGGCCGATGCGGTGCGCGAGTTCTGCGAATTCCGCAGCCTCGTGCCGCGCGGTTTGAAACTGGCGCCCGAGGACGTATGGGACAGCGTGAGCTTCGTGCTGTCCATGAAAATGCGCGAGCCTCAGTTTGCCGGGCAGACCAAGGAGCGGCTCTCCTCGCGCGAGTCGGCCGGCATCGTCCAGGGCGTCATCAAGGACGCCTTCGCCCTGTGGCTCAATCAACATCCGGATCAGGGCGAGAAAATCGCCATGATGGCCATCGCCAATGCGCAGCAGCGCTTCAAGGACAGTCAGAAGATCGCGCGCAAGCGCATCGTCTCGGGCCCCGCGCTGCCCGGCAAGCTCGCCGACTGCGTGAGCCAGGATCCGGCGCGCGGCGAGTTGTTCCTGGTCGAGGGCGACTCCGCCGGCGGCTCCGCCAAGCAGGCGCGCGACCGCGTGACGCAGGCCATCATGCCGCTGCGCGGCAAGATCCTGAACACCTGGGAAGCCGACACGCGTGAAATCCTGCAATCGCAGGAAGTGAACAACATCACCATCGCGATCGGCGTGGAGCCGGCGGCCACCGATCTGTCGGGGCTGCGCTATCACAAGATTTGTATTCTCGCGGACGCCGACAGCGACGGCCAGCACATCGCGACGCTGCTGTGCGCCTTGTTCCTGCGCCACTACCGGCCGCTGGTGGCCGCGGGGCACGTGTACGTGTGCATGCCGCCGCTGTTTCGCATCGACGCCGGCAAGGAAGTCGTGTATGCCCTCGACGAGGCCGAGCGCGAGCGGGCGCTTGCGCGCATCGCCGAGGAGAATCCGCGGGCCAAACCCGTGGTGACGCGCTTCAAAGGTCTGGGCGAAATGAATCCATTGCAATTGCGCGAGACCACCATGGCGCCGCAGACGCGCCGGCTGGTGCAAATGACCATCGACGCGCAAGACAGCCCCGACCAGCTGCTCGACATGCTGCTCGCGAAAAAGCGTGCCGGCGATCGGCGCGTGTGGCTCGAAAGCAAGGGCAATCTGGCTCAGGTGTAGCGATGAAAGACCAGGAACTCAATTTCGAAGGACCCATGGCGAAGCTGTGCCGATGAAAGACCAGGAACTCAATTTCGAAGGGATCGAACGCGAGCCGCTGAAGACATTCGCCGAGCGCGCCTATCTCGATTACTCGATGTACGTGATCCTCGATCGGGCGCTGCCGCATCTGGGCGACGGTTTGAAGCCCGTGCAGCGGCGCATCGTCTACGCCATGAGCGAGCTCGGCCTCGCGGCCGGCGCCAAGCACAAGAAGTCCGCGAGGACCGTGGGCGATGTCATCGGCAAATTTCATCCGCACGGCGATTCGGCCTGCTACGAGGCCATGGTGCACATGGCGCAGGATTTCGCCTATCGGTATCCCATCGTCGACGGCCAGGGCAACTGGGGCTCGACCGACGACCCGAAGTCGTTCGCCGCCATGCGCTACACGGAGTCGCGGCTGACGCGGTACGCGACGCTGTTGCTGCAGGAGTTGGGTTCGAGCACCGTCGATTGGCTGCCGAATTTCGACGGCTCGCTGGAAGAGCCCACGATGCTGCCGGCGCGGGTGCCGAACCTGTTGCTGAACGGCGGCTCAGGCATCGCCGTCGGCATGGCCA
>PLAH01000021.1 GCA_003134045.1 Gammaproteobacteria bacterium
GGCGTGCGGCTGCTGGCGCGCAAGACCACGCAATTGATGCTCAGCAATCATTTACCGCCGGCGTTCGACTACGGCCTGCGCACCGCGGACTTAGGGATTGCCGCGCCGCTGCCCGAACTCGGACAGGGCTACGGCCTGGGCTTGGGCGTGCGCCAGCAAGCGGGACTCGCGCCGGTGGCCGGGTCGGTGGGCGATTACTACTGGGGCGGCGCGCTGGGCCCGTATTTCTGGGTGGACCCGGCCGAGCACTTGGTCGTGGTGTTCATGCTGCAGGAACTGAACGTGCAGCGGCGCACGCGTTATCGACCGCTCTTGAGATCGCTGGTCTACCAAGCGCTGGTCTGAGGCGGCGCGGGATTGCTATGCTGGCGCGGGTGCCGCCCCTCAGTTTTGCAATTCTCACCGCTGTCGCCGTTTCTCGACGCGGAGCTGCGCGCGCGATTCGACGCCCAGCGTTCGGCGGACATCGCCAACCAGGCCTCCTGGCTCGACGCGTTTTTTGCGGGCGCTGACTTGCCGTCGGCGCTGACGTAAGATGCTACGGTCGCGGCAGCAACGGAGCACAGGTGGCGGGACTCTATTTCGAGGAATTCACGGTCGGGCAGCGTTTCTCGCACGCCATCCGTCGCACCGTCACCGAGGCCGACAACGTATTTTTTTCGGCGCTCACCCACAATCCGGCGGCGCTCCATCTGGATGAAGAGTATTGCCGCACGCAGACCGAGTTCGGTCAGCGCATCGTCAACAGTTGCTTCACCTTGGGCCTCATGGTCGGCATCTCGGTGGGCGACACCACCCTCGGCACCACCGTCGGCAACTTAGGGTGGGACGAGGTGCGCTTTCCCGTGCCCGTCTTTCATGGCGACACGCTGCGCATCGAGACCGAAGTGCATGAGGTCCGAGCCAGCAAGAGCCGCCCCAACAACGGCATCGTCATATTCATTCACCGGGCCTTCAACCAACGCGGCGCCGAAGTCGCCAGCTGCAAGCGCTCCGCGCTGATGCTGCGCAAACCCGCCTAGATGCTGCGTTCCACCCTGTTCGTGCCGGCCGACAGCGAGCGTAAACTCGCCAAGGCCGACAGCGCGGGCGCCGATGCCCTCATCCTGGATCTGGAGGATTCGGTGCTGCCGGAGCGCAAGCCCATCGCACGCACCTTGGCGCGCGAGTATATGGCGGCCAAATCCGCTGCACGGCCGCTGTGGATTCGGGTCAACGACCTCGCCAGCGGCGAACTGTTGAACGACCTGGTCGCCCTGGTTCCCGCCCGGCCCGCCGGCGTCGTGTTGCCGAAGATTCGCGGGCCCGAGGATATTCAAACCGTCGCGAATTATCTCGAGGCCCTCGAGCGTGCCCAAGGCATCGACGCGCCCATCCCCATCCTCGCGCTGGTCACGGAAACGCCGGCGGCGGTGCTGCGCATGGGCGAACTCACCAAGTCATCGTTTCCGCGCTTGACGGCCATCGGCTGGGGCGCCGAGGACTTGAGTGCGGCATTGGGCGCGGGCGATCCGCGCGAGCCGAATGGTGCCTGGCGGCCGCTGTACCAGTACGCACGCGGTCAATGCCTGCTGGCGGCGCATGCGCTCGGCATCGAGGCCATCGACAGCGTCTACGTCGACTACCGCGACCCCGCGGGCCTCGCGCTCGCCTGCGCGGCATCGCGCCACGATGGCTTCACGGGCCGCTTCGCCATCCACCCGGATCAAGTCGCGGCGATCAACCAGGCCTACGCGCCGAGCGACGCCGAGGTGGCCCTGGCCAAGCGCATCATCGCCGCGTTCGCCAACGGCGCAGGCGCCGTCTCGCTCGACGGCAAGATGTACGACATCCCGCACCTCAAAGCCGCGCGCCGCCTTGTCGACGAACGGGCACGCACTGCCCCCTAGCCCGCGCTCACCATCTTGGCGACGAAATCGCTGACCGGCATCAAGGCGAGCGCCGCGGGATCGGCGAATATCTTCTTGATGGCCTCGGTTTGCTTGGGCTGGAAATGCGCCGCGACGCTGGCCTCGAATTTCTTGACCAGCACCGGCATGCCCTCGCTGCGGCGCTTGCGATGGCCGATGGGATAATCCACTTCGATGCGCGGGCTCGCGCTGCCATCCTTGAAGAACACCTGCACGGCGTTGCCGATGTAGCGCTTGTCGGCGGCGTAGTACTCCTGCGTGAAGGTGGCGTTCTCCTTGACCTGCATCTTCGCGCGCAATTCGTCGACGCGCGGGTCGTGCGCGACGGCATCCTCGTAGTCGGACGCGTTCAGCCGTCCGAACAGCAGCGGGATGGCCACCATGTACTGGATGCAGTGATCGCGGTCGGCCGGGTTCGAGAGCGGTCCCGTCTTGTCGATGATGCGCACGCCGGGTTCCTGCGTCTCGATGGCCACGCGCTCGATCTGGTCCAGCTTGGCGCTGATTTGCGGATGCAGCGTCATCGCCGCCTCGACGGCGGTCTGCGCATGGAATTCCGCCGGATAGGAAATCTTGAACAGCACGTTTTCCATCACGTAGCTGCCGAACGGCTGCGGCAGCGCGAGCGCCTTGCCCTTGAACAGCACGTCCTGGAATCCCCAGGTCTTGGCCGACAGCGCGGAGGGATACCCCATTTCATCCTTGAGCGCGAACAAGGCGTGGCGCACCGCGCGGCTGGTGGCATCGCCCGCCGCCCAACTCTTGCGCGAACCGGTGTTCGGGGCGTGCCGGTAGGTGCGCAGCGCCCCGCCGTCGATCCAGGCGTTCGACACGGCATTGACGATCTGATCCCGGGTGCCGCCCAGCATCGCGGTGACCACCGCCGTCGAGGCCACGCGTACCAGCAGGACGTGATCGAGGCCGACGCGGTTGAAACTGTTCTCCAAGGCGAGCACGCCCTGGATCTCATGCGCCTTGATCATGCCGGTCAGCACATCGCGCACCGTCACCGGCTTGCCGCTGCGCGACAGATAGTCCGCCACCGCCAGAATGCCGCCGAGGTTATCCGACGGGTGTCCCCACTCGGCGGCCAGCCAGGTGTCGTTGAAATCCAGCCAGCGAATCATCGCGCCGATATTGAACGCCGCATTGATGGGATCGAGCTCATAAGAAGTGCCGGGCACGCGCGCCCCGCCGGTGAGCGTCGCCCCGGGCACCACGGGTCCCATGAGCTTGGTGCACGCCGGATACTTCAGCGCCTGGAAGCCGCAAGCCAGGGTATCCATCAGGCAGTAGCCGGCCGTCTCGTAAGCGAGCGGACTCTCGATGACGTAGCTCAATGCATAGTCGGCGATGGCGGTGAGGACGTGATCGGGAGCCGGGCGTTCCGCCGATTTGATATCGTGTGACATGGGGGAGTGAGGGGTACCTGGTAATTGGATGAAAACTCGGTGTGCCGGCTCGATCGTTGCGCCGGTTACGGGCGCTCGGCCAGCGGAACGAAGGCCAGGTTCTCGGGGCCGATGTAATTGGCGCTGGGACGGATGATCTTCCCGTCCACGCGTTGTTCGATGACGTGCGCGGCCCACCCGGAGGTGCGGCTGATGACGAACAGCGGCGTGAACATGGCGGTGGGCACGCCCATCAGGTGGTACGACACCGCCGAGAACCAGTCGAGATTCGGAAACATGTTCTTGATCTCCTTCATCACGGACTCGATGCGCTCGGCGATCTCGAAGCCGAGCATCTGGCCGGCTCGGGACGCCAGCGCGCGGGAGACCTCTTTGATGACTTCATTGCGCGGATCGGAAATCGTGTACACCGGATGACCGAAGCCGATGATGACCTCCTTGTTGGCGACGCGTTTGCGGATGTCGGCTTCCGCCTCGGCCACCGAGGCGTAGCGGCTCTGAATCTCGAACGCCACTTCATTCGCACCGCCGTGTTTCGGTCCGCGCAACGCGCCGATGGCGCCGGCGATGCAGGAATACAAGTCCGAACCGGTGCCCGCGATGACCCGGGCCGTGAACGTCGAGGCGTTGAACTCATGCTCCGCATACAGATTGAGCGAGGTATGCATGGCGCGCACCCACTCGGCCGGCGGTTTCCGGCCGTGCAGCAGATGCAGGAAATGGGCGCCGATCGAGTCGTCGTCGGTCTGCATGTCGATGCGGCGTTTGCCGTTGGCGTAGTGATGCCAGTAGCACAGCATGGATCCCAGCGAGGCGAGCAGGCGATCGGCGATGTCGCGCGCGCCCTCGATGGAATGGTCGTTGGCTTCGGGCGCGAGGCAGCCGAGCGCGGAGACGCCGGTGCGCAGCACGTCCATGGGGTGGCTCGCGGCAGGCAGCTCTTCCAACACGTTGAGCACGGCGGCGGGCGGCGCCCGCAGCGACTTCAATTTCGCCTTGTAAGCGGCAAGCTCCGCTTTGTTCGGCAGCTTCTCGTGCACCAGCAAGTACGCGATCTCCTCGAACTCGCACTGCGTCGCGATATCGAGAATGTCGTAGCCGCGGTAGTGCAGATCGTTGCCGGTCTTGCCGACCGTGCACAGCGCGGTGTTGCCTGCCGTGACGCCGGAGAGCGCAACCGATTTCTTCGGCTTGAAAGGCACCACGTCGGCATTCGTCATTTCTCTTTCCCCTCGGCAAACAACTGGTCCAATTTGGCTTCGTACGAATGATAGTCGAGGTAGGAATACAGATCCGCGCGCGTCTGCATGCGGTCGACGACGTTCTTCTGGGTACCGTCGCGGCGGATGGCCTGATAGACGTTGAGCGCCGCGGCGTTCATCGCCCGGTAGGCCGAGCAGCAATGCAGGACGATGTCGACCCCCACCGTCGCGAGTTCGTCGCGTGTGTACAAGGGCGTGTGGCCGAACTCGGTGATGTTGGCGAGGATGGGCACCTTGACCGCATCCTTGAAACGCCGGTACATGGAAAGATCGGTCATCGCCTCGGGGAAAATCATGTCGGCGCCCGCCTCGACGCAGGCGACCGCGCGGTCGATGGCCGCATCGATGCCCTCGACGGCCAGCGCGTCGGTGCGCGCCATGATGACGAACGCGCCATCGGTCCGCGCATCGACGGCGGACTTGATGCGATCCACCATCTCTTGTTTCGAAACCACTTCTTTGCCCGGCCGGTGGCCGCAGCGCTTGGCTTGCACCTGGTCTTCGATGTGCAGGCCCGCCGCGCCCGACTTGATGAACGACTTGACCGTGCGGGCGATGTTGAACGCGCCGCCCCAGCCGGTATCCGCATCGACCAGCAGCGGCAGCGGGCACGCATCCGTGATGCGCCGGATATCGATCAGCACGTCGTCCATGGTGCTGATGCCCAGGTCCGGGACGCCCAACGAATTCGCCGCAACGCCCCCGCCCGATACATACAGGGCCTTGAACCCGGTCGCGGCGGCCATGCGGGCCACATAGGCATTGATGGCGCCGACCACCTGAAGAGGACTTTCCTCCGTCAAGGCGGCCCGGAAACGCGCGCCGGGCGATGTCAACGCTGCACTCATGCCTTTCCCCCGAAGTTCACGCTCGCCGTCGATTGCCGATCCCCAAAACTATAGAGCCAAGGGGATTCCGTCCGAATGACAAAACCAATCAAATTGCCTGAGAGAAAATGCCACATCGGCGCCGCGCGGCACGTCAAGTCTGCAAGCCGCGGCGGAATTCCCCCGGCGATGCGCCCGTCCATTTGCGAAATGCCCGATGGAACGCGCTGCGCTCGGAGAAACCCAATTCGAGCGCGATGTCCATCACGCTGCGATCCGAGTGGCTCAAATAGCCGATGGCCAGATCGCGCCGCAGCTGATCCTTGATCTCTTGATAGGAGGCCCCTTCCTCGTGCAGCCGCCGCCGCAAGGTGGCGGTCGTCATGTTCAATTCGCCCGCCAAGGTCTCGAAATCCGGAACCTCGCCCGGCAGCATCTGGCGCAGGCGGCGGCGTATGCGCGCGCTCAGGCTGCTGCCGTTCTTGTATTTGACCAGGATGCTTTCCGGCGCAGTGCGCAGAAAGTCTTTGACCGAGCGCTCGTTCTGCACGATGGGCAGTGCGAGATAATCGGCGACGAACACGATGGCGGTCGTCGGCCGGCCGAAGGTGAGTTCGGTGCAGTACATCAGCCGGTACTCGGCGCTATGCGCCGGTTCGGGGTAACCGAATTGGGCGCGCAGGATCGGGATCCTGCGCCCAACCAGCCAGCAGGCAACGCCATGCAGCAACATGAGCAGCACCTCCTGGCCGAAGATGCGCGGCGCCCTGCCCGGCGCGCGCTCCGTCAGGCAGACGGTAGCCTCGCCACCCGATCGCTGCAGCGAGCCCGCGATGTCGTCGAGAATCAGCCCGAAGAAGCGCAGGCTGCGGTCGAGCGCCTGCCCCAGATTCTTGCAGCCCAGCACGGCGTGAACCAGCATGGCGAAGCTGCCGGCCTTCATGCGCCGCGAGTCCTGGCCGAAGAACTCATCGTCGAGGGTGAGCGCCACCAGCCGCCACAACTCGCCATAGTGTTTGACGGATACGCGGGCCTGCGGCACCTGCAGCAGCGCCGGCGAGAGACCGACTTTGGCCAGCAGGCCGTCGGCATCCAGGTGCCGGGCGCGCACGCTCTCGAGGGCGGCAGCCACGAAGCAGATGGCGACGGTGCCCGGCTCGGAACGCGGTGCGGTAATCACCACGGCAGCCGGAACCGCCGCCGCAACGGTCCGCGGGCCGGCCGCTTGGGCAGGGGGCTCGGCGTCGGCTGAGGCACCCGGCCCGGAACCCTGTAGCCCCGCTCCGGCGCGCGGTGCCGCGCCGGCACTTGCTTTGGAGGCTCGCCTCCGTGAGGCGGAACGCTGGGCGTTCAGGGTCGCCCGGGGCTGTTGCATTTTCGATCACACATTTTGAACGGTTTGGGCACCGAGCTGTACGTGCCAAAGATTTATAGTTTACGCGATACAGACGGCTGGCGGGGCTCGAGGATACGTGGCAGCGGACTTCTACAACGACGAGCAGCGCATGATTCGCGACTCGGCACGCGAATTCGCGCAGGCCGAACTCGCGCCGCGGGCCGCGCAATTCGACCAGGACGGCTGGATTGCCGATTCGACGATCGCAAAGCTCGGCGAGCTCGGGCTGCTCGGCATGATGGTGCCGGACGACTGGGGCGGCTCGTACACCGACTACGTCGCCTATGCGCTCGCGATCGAAGAAATTGCCGCCGGCTGCGCCGCCACCGCGAGTCTCTTGAGCGTTCACAGCTCGGTGGGCTGCGGCCCCATCTTGAAGTTCGGCAGCGATGCGCAGAAGCAGCGTTACCTGCCGGACATGGCCCGGGGCAAGTCCATCGGCTGCTTCTGCCTGACCGAGCCGCAGGCCGGCTCGGAGGCCCACAATCTCAAGACCCGCGCCATTCTCGACGGCGAGAGCTGGGTGTTGAACGGCGCGAAGCAATTCGTCACCAACGGTAAACGGGCCAAGGTGGCCATCGTGTTCGCCGTGACCGACCCAGCCTTGGGCAAGAAAGGCATCTCCGCCTTCGTCGTGCCCACGCAGACGCCCGGCTTCATCGTCAGTCCGCCCGAACACAAGTTGGGCATACGCGGCTCCGATACCTGCGCCATCACATTCGACGATTGCCGGATATCGGCCGACTGCCTGCTGGGCTTGCGCGGCAAGGGCTTGTCGATCGCGCTCTCGAACCTCGAGGGTGGGCGGATCGGCATCGCGGCCCAGGCCATCGGCATCGCGCGAGCCGCGTTCGAGGCGGCGCTCGCCTACGCCAAGACCCGCCGGCAATTCGATCGGCCGATCGCCGAGTTCGGCAGCATCGGCAACATGCTGGCCGACATGCACACATCCATCAATTCGGCCCGGCTGCTCACCCACCACGCCGCGCGCTTGCGCGGTGCCGGTCTCCCCTGCCTCTCGGAGGCTTGTCAGGCTAAACTATATGCCTCTGAGATGGCCGAGCGCGTGTGCTCCAAAGCCATTCAGATCCACGGCGGCTACGGCTATCTGGAGGATTACAACGTGGAACGGCACTACCGGGACGCGCGCATCACTCAAATTTACGAGGGCACCAGCGAGATTCAACGCTTGGTGATTGCCCGGACGTTAACGACTCAAGGGGAACTTTCATGACGACCAAACCCGCAGTGCTCGCCGACCAGGCGCCCACCGTCAAAATGCTGCTCGATGGCAAGTTCGTCGAATCGCGTACCAGCGAATGGCACGATGTGGTGAACCCAGCGACGCAGGAAGTGCTGGCCCAGGTCCCGTTCGCCACCGACGAGGAAATCAATGCCGCCGTCGCTTCCGCCAAGGCGGCCTACAAGACCTGGAAGAACACGCCGCTGGCCGCGCGCGCGCGCATCATGCTGAAGCTGCAGGCCCTGGTGCGCGAGCACATGAGCCGCATCGCGCAGACCCTGAGCGCCGAACAGGGCAAGACCCTGGCCGACGCCGAAGGCGATGTGTTCCGCGGTCTCGAAGTGGTCGAACATGCGTGTTCGATCGGCAGCCTGCAGCTGGGCGAGTTCGCCGAGAACGTCGCCGGCGGCGTCGACACCTATACCATCCGCCAATCGATCGGCGTGTGCGCCGGCATCTCCCCCTTCAATTTCCCGGCGATGATCCCCTTGTGGATGTTCCCGATGGCCATCGTCTGCGGCAACACCTTCGTGCTGAAGCCGTCGGAACAGGACCCGATGACGCCCATGCTGCTGGGCGAACTCGCGCTGCAGGCGGGCGTCCCGCCCGGCGTGCTCAACATCATCCACGGCGGCAAGCGCGCGGTCGACGCCATCTGCACGCATCCCGACATCGTCGCCGTGTCCTTCGTGGGTTCGACGCAGGTGGGCACGCATGTGTACAACCTGGCTTCGCAGCATGGCAAGCGCGCGCAGTGCATGATGGGCGCGAAGAATCACGCCGTGGTATTGCCCGATGCCAACAAGGAACAATCGATCAACGCGCTGGTGGGCTCGACGTTCGGCGCCGCCGGCCAGCGCTGCATGGCCACCGCGGTCACCGTGCTGGTGGGCGACGCCCGGAAATGGATACCCGACATCGTCGCCAAAGCGAAAGCGCTCAAAGTCAACGCCGGCGTGGAGAAAGGCGCCGACTTCGGTCCCGTGGTCTCCAAGAACGCCAAGAACCGCATTCTCGGTCTGGTCGAGGAGGGCATCAAGGCGGGCGCCAAACTGGAGCTGGACGGCCGCACCATCAAAGTAGCCGGCTACGAGAAAGGCAATTTCATCGGCCCGACGATTTTCTCGGGCGTGACGCCGGACATGACGATCTACACCACCGAAATCTTCGGGCCGGTGATGGTCATCATGTCGGTGAACACCTTGGACGAAGCGATTGCGCTGACGAACGACAACCCGTTCGGCAACGGCACCGCCATTTTCACGCAGAGCGGCGCGGCCGCCCGCAAGTTCCAGAACGAAATCGACGTGGGCCAGGTGGGCATCAACGTGCCGATTCCGGTGCCGGTGCCGTCCTTCAGTTTCACCGGATCGCGCGGTTCGAAGCTGGGCGATCTCGGCCCCTACGGCAAGCAAGTGGTGCAGTTCTACACCCAGACCAAGACCGTCACGTCGCGCTGGTTCGACGACTCGACCTCGAGCGCGGGCGTCAACACCACCATCAGTCTGAAATGAAAATCGCGTTCATCGGGCTGGGCAACATGGGCGGACCCATGGCGCGCAACCTGTTGAAGGCCGGCCATGCGCTCACCGTGTTCGACGTGGTCGAGCGCAATGTCGAGGCGCTGACGGCGCTGGGCGCGGCGGGCGCGGGATCGGCCAAGCTCGCGGCCGCGGCCGGCGAGTTGGTGATCACCATGCTGCCCTCCTCGCCTCACGTCAAAAGCGTATATCTCGGCGACGACGGCGTGCTCGCGGGCGTGCGCCGCGGCGTGACCCTCGTCGACTCCAGTACCATCGACCCGCATTCGGCGCGCGAGGTGGCCGCCGCCGCCGCGGCGCACGGCAACCCCATGGCCGATGCTCCGGTATCCGGCGGCACCGGCGGTGCGGAGGCCGGCACCCTGACGTTCATGGTGGGCGCCGATCCCGCGCTGTTCGACACCATCAAGCCCACCCTGGCCCACATGGGCAAGAACATCGTGCACTGCGGCGGCGCCGGCACCGGCCAGGTGGCGAAGATCTGCAACAACATGCTGCTCGGCATTTCCATGGTCGGCGTGGCGGAAGCGATGAACTTGGGCGCGGCGCTCGGCATCGATCCGAAGGTGCTCGCGGGAATCATCAATACCTCGAGCGGCCGCTGTTGGAGTTCGGATACGTACAATCCCTATCCCGGCGTCATGGAGAACGTGCCCGCAGCGCGCGGCTACACCGGCGGCTTCGGCACCGACCTCATGCTCAAAGATCTCGGCCTCGCCACCGATGCCGCCAAGCAGGCGAAACAACCGGTGGCCCTGGGCGCCATGGCCCAGCAGCTCTACCAGCTGTGGAGTTCCCAAGGCGGCGGCGCGCAGGACTTCTCCGCCATCATCAAATTGCTCCACAAACCCGCCGCCAACCAACGGAACCGGCCATGATCGAATGCAAGATCGATGGGCATGTCGCCCTCATCACCCTCAACAATCCCTCTGCCAATACGTTCACCGCGGAGGGGCTGCTGCAGCTGACCTCGCTGATCGGCGAGTTGAATCGGAACATGGAGGTGTATGCCGCGGTGGTCACCGGTCACGGCGAGAAGTTCTTCAGCGCCGGTGCGGACTTGAAGACCTTTGCCGACGGCGACAAGGCCCAGGCGCGCCTCATGGCGCAGCGTTTCGGCGCCGCCTTCGAAGCGCTGCAGGAGTCGCGGCCCGTCGTCATTGCGGCCATCAACGGCTACGCCATGGGCGGCGGTCTCGAATGCGCGCTGTCCTGCGACCTACGCGTCGCCGAGGAGCATGCGCAGATGGCGCTGCCCGAGCCGTCGGTCGGCCTGCTGCCCGCGGGCTGCGGCACCCAGACGCTGCCCTGGCTGGTGGGCGAAGGCTGGGCCAAACGCATGATACTCACCAACGAACGCATCGACGCGGAGACGGCGTTGCGCATCGGCTTGGTCGAACAGGTGACGCCGCGCGGACAAAGCTTGTCGACCGCACTGCAGATTGCCGAACGCGTCAGCACCTTGAGTCCGCGCGCCGTGACCTTCAGCAAGGGCCTGATCCATCAGGCGCGGCAGGGCACTCCGCGCGCAGCGGCGCTGGCCTTGGAGCGCGAACGCTTCGTCGATTTGTTCGACGGCGAGGACCAGAAGGAAGGCGTCAACGCGTTCCTTGGCAAACGCAAGCCGGTGTGGAAGAACGCCTGAGCGGTCCCCCGATGAGCGAAGCGGAAATCCTCTGCGAAGCGCGCAATCATGTCGCGTTCATCACGCTGAATCGCCCCGCCGCACTCAACGCCCTGTCGCTCGAGATGATCGTCGAGTTGCGGACGGTGTTCGAGCGCTGCGCCGCCGATGCGCAGATCCGCGCGGTTCTGCTGCGCGGCGCCGGCGAGAAGGCCTTCTGTGCCGGCGGCGACGTTCGAGCGCTGTATCAAAGCTTCAAGGACTCAGGTTCCCTGCACCGCGAATTCTTCGCCAAAGAATATCCGCTCGACTATCTGCTCTACTCGTATCCGAAGCCTTACATCGCGCTCATGGACGGAATCGCCATGGGCGGCGGCATGGGCGTCGCTCAAGGCTCGACGCTGCGCATCGTCGGCGAGCGCACGCGCATCGCCATGCCCGAGGTGAGCATCGGCTTGTTTCCGGACGTGGGAGCGAGTTATTTCTTGTCGCGATTGCCGGGAGCGCTCGGCCCGTATCTCGCCCTGACCGGGATTCAGATCCGCGGCGTCGACGCGCTGTACGCGCAGCTCGCGGATGTCTATCTGCCCCCCGCTGCCATCGCAGCCCTCGAGGACGATCTGGCCTCCCTCACCTGGAGCGCGGATCCGCGCAGCGACGTGCGCCGCTTCGTGCACGAGCGGGCCGCCGCCGGGCTGCCCGCACCGTCCTTGAGCCTCCTGCGTCCGGCCATCGACACTCATTTCACCCAATCGGGCGTGACCGCCATCTTAGCCTCGCTCGCGGACGAGCGGCGTGCCGACTACGCCGCCTGGGCGCAGCAGACCATCGCGCTCATGCGCAGCCGTTCGCCCACCATGATGTCGGTAACGCTGCGGCAGCTGCAACGGGGCAAATCCCTGACGCTCGCCCAGTGCTTTCGCATGGAAATCGGCATGGTGGAGCAGTGCTTCGCACAAGGTGATTTCATCGAGGGAGTGCGTGCGCTCATCGTCGATAAGGACAACTCCCCGCGCTGGATGCCGCGCCGGCTGGAAGAGGTCACGGACGCCTCGGTGGACGCATTCTTCGTCGAACGTTGGCGCGGCGCGGCTCATCCGCTCGAGGATCTCGAAAAAACATCGGGGCTGCCATGAATTTCAGTCGAACATTGGCCGTCATCTCCGGCGGCGCCTCGGGCTTGGGTAAGGCGGTGGCCGAACGCGTCGTCGCCGCCGGCGGCAAGGCGGCCATCCTGGATCTGCAGGACGTGGCGGGTCAGGCGCTCGCCAAACAGATCGGCGCCGCATTTTTCAAGTGCGATATCTCCGTGGAATCGCAGGTCACGGCCGCCATGGAAGCGGCACGTGAAGCCCTGGGCGGAATCAACCTGATGGTCAACTGCGCGGGCGTCGCCGGCTCGGGTAAATTATTGGGCAGGGACGGCCCCATGAGCGGCGACTTCTTCGACAAAGTCGTGCGCATCAACTTGATCGGCACGTTCCTGTGCGACAAGGCGGCCGCGGCCATCATGCAGAACAACACCCCGAACGAGGGCGGCGAACGCGGACTTCTCGTGCACACGGCGTCGGTGGCCGCCTTCGAAGGACAGATCGGCCAGGTCGCCTACGCCGCCACCAAGGCCGGCATCGCGGGCATGACGCTCCCCATCGCGCGCGAACTCGCCCGCTTCGGAATCCGCTGCGTGGCGATCGCTCCCGGCATTTTCATGACGCCCATGCTCGCGGGTTTACCGCAGGAGGTACAGGACTCGCTGGGCAAACAAGTACCCTTCCCGCCGCGCCTCGGCAAGCCCGAGGAATACGCCCAGCTGGTGCAATCCATCGTGGAGATACCCACGCTGAATGGCGAGACCATCCGCTTGGACGGCGCCATTCGCATGGCGCCCAAGTAATTCACGGACTTACTCGGCGGCGCCGTATCCGCCGCCGCAATGTCGCTCCCCCACTCGAATGCCGGACCACAGCAAGGCGCTGCCGATGGCGAATGCGGCGCCGATCACGAATGCGGTATGCCAAAGATGCTGTCCGGAAAAATGTGCGACGATGGGGATGCTGATGATACCCCCGAGATTGCCGCCGGTGTTCATCAAACCGCACACCGCCATCGTGTCGCCGCGGCCGACCGTCATGCCCCCGCCCCAGAACGCCCCCTCGGTCAGTTCGACACACCCGAAGCATGCCGCAAGCGCCGCCACGGCCACGTAGGGACTGGCTGCGTTCACCGCGAACAGCAGCAACACCGCCGCTGCCGGCAGCGCCGCCATGGGCACCATTCGGTAGCCCCAGCGATCGCCCAAGCGCTGGCACAGCACGCCGGTGAGGAGGCCGCCCACGCCGGCACCCAGCGCGGCGGCCAACGGCGGTGCCGTGGCGAGCCAGCCGCTCTCCAACAGGGAGAACCGGCGTTCTTGAACGAGATACAGGAACACCCAGTTCGACAGCAGATAGAACGTGTAATTCATGCACATGTAGGAAATCGCCAGCAGCAGCACGTCGCGGTCGCGCAGCAGCCGCAGGAGCTGTTTCAGGGTGAGTGCGGTGGGCGCGTCGACGGCGGCGTGATCGCCGATCTCCGCCAGTTCCTTCGCCGACACGGAACGATGCTCACGCGGCGTATTGCGGCCGTACCAACCCCATAAGCCGATGAGGACCAGTGCCGGCAGGCTGGTCCAGATCAACGCGGGCCGCCACCCCAGGGAGGCCATGAGCGAGGCGATGAGCGGCGGCGTGAGCGCGGCGCCGAGTCCCAGGCCCATGGTCTGCAGGCCCTGCACGAATGACCATCGATTGGGAGGAAACCAAGCCTCGAAGACGCCGGCGGACACGGGGAAAATCGCGCCCTGAGAACAGCCGAGCAGCACCTGCACGGCAAGCAACGCGATGAACAGCGAGCTGCCCGTGAAGAAATCCGGCGCCAACGGGGTCGCGACGGTGGCGAAGAAGGCGGTGAGCCCGATGATGACGAAGGTCCGGCGTGCGCCCAGCCGCTGTCCGAAAATACCGCCCGGCATTTGGAAGATCGCATACCCCAGGACGAATGCCTGCTCCAGCCATCCGATCTGCTCCTGGGTGAGCCCAAGCTCCGGCATCATGCTGGCCGCCGCCACCGTGATGCTCTTCTGCTGCACGTAGGCGATGAAACCGAAGCCGAACAGAAACGAGAATATGCGCCATCGCACGCGCAGAGCAGCGCTCATTCGTCGCGTACTTTGGCGGCTTTCTTCGCACCCTGTTGGATGTCGAGGCAAATCTGCACCGCCTGGCCGAAGGAGGTGGCCGCACTATCGGCATTGCGTATACTGTCGATCGCCGAGGCGGGCTGCAATAACATTCCCGGCAGGAACAGCGTGACCAGCCGCGCCGATGGGAACCGCTGCCGGATGCTGTCGGCGATCGCCTCGCCCCGCTTCCGCTCATTGCTCGGATAAGCGCTCACCAGGTAGACCACCGATACGCTGCCCGGCTTCGCATCGGGGGGCGGCGGGGCCTTCAAATCCTCGATCGAGAGATGCCGCGCATCGATCTTCTGGTCGCGCAGGATGCGCACCAGCAGTTCGGTGGCGAGATCGTCGGACGTCGACCCCAGACCCACGCACAACATCAACGAGCCCGGGGGAACGGCCAGCGGGCCCTGCCATCGTCCGCTCCGCTGTTCCCGTTGCTGACGCAGTTGCCGGCCGGCGCTCGACCGATCCAGCACCGACGCCTGATTCTGCCGTCGCGAGAATCGGCGCCCTTCGCCGCCGATGGCTGCGATGACGGCAACCATGGAGTCGCGTACTCGCATCTGCTGGTCCGCGGTGATCGCGCCGGTCGTCAGATCGAGCCGCGCCAGATGCAAAGCCGGCATCAACACCATATCGCAATAGGACGCGAATGTGTTGCGCTTCAGAAACAGCCGGGCGCTCGCGATGATTTCATCCGAATCGGCCGATAGCGCCCGCTGATAGAAACGCTGCGGCATGGTGAGCGCTTCGTTGTCGCCGAGCAGGATGTCGAGCAAGCTGAGCGCCTTGATGTGGCGGCCGGCGACCACCAGACACAGCGTCAGGGGCGTCGAGACGATCAGTCCGATCGGGCCCCACAGCCAGCTCCAGAATATGGCCGCGATGACCACCGACAGCGGCGACAGACCCGTGGTGTGGCCGTACAGCTGCGGCTCGACCAACTGCCCCGCGATCAATTCGACGATGACGAACAGACTCAAGGTGACCAGCGCCAAGCTCCAACCCGGATCCACCGCAGCGGCCAGAAGCACCGAACACAGCGCCGCGATACACACTCCCACATAGGGCACGAAACGCAGCACGGCGGCGAGCACCGCCCACAGCAGCGGATGAGGCAGGCCGATGAGCGTGAGGCCGATCCAAACGGCGAGCCCGACTCCCGCATTGA
>PLAH01000129.1 GCA_003134045.1 Gammaproteobacteria bacterium
GATGTGCGGAAAGTAGGACCGGGCATCGCTGCTCGAACGATTCAAGTACGCCATCGCGATCGCCGGACGCACGGGCACGCAGCTCGCGCTGCTCTTCGTCGACTTGGATAAGTTCAAGCAGATCAACGACACCTTGGGGCATGCGGTCGGAGACCAGGTTCTCAAGATCGCGGCGAAGCGTCTTGCGTCCGCAGTGCGCGGCTCGGACATGGTGAGCCGGCATGGCGGCGACGAATTCCTCGTCCTGCTGACCGAGGTCGCTCATCCGTCGGATGTCATGCAAATCGCCGCAAAACTGAACACGGCACTGGCGCTTCCGGCCCGTGTCGGCGAACGGGTTCTCAGTCTTACGGCGAGCATCGGGATCAGCCTATTTCCCGGGGATGGTGCGGATGCCGCGACGCTCATCGATCGGGCGGATGCGGCGATGTATCGGGCAAAGAACGGCAGCGAGGGCTTCGCTTTCTATGGCCGGTCCCCTGCGAGTTCTCCGGGCGCCGAGCCGCGTGCGCTCTCGGCGCCGCACTATCCGCTAGCCGACGTTCGCGGCTCGCTGGCAGATCAAGCGCGGCGGCACGCGCGGTTGCGTGACGCGAACGAGAAGCTGGTGGTCGCCGCGCTCAGCTCTCAGAGACTGCAAGGCGCCGCGGAAGAGGCGCATCGGCGTCAAACGCATTTTCTCGCCGTGCTCGCCCACGAATTACGCGGCCCCCTCATGCCCATGCAACATGCGGCCACGCTCCTGCGGCACACTCCCTTCGACGGGTCGATCCTGCCGCGGATACAAGGGATGATCGAGCGGCAAGTGGCGCACATGGCACGGTTGGTGGGCGATCTGCTCGACGTATCGCGCCTGAGTACGGGCAAACTCAGGATCGAGCGGCGCGCGGTCGATCTCGTCCGCATTCTCGAGGAGGCGGTGGATGCCTGCCGACCGGCAATGGACTTAAGACTGCAACGTTTCACTGCGCAGATCCCGGCGGGGCCGCTGGAATTCGAGGGCGACCCGGTTCGACTGTGGCAGATCCTGAGCAACTTGCTGGACAATGCCTCGAAATACACCGAGGAAGGCGGCCGCATCGGGATCGTCGTGGAGGTGACCGAGACGTCCATCGTCATGACGGTTTCCGACAGCGGCATCGGCATGTCGGCCGAGTCGCTGTCCACGGTGTTCGAACCCTTCGTTCAAGACACTCGTGCGATCGAGTTCAACAGTTCGGGGCTGGGCATCGGCCTCACCGTGGTGCGCGAATTGATCCAAGCTCACGATGGCTCGATCGTCGCGCGCAGCGGCGGCATCGGTCGCGGCAGCGAGTTCATCGTCACACTGCCCCGCAACGGGGCGATGCCCGCGGTCGCCAGCGCGTCGACGGCTACGGGTTGAGCTGCGCCGCAGGCTTGCGCGGGAGCCGGGAGGTCGAGCCGAGTCGCATGGGTCGAGCCGAGGCCGCAGGGGCTGCGTGGGAACCGCGAGATCGGGCCGAGCCGCGGCGGTTACGGGAACTGAAGTTCGGCTTCGCCCGTGATCGCCACAAAGGTGGCGGAGCCGTCCCTGACGACCCGAATGAGCAGCGGAGCCTGCGGGGTCGGGGTGGCAACCTTGGCCAAGTCCGCGACATCGACCAGTTGCTTGGTGCCCAGATGGGTGATGAGGTCGCCCACCTTGAGACCGGCCAACGCGCCGGGGCCCGCCGGCCGCAGCTGGGTCACGATGAGACCGCTCGATTCGTCGTTGGCCTTGATGGCCCTACGGATGTCCGGCGTCGTATTCGCCACGCCCAGCCGCAGCGAAGGAACCCATGTGTCCTCGTCTCCGGTCAGGGTGGGATCGGCGGGCGGCTCCGGCAAGCGGCCGATGGTCAAGCCCACGGATTGCGTCGTGCCGCCTCGCAGCACCGATGCCACCACCAGTGCGTTCGGCTCCAGCCGCGCGGTGATCTTGCTCAGGTCCTTGAAGGTCACGGTGCTCTTCCCGATGCTGAGCAACACGTCGCCGACCCAGAGAGTGCCGACCGCCGGGCCTTGGGCGTCGACCGAGGTGACCAGCGCGCCGGTCGGCTTTTTCATTCCGAGAGCCTTGGCCAGGATCGGCGTCGGTGCCTGCGCGGAAATACCCAGATAGCCGCGCTCCACCCGGCCGTGCGCCTCGAGTTGCCCGATGACCGAGCCCACCGTTTCCGCCGGAATGGCGAAACCCAGCCCGACGGAGCCGCCGCTGGGGGAAAAAATGGCGGAGGTGACGCCGACGACGGTACCGTCGAGCGCGAGCAGGGGTCCGCCCGAATTGCCGTGGTTGATTGCCGCGTCGGTTTGCAGGAAGTCGATATAGGGATCGTCCTCCAGGGTGCGCGCGCGGGCGGAAATGATGCCGGCACTGACCGACTGACCCAGGCCGAACGGATTGCCGATCGCGATCACCGCATCGCCGACCGAGACCGCCTCCGACGATCCCAATCGCAGCACGGGAAGGTGGCCGGCGTCTATTTTCAGCAGCGCGATGTCGGTGACCGAGTCGGCTCCCAGAATTTTCGCCGCCAGTTCGCGGGAATCGGCAAGGCGGACGCGGACCACGCGCGCACCCAGGATGACGTGCCGATTGGTGACGATGAGGCCGTCGGCGCGGATGATGAAGCCGGAGCCGAGCGCCGCCGAGGAGCGCTCGTCGCCGGTGGGATTGCCGCCGGCTCCCGACAGCAACCGTCGGATCAGCGCCCCGACCGCATCGTAGCCGTTATCGGCGTTGGCGTGTTCGGCGGCGCGCTGGCCGGCGCCGACATTCTGTTCTTCGACCATCACGGTCACGACGCTCGGCGCGACCCTGCGTACCAGGGACGCATAGCCGGTCTCCACGGCATCGCCCGCGACGCCGAGGCGCGGCGCGGCCATCGCGACGATCAAGAGCGCCATGGCGAGAAGCGCCTGCGCTCCCGAAGCGAACGCGATCAGCGGCCGGCTAGGTGCAGCCATTTACCAACCGATACAGGGTCCATAAGCGGCTCCGGGCTATCGATCCGCGGCCGGTTGGCCGGCGGTCGCCGGTTCGGGAGCGTCGGGAAGTTCCGCTTCGAGTCCCACCGTGGCGATGACGCCGTTCGCCTTCTGCAGAACCTCGCGTGCGTAATCCCAGTGGATGGCGACGGTTCGGTCGCCCACGGCGGCGCGCAGCAGTTCCGCGAATTGATCGATGTCGGGCTCGAAGCTCTGGCCTTCGGCGTCGACGGGAGGATGCGCCTCGAGCAGCAGTTCGCCGTCGATCCACGCCACCTTGATGGGCTCGTTGATGAGGCGCACCGGCGTGCCCACGGGAATCAACGGAAAGAGCGCCGCGACGTCGTCGGGATACATGCGCACGCAGCCGTGCGTCACGGCGAGGCCGACGGCAATCGGATTGTTGGTTCCGTGGATCAGATAGGTGCCGTTGCCGGCCGCCAGCCGCATGGCGTACTGGCCCAGGGGGTTGTCGGGGCCCGCCGGAACCACCGCCGGCAGCGGATCGCCCGCCGCCGCATGCTCCTTGCGCACCGATTCGGGCGGATACCAGACGGGGTCTTTTTGCTTCTGGATGACATGCGTGAGACCTAAGGGCGTGCGCCAGTCCATTTTCCCGATGCTCACCGGGTAGGTAATCACTTCGCGCGTACCGTCCCGTTTCGCCTTGGGATAGTAATAAAGCCGGTGCTCCGGGAGGTTGACGACGATTCCCTCACGCGGCCCCGGCGGCAGGATATGCCGGCCTGGGACTATGATTTGTTTGCCGGCACCGGGAATCCACGGATCGACGCCCGGGTTCACCCGAATGAGTTCCTCGGACCCCAGGCTGTACTTGCGGGCGAGGTCGTAGAGCGTGTCCTCGTAGACCGTCTCGATGGTCTGGTCCTGCCCGACCAAGGTGTCGTCTTTGTTAGCCAGCGGATACACCGTGGCATGCACCGAACCGCTCGCCGCCGAGAATAAGGTAAGAAGCGCCGCCAGCGCATGTTTACGCCGATCGGAGCGGCCGAGACATGGGTTGAGGCCTGTGCTTTTCACGGCAATAGCCTATCACGAGAGGCCATCGCTCCTCTCGGCATCAGGTCCCGGTTCGGCCGCGGCGCCGCTCCGGCGCGACGGGGACGATTCGCGGGTCAGCGCCTGGGCCGCAAGCCCATGCACCGTTGCGGGGAGTCGGACGCAGCGTCGTGCGCCATGCGTGGCGCCGACGCAAAAAATCTGTCGTTCCCTGCGTGGCCGTGATAGGAATGAAACAACATTCCCTCGAGGAGAGAGCGGACGATGAGCGTAGCAGCGGACGAGATTGGCGCCGGCGTACCCGCGGCTCAGCTGCGAACCGGCGCGCTCGGCTTGGTGGAAATTGTCGGCCAATCGCTCGCGGCGATCGCGCCGACGCTCACGCCGGCGCTGAACATCTCGGTGGTGGCGGGGCTCGCGGGGACCGGTTGCTGGATGGCCTATTTCATGGTCTTCGGCATGGGCGACGACACCGCCACTCTCGGCGCCAGCGCCGCGCCGTTCGGCGACGTCGCCGTCAAGGCAGGCCTCGGCTGGGCATCGATGATCGTTTATTTGGCCGCGATGATCAGCGTATTCGCGTGCTGTCTCGCCAGCATCACCGCGGCGGCGCGGCTGCTGTTCTCGATGGGCAAGTACAAGTTCCTGCATCGCTCGATGGGGCTCGTGCACGACACGCATCGCACGCCGTATCGCGCGATCTTATTCTGCGGCTGCCTGCTCGCGACGGTATGCGTCGCCATGCTGCCGGCCGGATTTTTGAACGCGTTCGGCTATGCCGGAACGTTCGCGAGCTTCGGCTTCGTCGTCGTGTACTTGATGCTGTGCATCGTCGCGCCGCTGGATCTGCATAAAACCAGGGAAATAAAACCGCATCACGTGCTCCTCGGAATACTGGGTACTGCGCTGATGTCATTCGTGATTTTCGGCAGCGTTTTTCCGATACCTGCCTATCCGTACAATATTCTGCCGTATGCCTTTTTCGCGCACATGGTCGCGGGCGCCCTCTGGTTCGCCGTGCTCAAGGCGAAGTCGCCGCAAACTCTCGCATCGATTCAGCACGATTTGGAGGGCTGATCGAGGTAGCGTTCGGCGCCTACAGGGCGCATGATTGCGGCCCCCCATTTGGAAACGGCAGCGCCGCGTCGCAGTCGCTAGAGAGCCTCAATGCACGAAATTCATATGGAGCTTGACATCGCGTCAACTCCGGACCGACCTGGGTCCTACATTCCATGTTAAAACGCCTTCGAGGTCATTTTTCCAATGATCTCTCGATAGACTTAGGCACCGCCAATACCTTGATCTACGTGAAGTCGAAGGGCATCGTGCTGAACGAGCCGTCGGTGGTGTCCGTGCAGAACGAACCGGGACGCGGGGGCAAGATCGTGGTCGCGGTGGGGGCGGAAGCGAAAAAGATGCTGGGTCGAACGCCGGGGCACATCACCGCGGTACGGCCGATGAAAGACGGCGTCATCGCCGATTTCACGTACACGGAAAAGATGCTGCAATATTTCATCA
>PLAH01000130.1 GCA_003134045.1 Gammaproteobacteria bacterium
TCAACCGGCGGCCGGTAACGCTGCCGGTCGAAGCCCTCATCAAGCTGATGGGGATCGGCCTATCCGTGGCAATCGCCGCCGTAACCGGCGTCAGCATGACGGAGCGCTGGATGACCTTGGCCCTGTTCTGGGACGCGCCGCGTAACGCACCCATGCTCGACCCCATTTTCGGGAAACCGCTCGATTTCTATCTGTTTACGCTGCCGGCTGCGCAGCTCATCTCCGGATGGTTGCTGACAGTCTCAGTGATCACCTGCATGATCGCCGCCGTGTTCGTCCTCATCGGCACCGCCAGCACGCGCATCTTGAGGGAAGGGCGAGTTTCCACCGCGCAGACCGGGCTATGGCGCGGCTTGTCGATCAGCCTCGCCGCACTGTTCCTGATGCTCGCCGCGCGCGCGTACCTGGGACGCTTCGAGCGGCTCTTCCAGGAGGGCACGGTCTTTGCGGGTGTCACCTACACCGACGCCCACGTCACCTTGAACGGCTCGCTGGTAGTGTGTGCGGCGCTGCTCGCCGGCGCGGTCATAGCCGGGGTTGTCGCAGTATTGCCATCGCGCCGGCGCTGGCTGCTGGCCGCCGCCGTTCCAGCCGTCACCTGCTACCTGATCGTCGCCGTCGTGAGCTGGTACGTCAGCGGCTTTATCGTCGCACCGAACCAGTTGGTGCGCGAGCGGCCGTTCATTGCATACAACATAGAGATGACACGGCGGGCTTACGATCTCGACCGCATCGAAACGCACGCGTTTCCCGCCGACACGGGAATCGAGGCGGTGGAACCGGCCAACAACCAGACGACGCTCGAAAACATCAGGTTATGGGATGGGCGGGCGTTGCAGGATACGCTCCGCCAGATTCAGGAAATCCGCACTTACTACGACTTTCCCGGTATCGACATCGATCGATATCAGATCGGTGGTTCGGTCCGCCAGATGATGCTGGCCACACGCGAACTCAATGTGGAGAAATTACCGCAAAGCAGCCGCAACTGGATCAACGAGAAGCTGATCTATACTCACGGGTACGGCGTCACGATGAACCCAGTGAATGGATTCACGCCTGAAGGACTGCCGACACTCGTGCTCAGCAACATGCCGGTCCAGAGCACGATTCCCGGTCTCACCGTGACGCGCCCGGAGATCTATTTCGGCGAACTTACAAATACCGACGTCTACGTCAATACGCGGCAGAAGGAATTCAACTACCCGCAAGGCGATGCCAACAATCTGACGTCTTACCAGGGTAACGGCGGCATTCGGCTTGGCGGCTTGCTCCGCCGCACGCTGATCGCGCTCGATCGTGGCGATCTGGCGAAGCTGCCATTTAGCGACGATGTGAACTCGGAGAGCCGATTGCTGATGCGTCGCCGCTTAAACGAACGCGTCCAGGAGCTTGCGCCGTTTCTCACGCTCGACCCGGATCCGTACGTCGTGGTCGGCGAGGATGGCCGAATCTACTGGCTGATGGATGCCTTTACGACGTCCGACAGCTACCCGTACGCGCGCCGTTACCTGCTAGGCGATGACAGGATCAACTACATTCGCAACAGCGTAAAGATCCTGATCGATGCCTACACCGGGGAGACGACATTCTATGTGTTCGACTCGCACGATCCGATCATTGCCGCCTATCGGGCTCTGTTTCCCAGATTGTTCACCGACGCGGCGGCGATGCCGGCTGCCGTGCGCAAGCATGTTCGGTACCCGCAACTGCTGCTGAACGTACAGGCCGCCGTCTACGGCCTCTACCACATGACCAATCCCGATGTGTTCTACAACCGCGAGGATCTGTGGAGCGTGGCCACGGAAGCCGCTATGCCCGATCAACGCCAACAGGCCGTGGAACCCAATTTCGTGCTGATGACCCTGCCAGGAGAACGGTCGACCGAATTCATCGCGATTCTCCCGTTCACACCCGCCAATCGCAACAACCTGATTGGTTGGATCGCGGGCCGAAGCGACGGCGAGCACTATGGCGAGGCTGTGGTCTACGACTTTCCCAAGACCAGGCTGATCGACGGGCCCTTGCAGATCGAGGCGCGCATCGATCAGAACGCCCAGTTGTCGGGTCAGTTGACCCTGTGGAATCAGCAAGGGTCGCACGTGCGCCGCGGCAGCCTGATCGTCATTCCGATCGGACGGGCGCTGCTCTACGCGGAGCCCATCTACCTGCAGGCAGATCGCAGTCCCATGCCTGAGTTGCGCTTGGTGGTGCTCGCGGTGCAGGATCGGCTCGCTTACGGGCCGACGTTCGAATCGGCGATGGCCGCCCTATTTGGAACGGCCCCCTCCTTGCTCAGTGCGCCAGCCTCGCCGGCCGCTTCCGCGGCACGGCCGGCGAGCCCAACAACCATGGTGGCCGCAGCTCCGGACGACGTCAACGCGCTGATCGCCGAGGCGGCTCGGGACTTCACCGATTATCAGCAACTGACTGCTGCCGGAAAGCTCGCAGAGGCGGGTGAGAAATTGGAGGGGCTGAAGCGCACACTGGAAGAACTGCAGACTCGCCGCCATTGAAGTTGGACACGGACCAGACAGCGCCACGGCTTATCACTGCGTACCCTTCGGAGGCGTCATGATCAAAGAACACGAATGCGTCGTGCTGACGAGCGATCTGCCCGGCGAGGGCCTGTTGTTGTTGTCGGGGGATGTGGGTAACGCGTCCGCGTATGAGGTGGAGTTCGCCACCCTTACCGGAAAGACGATCGCCGTCGCCACTGCACTGCCATCTCAGTGCCGGCCCATTGGCCACCGCGATATCAGCCACGTGCGCGAGGTGCACGCCGCCTAGTCGAGCAACCGCGGAGAGGCTTGCGACGGCGCAGAATCTCTCCGACATGAACGATGCCTTCCTTGGCGGCAAGCGCTATTTAATCGGAAGTTCTTCCCCTCGTTT
>PLAH01000195.1 GCA_003134045.1 Gammaproteobacteria bacterium
CATCGTCTGATCCGAACTCGTATCAGACGATGGCATTGGCGGATGATACGGCGAATCCGCCGCGACGGTGGCGCCCATCGCTCCACAGCCGATGCGGCTTCCACCTGGGGAGCCGCTCGTCATTCCACCGTGCTCGACCGCGTTGTAGATCAGTTCGTTTACCAAGAGTCTGGCTTGCGTATCCAGCGTAGCCATGAAGTCGCCGTTGACTGAGCTGTCCGGGGCGCGTTGCGGCGAGACGGCCGGCGATGACGCCGAGTGGAGCGAGTTTTAAGGGGGGGGGCGCGACACCCGTGGGGGCGCGAGTCATGTTGGGTGATCGTCCTGGCGGACGAAGGCTTGTCGGCGAAAGCGGTCATTTCCCGTTGACGGGAAATCCGCTATTGTCGGTGTATTGTAACTGCCAACGATGTGCTTGCCGTTCCGGGGGTGAACGGGAGCCGCCCCAATCAAAAGGCCTCAAAGGTCGTCATTCAAAAGTCGAGGTTCGGCATGCATCGGTTCACTTTCTCCCGCCGTCGAGTAGTGCCGAAGGTCCGGCAAATGGTGCTGATGGCGCTGGCCGTCATCGGTCTGGGCGGATCGAGCGTCGCGGCGCCCACTGCGCCCGCAACCCCACGGTTATATATTCTCGATTGCGGGACGATCGCGCCCATGGATCCGGCGCTGTTCAGTTTGAAGGCGAGCGAAGTCAAAGGCGATGTCAGTTTCGTGACGCCTTGCTACCTCGTCGTGCATCCGAAGGGCACGCTCATCTGGGACGTGGGGCAGGTGCCGGACAAGGACATTCCCGACGACGGTACGGAAGTCGTGCAGCAAGGGATTCTCAAAGCGAAGCACCGTCTGGTCCCGCAACTGGCCGCGCTGGGCTTCCAGCCCAAGGACATCACCTATCTGGCGATGTCGCACTATCATGGCGACCACACGGCCAACGCCAACCTCTTTGCGGGCTCGACCTGGATCGTGCAGCAAGCGGAATACGATGCGATGTTCAGCGACACCCCAATGACCATCCGTAGTCCGGAGACCTACAACGACCTCAAAAATTCGAAGCGCATCACGCTGCATAACGAGGATCACGATGTCTTCGGCGACGGCACGGTGATCATCAAGACCGCACCCGGGCACACGCCGGGGCATCAGATGCTGTTTCTGAAACTCAAGCACTTCGGCCCGCTGCTCTTGGCGGGCGATCTGTACCACCTGCCCGAAGAGCGAAGCCTCGATCGGGTGCCTACCTTTGATTTCAATGCCGACATGACCCGGGCCACGCGCAAGCAGGTGGAGCAGTTCGTGAAGCAGAATCACGCCACGCTCTGGATCCAACACGATCCGGCCACGTATGCGCCCCTGAAGAAAGCTCCCTTATTCTACGATTAGTTCGACGGCCAATCGGTCAGCGCGCCTTATGTTGAGCGGTTCGAATCCCGGCGAGTAGGTTCGAGACGCTTCACGGCAACTGTGTTCCGTCGTTGGCGTGAAGTGTCTTGACCTTGCTGGCGGCCTCGGCGTTGCGCCTCATTTAGCCCGCGCCGCGATGAATCGGATCAATCCAATAGACCTCTTCGACTCGCTCCGCGGCGTCGATGTTGAGATTGACGACCACCGACTCGTTGCCGCTGCGAACCAGCACGCACTCGAGCGGCGTGTCGCTCGAGCGGTTGATCTCCTGGTGCGGGACGTACGGCGGCACGAAGATGAAGTCGCCGGCATCCGCTTCGGCGAGGAATTCGAGCCGCTCTCCCCAACGCATTCTCGCGATGCCGCGTACGACGTAGATGATGCTTTCGAGCTCGCCGTGATGGTGGGCGCCGGTCTTGGCATTCGGATGGATGATGACGGTGCCGGCCCAAAGCTTCTGCGAACCCCGCGCGGCGTTAACCGCGGCGGCACGCAGCATCCCGGGTGTCTGCGCGGTGTTTGCGTCCAATCGGTCGCTCTTGATGACTTTGACGCCGTCGGTGCGCCAGTCGGGCCGTTGAAAATCCGTCATCGCTGCTCCTGTGCTGCTCGTCGCCACCGATTATGGGACAACCGCATCGGCGAGTCTTGCAAATATACCCATTTGCCCGCTTCATGCGGGCACGTACGCCGCCGCGCCATCCTGTGAGACGCGAACGCAACGGCGCCGACCCAGCCGCCGGCAGGGCGCCGGAGCCGCCTGTAGTAGAATAGTCACATGGTCAAATTTCTCTCGCGCCTGCCCCTTCGGGCGCTGTATGCGTTCTCGGGATTTTTGTATTTTCTCGCCTACTACGTCGTGCGGCATCGGCATCGGGTGATTCGGGATCAGATCGCGCTGGTGTTTCCGGACATACCTAAGGCCGAGCGCACGGCCATCCACAAGCGCTACCTGAAGAATTTCTGCCACGTATTGGTCGAGGTGCTGAAATCGGCGTCGATGGGTGCGGCGGACTTGAGCGCGCGCATCCGCATCGTCAACCTGCCGCTGGCGCTCGAGTACCTTGAGGCGGGCCGGTCGGTGATGCTGGTGACCTCGCATCTGTGCAATTGGGAATGGCTGCTGCAGGGGATCACCTTGCAATTGGGGTTTCCCCTGGACGCGGCGTACAAGCCCTTGCACGATCAATGGGCCGAGAAGTTGATGTTGGGCGTTCGTTCGCGCTTCGGCGCCCGCTTGATCCCGGCCAAGGAATTGCTGGCGGACTTCCTGCGCCGCCGCGGCATCGTGCGGGCCGTCGCGGTGAACGCGGATCAGGCGCCGGTGTCCACCGACAAGCGCTACTGGACCTCGTTCCTGGGGCAGGACACGGCCTTCTATGTGGGTGCGGAACAGATCGCGCGGGGCATGCGGCTGCCCATGTTGTATGTGGTCATGCGCCGGCTGCAGCGCGGCTACTATGAAGTCGAATTTCGGGTGCTGTGGGACGGCCGCGAAGTCGTGGCGCCCAATGGGATCACCGAGCGCTATGCGCGGGCCTGCGAGGTGGATGTGCTCGAGAGCCCGGCCGACTGGCTGTGGTCCTATCGCCGATGGCGGCTCAAGAGGCCGCTTTACGGCGCCGATTGAGCCGCGGAGCGGGTTATGCTTCTGCGACACGTTCGGCGCCGGCGCGTCCTTATAATATCTCGAGATACTTGGTTCAAGCTATTGAACTTCAGAGTTTTTTTACTATGTGCTTGGCGAGTTCGGCGATGGTGGGGTGATCGAACAATTCGGTCAGATCGATGAGCCCGGGGAAATCGCGGTCGATATTTTCGTGGATCTCGATGAGCTTCAAGGAACTCGCACCAATCTCGAATAGATTGTCGGCGACGTCGATACGCTTGCCCGGTAACGCACTTTCGCAGATGGCCTGCAGCCGCGATTCGAGATCCGACCCGCTGACCTGGGTGTCCCTGCCGCCCGCGTCGCGGAGTGCCTGCAGTTCCTTGAGTTCGGCGTCGAACTCCCCTTGAATGTACGCGCTCTCCAGCAGGTGCCGTTGCACCTTGCCGCTGGTGGTCTTCGGAATGCGCTTCACGGGGATGACGTGGGCGACTTCGAGGCCGGCGTGTTCGTTGATGAGGCGGCTCACCCTCAAGGCAATGGGTAGGAATTCCGGCATGCCGCTGCGATGCAGGACGAATATCACGAGTTCTTCGCCCTGGGATCCGGGTTTGGCGACGCCGGCGGCCACCACCTTATTCAGATCGAGACCGGGCGCGCGCTGAGCGATGTTCTCGAGGTCGTAAGGGTAGTAGTTCAAGCCATTGATAAATATTATTTCCTTGGTGCGACCGGCGATGTACAAATTGCCCTCGTGGAACACGCCCAAGTCGCCGGTATCGAGCCAGCCCTGAGCGTCGATCGCGAGCGCGGTGGCCTCGGGATCGCCGAAGTAGCCATGGGTCACGCTCTTGCCGCTGATCAGAATGTGGCCGACCTGGCCTTCGGGAAGCACCGCCCGACTTGCGTCGGTCACGCGGACATCGATGCTGGGCACGGCCTTGCCGACGCTCATGAGTTCGACCACGTCGCGCGAGTCGGCCGGGTTCAGTTCGATGGGGGTGCCTACCTTCAGTTTCTGGCGATTGACGCGTATCCACGTGTAGTCGTCGCCGGGTTTGGGGAACGTCACGGCGAGGCTGGCCTCCGCCATGCCATATACCGGAAACATGGCATGCCGCTTCAGGCCGGTGTAGGCCAGTGTTTGCATGAACTCGTTGCACAGCCCGACGGAGATGGGCTCGGCGCCGTTGTAGATGGATCGAATGCTCGACAGGTCGACGTTCTCGAGCCGCCGGTCGCCCAATACCTTGAGGAAGTGTCGATAGCCGAAGTTGGGGGAGCAGGTGATGGTCGCTCGTTTCCGGGACGCCAGCTGCAGCCAGAGTAGCGGGCGCCGCACGAACAAATCCGTAGGCATTAGATGAATATGCACGTGTTTATTGAACTGCATTATGAAGAAGCCGATCAGCCCCATGTCGTGGGTCAGCGGCATCCAGCTGAGCGACACATCGTCGCGATTGTATTTGTCGACCAGCGCGGCGCCGTTCGAATTGGCGAGCAGGTTCTCGTGGGTGAGCATGACGCCCTTGGGTTCGCTGGTCGAACCCGAGGAGAACTGGATGAAGGCGAGATCGCCGGGCGCGGGCCGAAACAGTTTTCCGGGCTTGGAGATATCCGTCAGCGATTCGACCAGGAACGTGCGGTCCTTAAGCTCCTCGAACAGCGGCGTCTCGCCGACCTGAGCGGCCAGGGCGGCCAGGCGCTCGAGGGTTTTTGCATCGGTGTACAGGAACGGCTTGCCGAGCTTGCGGGCCACCCGCAGGAGCTTGTGCCGATGTTCGTCGCTGATGCCGACGGCCAACGGCACCGGGACGATGCCGCCGCAGATGGCGGCCCAAAAACCGTCCATGAACTGTTCATTGTCGTTGAGGAAAATGATCAGCTTGTCGCCGCGTTGGGCACCTAGGGACTGCAGGTGATGCAATATGCCGAGCGCGCGGCTGTACAGGTCGGCGTAGCTCACTCGCCGCTCGGAATTCTCGCCGTCGAGATACGTGACCGCGCGGTCGACGCTGCGGTTGTTCTCGAGCATGTCGAGCAGAGTGGTATTCGTCATCGGGGTGTCACCGTCATCATGAGATTGGAGCGGGGCCGCAGATTGATCTGGGCCTCGAGCTCGATCGGGTCGTCGCCGGCGCGGGTCAGTCGAAAGCGCTGCGACATGCGCTGCACGTGCACCAGCATTTCGAACATGGCCAGCCCCTCGCCGATGCAATGGCGCGGGCCGACGGCAAAGGGAATGTAGGAAAATTTGTGGCGTTCCGCGGCGTCGGCATCGGCGAAGCGCTCCGGCCTGAACTCTTCGGGCTCGCTCCAGAAGGCCGGATGCCGATGCAGCATGTAGGGGCTGATGAACACGTCGGTGCGTGGTGGAATGGCATAGCCGCCGAGTTCGTCGACGCCGATGGTGCGGCGGGTGAGCAGCCAGCCAGGCGGGTAGAGCCGCAGGGCTTCCTGGATCACCTGGTGGGTGAAGCCGAGCGACTCGGCGGCGTCGAGGCTGAGCGGCGCGGCGCGGGCTCCGGTCGGCGTCGCGGGAGCGGCAACGGCGCAGAGCCTCGCGCTTGCTGGCCCGGCGGCGGCCTCGGCGTGCAGTTGCTCGGCGACTTCGGGGTGCTGGCTCACCAGGTACCAGGTCCAGGTCAGGGCGGCGGCAGTGGTTTCGTGTCCGGCGACGATCAGCGTGAGCACCTCGTCGATCAGTTCCTTGTCGCTCATGGGGCCGTCGGTTTCGCGATCGCGCATGTCCATGAGCATGGCGAGAAAGTCGCCATGTTGCTCGGGTTCGCGGCGGCGCCGCTCGATGAGCTGCGCCACGAGCTTGCCCAGCGAGCGGAACCGGAAGGCGAACTTCAAATCGCGGTTGGTCTCCTTGGCCACCACCTCGAAGGGATTGGCGCCCATCTCGCGTTCCAGCCGCGCGAGGTCGCGGCCGAAGATGGAGCGCAGCACGATGTCGAGGGTGAGTTCACTCACGTCATCGGTGAGATTGATGGCCTCGCCGCGCGCGGCGCTCGCGGCCCAGCGCTCGGCGAATGTCCCGTTGACCTCGTCGATGAGCGCGCTGAATTGATCGATCACCCGGCGGTGGAAGGCGGGCTGCATCATGCGGCGCTGGCGCCGCCAGAAATCGCCCTCGCTGGTCATGATGCCGTTGCCGAGCAGGATCTTGACCCGGTCCATGCCCTCGCCCTTGGTGTAGTTGCGGTGGTTCGACAGGAGCACGCGTTTCACATCGTCGGGATGGTTGATGACGTAGTTGTAGACGCCGCGCGCGGGGGCGAAGACGCGGTAGATGTCGCCGAAGCGGGCGAAACCATCGCGCAGCAGCGCCAAGGATTCGTCGGTTCCACCGAGGTCGAAGCCTGCGGTGGGTCCGGGGGGCAGGGCCGTAGTTTGCATGCGTTATTGTAACGTAGCGGAGTGGACTCCCGCAGGGCGGCTGGAACGCTGGCGTGGCGCCGGTTTGCGGCGGGTCCGGCTGGTGCGCAGCGGACCCGGGCGGGGACCTGCTTGCGCAGCGGGGGGGCCCGCCCCGACAATGCCGCGTGCCCAAGAAACCCGGCGGCCTTCGCAACACCATCTACGATCAGCAGACGCGATCCGGCCGCCGACTGTCGGCGGGGCGCTTGTTCCTGTATCGCATGATCGTGCCGGTCGGACTCGCGTTGGTGCGGGCGGTGTGGGGCTCGGCGCGGGTGGTAAGCATCGCGGGTACGGAGCACATCGCCGCCGCGCTCGCGCGTGCGCCCTCGTTCATTCCGGTGTACTGGCATCAACACCAGCTGTTCTGCGTCAAGTATTTGCTGACGCTGCGTGCCATGGGGGTGAAGCTGGGATTCTTGATCTCGCCGTCGGTGGACGGCGAACTGGGTGCCATGATCGTGCGCAGCCTGGGCGCCGAAGTCATTCGGGGGTCGTCGACGCACACGGGCGCGCGGGCATTGCGCGACTACTACCAGGCGCTGTCCCGCGACAACGTGTCGCCGGCCATCACGCCCGACGGGCCGCGCGGTCCGCCCTGGAAGTTCAAACCGGGCGCGGTGCTGCTGGCGCAGCTATCGCAGCGGCCCATCATTCCCATGGCGTACGCGGCGTCCCGCGCGTGGAAGATCAAGTGGGACAGCTTCGTGATCCCCCAGCCGCTGGCCCGCATCGCCATCGTGGTCGGCGAGCCGCTCTACGTCCCCAAGGGTTTGGACGCGGCGGGCCTGGAGCGGCTGCAAACGGAAATGGAAGGGCGTCTCAAATCTCTATATCTGCAGGCGAAAATTGCCCTGGAGTGAGTTTTTTAGGATAAAGACCCACAATACAATCGCTTAGCTTGTAATCCTTATAGCTTGTGCGAGAATCCCGCTGTATCCGCCAATTGCCGAATCGAAGGAAGTGTGTGACACATTCGGTTTTAGTCCCCGTATCGATGGCAAACTGTTGATCCGCAACCGCAAACACCATTTCGGGACCCTTGAAGGCGCATGGCGATAGCACCCAACGATCCCCGGCATCCGGACCTCGCGGCCTCGGATGTCTTGTCGCCGCAAACGTGGCCGCGCCGCGATATTCGTCCGGCGGTGGGTCTCGACGTGATCTGTACGAAAATCGCCGTCGATTTTCAGAGTATGACGGCGGCCACGGCGGCCGGGTGCCTGTTCGCGAATCTCGAACTGTTGCGTGAAGCCACGCATTCGGACACCGCCTTTCACCTCAATCTCGACCCCGACCTTTCGGCCATCGCCGACGTGCAGGTGGCGCGCGGCCTGTTGGCGACCGGCAACCCGGAACAGCTGCGCGGCCAGAGCCTCGACAGCTTGCCGTGGCTGCGCTCGCGGCTCGCCTCGCTGCGGGTCACCGAGATGCGCGATACCGCCATGCCGCGCCCGGATCAGCTCGAGGATGCGGCGCTGTGGAGCCAGCTGGGCATCGGTTCCGTGCTGATGATCGGTTATCACATCGCGGGTCGCGCCGCCGGGATCTTAGGCATCGCCGGCGCACGCGCCCGCGAAAACTGGGAAGTACAGCTGCATCTCATGATGAAGCTGGTCGGCAGCAGTCTGTCGAGCGGGCTCGAGCGCATCGAGATCCAGGCCCAGCTGCGCGATCTGGAGGAGCGCAACGAACTCGCCTTGTACAGCGCCAACGACGGGCTGTGGGATTTCGACACGCTCAACAATCGCGTGTATCTCTCGCCGCGCTGGAAGGCCATGCTCGGATACGACGAGAACGACGTGGGGAAAGCGCCGGATTGGCGGACCCTCGTGCACTCGGACGACATGTCGCGCGTGCAGGCCGCCATCCGCGATCATGTGGCCGGCAAGACGCCGATTTTCGAGAGTTTGCATCGCATGCGCCACGCCACCGGCGAGTGGCGCTGGGTCATCAGCCGCGCCAAGGCACGCGTGGATGAGAAGGGCCGGCTGTTGCGTCTGGTGGGCGTCGAACTCGATGTCACGGAACGCAAGCTGTACGAGGAAGCGCTGTTTCGCGAGAAGGAGAGCGCGCAGATCACGCTGCAGAGCATCGGCGACGGCGTCGTCACCACCGATGCCAAGGGCGTAATCGACTACTTGAACCCGGTGGCGGAGGCGCTGACGGGGTGGCGTCTGGAGGACAGCCAGGGCCGCGCGATCGAAGAGATTTTCCGCGCGTTCCACGAGGAGACCTGCGAGCCGCTGGAGAACCCGCTGGCGGTGGCCATCCGCCGTACGCGTTCCATCAAATCGGTGCGGCCGATGCTGCTGATCCGCCGCGACGGCAACGAGATCTATGTCGAGAGCACGGCATCGCCGATCCGCGACGGCAGCGGCGCGGTGTCCGGCGGCGTGCTGGTGTTCCACGACGTGAGCGAAGCGCGCGAACTGAATCGCCGCCTGAGCTACCACGCGAGCCACGACGTGCTCACCGGTCTGGTGAATCGGCGCGAGTTCGAGAATCGCATGGAGCGGGCGCTGAAAAGCGCCAAGGCGCACGAGACCTCCTATGCGCTGTGTTATCTCGATCTGGACCAATTCAAGATCATCAACGACACGTGCGGCCATAGCGCCGGCGATGCGTTGCTGGGCCAGGTGGGCGCGCTGCTCAAATCCAAGGTTCGCTGGCGCGATACGTTGGCACGCCTGGGGGGCGACGAGTTCGGCATTCTGCTCGAGAGCTGTTCGTTGGACGAGGCCATGCGCACGGCCGAATTGCTGCGCGAGGCGGTGCGCAATTTCAAGTTCACCTGGGAGGAACGCACCTTCCGCCTGGGAGCGAGCATCGGCGTCGTGCCGATTTCCGCCGAGAACGCGGACGTGGCGTCGGTGTTGAGCGCCGCCGACAGCGCCTGCCAGGCGGCGAAGGAAGCGGGCCGCAATCGCGTGCACAGCTTCGAGGAAAACGACATCGACCTGATGCGCCGCCGCCGCGAGATGCAGTGGGCCGCCCGCATCAACAGCGCGCTCGAGGACGGGCGCTTCGAATTGTTCCGGCAGACCATATTGCCCTTGCAGAAGCCGGACACCGGCGCGCACTACGAGTTGCTGCTGCGCATGCGGGACGAGAACGGCAAAATCGTCGCGCCCGACAATTTCATCACCGCGGCGGAGCGCTACGGCATCACGCCGCAGATCGATCGCTGGGTCATCGAAAATGCCTTCCGCTGGCTGGTCTCCGAGGCCGACGAGCGCAAGAACCTGGCCATGTGCTCGATCAATTTGTCGGGGCAAAGCCTGGGCGACGACAAGTTCTTGCCGTACGTGATCGATCAATTCCACCGCAGCGGGCTCGACGCCACCAAGATCTGCTTCGAGATCACGGAGACGGCGGCCATCGCGAGCTTCTCGCAGGCCAATCGGTTCATTCAGGCGCTGAAGGAACTGGGTTGCAAATTCGCGCTGGACGATTTCGGCACCGGCCTGTCCTCGTTCGGGTACTTGAAGCACTTCCCGGTGGATTTTTTGAAGATTGACGGCAGTTTCGTCAAAGAGATACTGCACGATCCCATCGACCGCGAAATGGTGCGATCCATCAACGAGATCGGTCATTTGACGGGCAAACAGACCATCGCCGAATTTGCCGAGAACGTGGACATCATCAACATGCTGCGCAGCCTCGGCGTCGACTACGCGCAGGGCTACGGCATCTCGCAGCCGCAGCGCGTGCTCAGGGCCGCGAACCTCGCGTGACGCGCGCGCGGCGCCGGCCGATGATGCCGCCGCGACGAGGGTGCCGCGACGATACCGTCCGCTCTCATGGTGCCCCGGAGGAAGGTGCCTGCGATGCTGCCGCCGATGCGGCGACGCTCCGGCCGCCTCTCTTCAGTCCTGCCACTCGAAGCGCATCGACAGGTCCACGGCGCGCACGTGCTTGGTGATGCTGCCGACGGACACATAATCGACCCCGGTGAGGGCGATCTCGCGGATGGTCTGCTGCGTGACGCTGCCGGAGGCTTCGAGCTCGAGCGGGCGTGGCGAGGCGCGGTTGATGGCGACCGCCTCGCGCATGCCATCCAGCGAGAACTCGTCCAGCATCGCGATGTCCGCGCCGGCCGCGATCGCCTGGCGCAATTCGTCCAAGGTTTCGACTTCCACTTCGACCGGGACTCCCTGGCCCGCGGCGCGCGCGCTCGACACCGCGTTTGCGATCGAGCCGGCGGCCATGATGTGGTTCTCCTTGATGAGCACGCCGTCGAAAAGCCCCATGCGATGATTCTGACCGCCGCCCACCCGTACGGCGTACTTCTGCGCCGAGCGTAAGCCCGGGATGGTCTTGCGCGTGTCGAGCAGGCGGCATCCCGTGCCTTCGATCAAGACGGCGTAGGAATGCGCCGCGGTCGCGGTGGCCGACAGCAACTGCAGGAAATTGAGCGCGGTGCGCTCGCCCGTGAGAAGGGAGCGCGCCGGCCCTGCGACGCTGAACAGCGGCTGATCGGCGACCACGGCCGCGCCCTCGGCCACCTGCCACGCGATGCGCACGGCCGGGTCGAGGTGCGCGAAGGCGGCGTTGACATAAGGCACGCCGCACACGATGGCCGCTTCGCGGGTGATCACCGTGGCGCGGCCGGTGCGGCCGGCGGGAATGAGGGCGGCCGTCAAATCGCCGCTGCCGATGTCCTCGGCCAGCGCGCGGTCGACCTGCAGGGCCAGGTCCTCGGGTACCGGAATGGGCGGATTGGTCATGCGGGGGCCGGGGCCTCGGTTGGCGTGATTGCACGGCAGGTGGCCGCGGGGGCTGGAAGAATAGGGGGGGCGTCCCAATAATTCAACGAGCGCCCGTCCATGACCCACGCGCAGGAGATCTGAGCGGCGCGTTGTCGTACAATGATAATTGAATTGATCGCGACGGCGGGTGCCGAGCGCTAGCCTCAAGCGGGCATTCGAGCCCTTGTTCCATTTGGAGATCGACCATGAATGCTATCGAACGAATCCAGAGCCAGCTGTCGGCCGCCCCGGTGGTGCTGTACATGAAAGGCACTCCTGATTTTCCTCAGTGCGGGTTTTCGGCGCAGACCGTCGGTGCCCTGCGTGCCAGCAAGGCGCAGTTCGTCGCGGTGAACATTTTCGAGGATCCGGAAGTGCGAGAGGCGCTCAAGACCTATTCGAACTGGCCCACCTTTCCTCAGTTGTACGTCAATGGCGAACTCGTCGGCGGCTGCGACATCGTGGTCGGCATGTACAAGAGCGGCGAGCTCAAGCAGCTGCTGGCCGAAGCGGGCGCCGTCCCGGCCTGAGCGTTGGTTCTTGCGGGGCCTCGAGGGCGGCCCTGGGGCCGCTGTCTCGGGTTGCCGCCGGTCCGCTTCGATGTCGCGGACCGGCGGGTTGGCTCTGAGCGCCGGCGGGGTTCTCGTCGAGACGGCTAACCCAGGGTTAGCGGCACGAAGACCCGGCTGTCGCCGCGCTGAATGAGCAGCGCGATCTGTTTGCCGTGCTCCTCCACCATCTTCTTCAGCTGCGCAACGCTTTGCACCGGTGTTCCGTCGACCGACAGCACCACGTCGCCCGGCTGTATGCCCGCTTCGGCGGCACGGCCCTGCGCCTCCTCCACCACCAGGCCGCCCTGGATACCGGCTTGCTGACGTTCTTGCGGATTGAGCGGCCGTAGCGCCAACCCCAGCCGGGCGGGCGATTCCGGGCTATCGCTTGCATCGGCCATGGCTGCCGCCGTGCCGATCGTCGCGTTGAGCGTGAGGGCCTTGCCGTCGCGCCACACCTCGAGCGATGCCTTGTCGCCCGGCGTGGCCGCGCCGATCCGCGCGGACAACTGGCCTGCATCCACGATGGGGTTGCCATTCACCTTCAGAATGACGTCGCCAACCCGGATGCCCGCCTGTGCCGCTGCGCTGTCGGGTTCGATCTTGGCCACCAACGCACCGTTGGGTGCGTTCAACTTGAAGGAATTGGCCAGCTGCTGATCCAGAGTCTGAACCTGGACACCGAGACGCGCATGAGCGACCTTGCCGGTTTTGAGGATTTGATCCTTGATCTGCACGGCCAGATTGATGGGAATCGCGAAAGAGACCCCCTGATAGCCGCCCGAATTGCTGTAGATCTGCGCGTTGATGCCGATCACGGCGCCGTTCGCATCGAACAGGGGTCCACCGGAGTTGCCCGGATTGACCGCCGCATCGGTTTGAATGAAGGGGACGTAGCCGTCGCCGGGCAGCGAACGGCCCTTCGCGCTGACGATTCCGGCGGTGGCCGTCTCTTCGAGACCGAACGGTTCGCCGATGGCCAGCACGTAATCGCCGACGCCCAGCTGGTCCGAATTGCCGAGCTGCACGGTGGGTAGATCGTGGGCGTCGATTTTCAGCACGGCGATGTCGCTGCTCTTGTCGGCGCCCAGCACCTTCGCCTTGAATTCGCGATGGTCGGAGAGCTTGACGGTGACTTCCTTCGCGCCGTCGACCACGTGCGCGTTGGTCAACACGATGCCGTCGGCGGTAATCAGAAAACCCGAGCCCTGCCCATGCAGGGTGCCGTGGCCGCGCGGCATCGGCCTGCCGCGAAACAATTGCGCCAATGGATCGTCGCCGCCGGGAGTGCCGAAGTCGAATTCCTGGGCGGCCGAGGTCTTGATCTCCCCGGCGGTGGTGATCCCCACGACGGCGGCCTGGTTCTGCGCCACGATGGCGCGGTAGTTGGGCGTGGCGATGGGCGGGATCAGGCGCGACGGCTCGCTGGTGGGCGCGACGGCCACCGCGGAACCGCTCGCGGCGGGATCCTTGGACTGAAGCAGTGCCGGAGCGGACAGGCCGGTGGCCGTGCCGACGGCGAGCAAGCCTGCCGCCGACCAGACGAGCTTGCTGGTACTGATTTGCATGACGATCTCCTCGAGGTGAACGGATGAACCGGTGTTCTGACGCCAGCTTCACCTGTCAGGCTTAAGGCAATCTTAAGGCGGGGCGGGAAATCTCACGGTCACGTGCAGGCCGCCGCCGGGCGCATCGCCCAGGGTGACCTGGGCTCCATGCCGCTCCGCAATGGCTTTGACGATGGCGAGTCCGAGCCCGGTGCCGCTCTCCTGCAGCGCCGCGCGTCGATAGAAGCGGTCGAACACTCGCCCCCGTTCGGCGGGCGGGATGCCGGGGCCGTTGTCGAGCACCTCGAGCAGCGCGCCCGCGGCGGACGAACTGCAGCGAACCTCGACGGCTCCGCCGGCCGGCGTGTAACGAACCGCGTTGTCGACCAGATTGCGCACGAGAATCCGCAAGGACTCTCGATCGGCACGCACCGGTACCGGCGCTCGCGAGTCGAGGCCGAGATCGATGCGGCGTGCCGCCGCCAGCACGTGGCTATCGGCGATGCCCTCGGCGGCAACGGCGGCCAGGTCGACCGGCTCGACCGCGCCGTCCAGTTCCTGCGGGTCGCTGCGCGCCAGGGCCAGCAGCTGTTCGGCCAGATGAATGGCGCGTTCGATGGCCTCGCCGAGCCTACCTTGAGCTTCCGCCGCGGCGGCCTGGTCCGGAGCGCGGTCCAGCAACTGAAACTGCAGCCGCAAGGCCGTCAGCGGCGAGCGCAGCTCGTGCGCCGCGTCGGCGATGAAATCCCGCTGGCGCGCGAAGGACTCACGCAGGCGGGCCAGCAAGCGATTGAGTTCGGCGACCAACGGCTCGAGTTCGCTCGGCAGATCGTCGTCGGCGAGCGGCGTGAGACTGCGGGCGTCGCGGCGCTGGATGTCGGTGGTCAAGCGGCGCAAGGGCAGCAAGCCGCGGCCCACCGTCCACGCGACGAATGCGATCATGATGGGCAGCAGCAGGCCCAGCGGTATCACGACGCGCAGGGCGGCGGCGCGGGCCAGGCGTTCGCGGACGCGCACGGGTTGCGCGATTTGAATCACGCCGGCGGCGGTCCGCAGGCCGTAGGCGCGCCACGCCTGTCCCCGCAGCTGCAAATCGGCGTAACCCAGCACCGTCTGGTTGATCATCGGCAGGCCCGGGCGCGACAGGTACATGCGTGCGCCGAACAAGTCCCAGATTTGAATCACGAAGTCCGTGTCGCCCTGATCCGGCGGCACTTCGATGCGCGGCGCGAGGGATATCTGGCCGCGCAGCGAGAGCGCCATCTGGCGCAGCTGGTAGTCGAACAAGGTCGATGTTTCGTTGAGCACGCGGCGGTAAGTCACCGTCGCCGTGAGCGCGCAGACGATCGCCACGAGCACGATCAGCGCGAGCAGCAACCGATTTCGAATCGATTTCATTGCTTGGGCACGAAATAGCCGACGCCGCGCAGCGTCCGAATCGCCTCGCTGCCGAGCTTGCGGCGCAAGCCGTGAACGTAGACCTCGACCGCATTGCTGCCGATGGGTTCGTCCCAGCCATACAGGCGATCTTCGAGCTGCGTGCGCGACAGCACGGCGCCGGGCCGTTGCAGCAGGGCCTCGAGCACCGAGAATTCGTGCGCCGACAGGCTGACCGGCTTGCCGCCCAGCTCGACCGTTCGAGTCACGGGATCGAGCTTCAGCCCGCCATGCTGGATGACGGTGTCGCCGCGTCCGGCGGCACGGCGCAGCACCGAGCGCATGCGCGCCATCATTTCATCCAGATCGAACGGCTTGACGATGTAGTCGTCGGCGCCGGCATCGAGGCCGGCAATCCGATCCTGGATCTGGTCGCGCGCCGTGAGCACGATGACCGGTGTCGTATCGCCGCGCCGGCGCAGTTCCCGCAGCACCTCGATGCCGTCGCGGCGCGGCAGGCCCAGGTCCAGCAGGGCGAGGTCGAACACCTTCTCGCGCAGGGCGTTGCTCGCGCTTTGACCGTCGCGGGTCCAGTCGACCGCGAAGCCCGCCTGGCGCAGCGCGGTCTGCAGCCCCTGCGCAATCATGCTGTCGTCTTCGACCAGCAACACACGCATCGGTTGCCGTGCGCGTCAGGAGCCGGGCGGCCTGAGGGGGTCGCTCGAGCGGGCAGGCTCGCCCGCGCCCTCGGTGTCCACTTCGAGGGGTCCCATCGAGGCCAGCCGCCGGCGGCTCGCGTCGAACACGCTCTGGAATTGATTGCACACCGTGCAGAACAAGTCGGCGGTGCGCTCGGCATCGTAGGAGGCCGAATGCGCGGACGCCGTATCCCACTCGAGGCCCGAGGCGAGCGTGGCGCGCATCAGCACCGTCTGGCCATAGGCGACGCCGCCCAGCGTCGCGGTATCGAAGCTCGTGAACGGATGGAAGGGGTTGCGCTTGATTTTCGTGCGGGTCACCGCGGCGTTCAGAAAATTCAAATCGAAGAATGCGTTGTGCCCCACCAATACCGCGCGCGTGCAATCGGCGGCGCGGATGGCCTTCCTCACTTCGCCGAATATTCGTTGCAGCGCGTCCTCTTCTTGAATCGCGGGCCGCAGCGGATGATGCGGATCGATTCCGGTCACCGCCATCGAGGCCGGCTCCAGGTTGGCGCCGGGGAACGGTACGACGTGATAGCGAAACGTTTCGCCGCGCGCCAGGGTGCCGTCGCTGCGCATTTCGAGCAGTACCGCGGCGATTTCCAGGAGCGCGTCCGTCTGATGATTGAAGCCGCCGGTTTCCACGTCGACGACCACGGGCAGAAAGCCGCGGAACCGCGTGGCAAAGGTGATGGGGGGGATTTGCATCATGCGCGCGCCGCCGGTTCGAGGCGCCACGCCACGCTTTCGCCGCCGCGATAGGGCACCAGCGCACCAGCGCCGAAATCGTAAGATACTGGGGGCACCCAAGGCTCCTTGGTCAACGTGATGATCTCGTCGTGGCGTGCAAGGCCGTAAAAGTCCGCGCCGAAGTGGGCCGCGAAGCCCTCGAGTCGATCGAGGCGCCCGGCCTGCTCGAAGGCCTCGGCGTACAGCTCGATGGCCGCATGGGCGGTGAACATGCCGGCGCAGCCGCAGGCGCTTTCCTTCGCCGCGCGCTCGTGCGGTGCGCTGTCGGTACCCAGAAAAAAACGCGGGTTGCCGCTGGTGGCCGCATCGAGCAATGCCTGCCGGTCCGCTTCGCGCTTGAGAATCGGCAGGCAGTAATAATGCGGCCTGATGCCGCCGGAAAAAATCGCGTTACGGTTGTGCAGCAGATGCTGCGGCGTAATGGTCGCCGCGACACCGCCGCGCGCGGCGCGGACGAAATCGACGGCGCGCGCCGTGGTGACGTGCTCGAACACCACTTTCAGCCGGCGGAAGCGCTCGAGCAGCGGCGCCAGAACGGCATCGATGAAGTGCGCTTCGCGATCGAACACGTCGATCTCCGGTCCCGGCGTCTCGCCGTGCACCAGCAGCGGCATGCCGAGTTCTTCCATGCGCGCGAGCGTCGGATACACGTGACGAATATCCGTGACGCCTGCGTCCGAATGCGTGGTCGCGCCGGCGGGATAGAGCTTCACGCCGTGCACGAAACCCGATGCCTTGGCGCGATCGATCTCCTGCGCCGCCAAGGTATCGGTGAGATACAAGGTCATGAGCGGCTCGAAGCGGCGGCCTGCCGGTTCGTTCATCGCCGGCAGTGCGGCCAGGATGCGTTCGCGATAGGCGGCGGCAAGGGCGGTCGAGGTGATGGCGGGCTCGAGGTTCGGCATCACGATGGCACGGCCGAAGCGCGCCGCCGTAAATTTCGCCACCGCGGCCAGAGCGCTGCCGTCGCGCAGATGCACGTGCCAGTCGTCCGGGCGCTGCATCGTCAGTGTGTTCATGTGGATTGGGACTTGGGTTTCGCCGGCCAGCCACGTCGCAGCAGGTCGAGCGTATAGCGCACGCCGAAGCCGGTGATCTCGGTGGCGATGTGGCCGAGGCCGCCGTGCCTCGTTCCCGCGGCCAGGTCCAGGTGCAGCCAGGGAATCTCCTTGGGCACGAAACGATTCAAGAAGCGAGCCGCCAGAATGTGATCGCCCTTGCCGTCCGCCGCACATTGCAGCACGTCCGCAACGGTACTCTCCAGATCCGAATCGAAGTCGGCATCCATGGGAAAGCACCACACGCGTTCGCCGCTGCCGGTGCCCGCGGCTTCGATGAGCTCGCGTGCTTCCGGGCGATTCGTGAACGCGCCGCTGTAGCGCTCGGTGAGAGCGTTCACGCAGGCGCCGGTCAACGTGGCGTAGTCGATGATGGCGCGCGGCTTCCTGCTCGCGGCCAGACTCAGCGTGTCCGCCAGCACCATTCGGCCTTCGGCATCCGTGTGAATGATTTGAATGGTGGTGCCGTTGTGGGCGCGAATCACGTCTTGCGGCTTGTAGGCGAGCGGTCCGATGCGGTTCTCGGTGATGGCCAACCAGCAATCCACCGCGAGGGGCGAGCGCAGCCTATGCAAGGCATACAGACTGCCGAGCGCGACCGCGCTGCCTTCCATGTCGGTGTGCATGTCCAGCATGCTTTTGTGGGATTTCAGATTGGTGCCGCCGGTATCGAAACAGATGCCCTTGCCGACCAGCGCCACGGCCGGCGCCGCGGCACCGCGCGCACTGCCAGGCGTGGCGCGAGATGCAATGCGCTCCGGGGCGTCGCCCGGCGCAGCGACGCCCGGCCGATAGGCGAGATAGGCGATGCCCGCGTCGCGCGTGGCATTGCCCTGCGACACCGCGAGAAACGCGCCGGCGCCCAGGCGTTTCAATTGCGCTTCGCCGTAGAACTTGAAATCCAGATTCAGGCGACGCGCCAGATCTTGCAGCAGACTCCGGTAACCGGCGGCATCCAGGGTATTGGGCGGCAGGGCGGTGAGCCAACGCGCCAGATTGTTGCCGGCGCTCGTTGCCAATGTCATGTCGAGATCGGCCAATCCATGATCGGTCGCGATGTCGATGTGCGCGAGCGGCACGTGGGACTTGGGATTGCTCTTGAACGACGCGAAACGAAATGCCGCCGCCTGGATGGCCGCCACCGTGGCGCACAGCGCGGCATCGGCGCCGTCCGCCACCCAGCCCTGCGTCGTGATCAGCACCGACTCGGGCTCGCCCTCGAGCGCCAGGCGCGCCAATCTGCCGGCGCATTGCAGCCGTTCGAACGTGCTGGCGGTTTCGGCCACGCACGTGGCGATGAGGGAGGTTTGCGCGCGCGGCCCCACCTTGAGCTGCACGCTATCGCCGGGTTTTCGTCCCTTGCGCCGGTACAGATCGCGCAGCAGGCCGCCATGGGGCAAAGCCGCCCAATCGTCGGCGCTGGGCGCCGGCGGCAACAACACGATGGCGCACGAATATCGCGCAAGCTTCGCGGCAGTCAGCCGCGCGCGCGACAGGCGCACGGGAACCAGGAGCGAACCGAAGGGCAAGCGAGTCGGCATATCAGATAAACCGCAAGCGTATCGCGCGCATCCTGCAGGTGGATCCTTGCTTGACCGTGAAAAACCAAACCCCGAAGATAGCGCTGCTAAAATCCCAAGTGGCAGTTCGCGCAACGGCGCTGTAACGTGCCTGCCATCTTAACAGGACACGTGAGTCCGTGCATGGGTGCATGCCTCACAACCCAAGGCTTTCTTATGACGCAACAATCGCCGTTCGAAGACATCGATCCGACCGAAACCCAGGAATGGCTGGAGTCGATCGATTCCGTGCTCCGCGCGCAAGGGCCGGAACGTGCGCATTTCCTGCTGGAAAAACTGGTGGATTTCACCCGGCGCTCCGGCACGTATCTTCCCTTCAAGCCGAACACGGCCTACCTGAACACCATTTCCAAGGCGCAGGAACCCGATTATCCGGGGGATCGTTCGCTGGAACGGCGCAACGAGGCCTATATCCGCTGGAACGCGCTGGCGATGGTGGTGCAGGCGAATCGCGTGAGCTCGGAATACGGCGGCCACATCGCAAGCTATGCCTCCGCGGCGACCCTGTACGAGGTGGGCTTCAATCATTTCTGGCGCGCCAAGAGCGCCGCCCATCCGGGCGACATGATTTTCATGCAGGGGCATTCGAGCCCCGGCATTTATGCGCGCGCCTACCTGGAAGGCCGTCTGGATGAAAGTCAGCTGCTGCGGTTTCGCCAGGAAGTGCGCGGCGGCGGCTTGTCGTCGTATCCGCACCCGTGGCTCATGCCGGATTTCTGGCAATTTCCGACGGTATCGATGGGCTTGGGTCCCATGACCGCGATCTTTCAAGCGCGCTTCGTGCGCTATCTGGAGCATCGCGGCATCGTTGCGCCGTCCGACCGCAAAGTATGGGCGTTCCTGGGCGACGGCGAAATGGACGAGCCGGAGTCGATGGGTGCGCTCACCATGCCGGTGCGCGAAAGACTCGACAACCTGATCTTCGTCATCAACTGCAACCTGCAGCGTCTCGACGGTCCGGTGCGCGGCAACGGCAAGATCATTCAAGAGCTCGAGGCCGCCTTCCTGGGCGCCGGCTGGAACGTCATCAAGGTCATCTGGGGCTCACGCTGGGATCCGCTGCTCGAGCGCGATCAGAAGGGCTTGCTGAAGCGCTTGATGGAAGAATGCGTGGACGGCGAGTATCAGAACTTCAAGTCGAAGGGCGGCGCGTACACGCGCGAGCACTTCTTCGGCAAGTACCCCGAATTGAAGGAAATGGTCGCCAACATGTCGGACGAGGAGATCTGGCGCCTGAATCGCGGCGGCCACGATCCGCAGAAAGTGTATGCGGCGTATGCGTCCGCGGTGGCGCACAAGGGCGCGCCCACCGTGATTCTGGCGAAGACCGTGAAGGGCTTCGGACTCGGAAAGGCGGCCGAAGGAATCAATGCCTCGCATCAGCAGAAAAAACTCGGCGACGAGGCGCTCAAAGAAGTGCGCGACCGTTTCAACATCCAGATCTCCGATGAGGAGATCAAGGGTTTGACCTTCAGGAAACCGGCGCCCGAGAGCGAGGAAATGCAGTATCTGCAGGAGCGGCGCGGGTCGTTGGGCGGCTATGTGCCGGCGCGCAGCACCTCTGCGCCGCCGCTGGTGGTGCCGCCCCTCGAAGCGTTCAGCGCCCTGCTCGAGGGCACGAACGACCGCGAGATCTCGACCACCATGGCGTTGGTGCGCATACTCACCACGCTCATCAAGGACAAGAACGTCGGCAAGCACATCGTGCCCATCGTTCCCGACGAAGCTCGGACCTTCGGCATGGAGGGAATGTTCCGGCAAGTGGGCATCTACTCGTCGGTGGGACAGCTCTACACGCCGCAGGACGCCGATCAGCTGATGTTCTACCGCGAAGACAAGCAGGGCCAGATTCTGGAGGAGGGCATCAACGAGGCGGGGAGCCTGTGCTCCTGGCTGGCGGCGGCCACCGCGTATTCGAACCACGGCGTGAGCATGATTCCCTTCTACATCTACTATTCCATGTTCGGTTTTCAGCGCGTGGGCGATTTCATCTGGGCGGCGGCCGACAGCCAGGCCCGCGGATTCCTGGTGGGCGGCACCGCGGGGCGCACCACGCTCGCCGGCGAGGGCCTGCAGCATCAGGACGGACACAGCCATTTGCTGGCCAGCACGGTCCCGAACTGCGTGGCGTACGACCCCACCTACGCGTACGAGCTGGCGGTGATCGTGCAGGACGGCATGCGCCGCATGTACCAGGAACAGGAAAGCGTCTTCTACTACATCACGTGCATGAACGAGAATTATGCGCATCCGGCGATGCCGGCCGGCGTGGCGCAGGGCATCCTCAACGGCATGTACTTGCTGCGCACCGGCGGCAGCGGCAAGGTGCGCGCGACGCTGTTCGGCTCCGGCACGATTCTGCGCGAGGTGCTGGCCGCGGCCGATCTGCTCGAGAAAGACTATGGCGTGGCGGCCGATGTGTACTCCGTGACCAGCTTCAGCGAGTTGCGCAAGAACGCGCTCGCCGTCGAGCGCTGGAATCTGCTGCACGCCGAGAAACCGCAGAAGGAGACCTACATCCGTCAGGTGCTGGGCGAGCGCGCAGGTCCGTTCATTGCCGCGACCGACTACATGAAAACGGTGGCCGACCAGATCCGGCAATGGGTGCCGGGCCGTTATGCGGTGCTCGGCACGGACGGCTTCGGGCGCAGCGACTCGCGCGCCGAATTGCGGCGCTTCTTCGAAGTGGATCGGCATTACGTGCTCATCGCGGCGCTCAAGGCGCTGGCGGACGACGGCAAGATCGACAAGAAGACGGTCGCGCACGCCATGCGGACCTTCGGCATCGATCCTGAAAAACCCAATCCCTTGTCGGTCTAGGCGCACATCGTGGCAACTGCAATCGAAGTATTGGTTCCCGACATCGGCGGCTTCAAGGATGTGAGCGTCATCGATGTCTTGGTGAAGGACGGCCAGCAGGTCGACAAGGAAACGCCGCTCATCACCATCGAGACCGAGAAGGCGGCCATGGATGTTCCGGCGCCGGCCGCCGGCCGCATCGCGCAGGTCAAGCTCAAGCAGGGCGACAAGGTCTCCGAAGGATCGTTGATCTTGTTGCTGGAGCCCGCCGCTGCCGCGCCGGCCGTAGAGCCCAGCGCCGCGACGACCGGTGCCGCAGCTTCCGCCACCGCGGCGGCGGTCCCCGGCGGCGAAGCCCCCGCCGCACCGCCTCCTGCCGCGGCCGCGCAGCAGCCCGCTGCGGCAAGCGCCGCCCGAGCGGCACCGGTATCGCCGCCCACGGCGCGGGTCGCGGCCAGCATCGACGAGAAAGCCTTCTCGAGAGCCTATGCGAGTCCGTCCGTGCGCAAGTTCGCGCGCGAAGTGGGCGCCGATCTCGGCAAGATCGCAGGCACGGGACCCAAGCTGCGCATCACCCAGGACGATGTCAAAGCCTACGTGAAGAGAATTCTCACCTCGCCGGCTGCGGCGCCGGTCTCGGCGTTGCCGAAGGTGCCGGAGGTCGATTTTGCCAAGTACGGCGCGGTGGAGGTTCAGCCGTTGTCGCGCATCCAACGGATTTCCGGCGCGCGCCTGCAGGCAAGCTGGATCAATCTGCCGCACGTCACTCAACACGACGATGCGGACATCACCGAACTTGAGGCCGCGCGCGGCTCGCTCAAGGCCAGGGCCGCCGAGGAAGAAGTCAAGCTCACGCCGCTGGTTTTCATCATCAAGGCGTGCATTCTCTCGCTGCAGAAATTCCCGCGCTTCAACGCCTCCCTCGATGCATCGGGCGAGAATCTGGTATTCAAAAAGTATTTCAACATCGGGTTCGCGGCGGATACGCCGAACGGCCTGGTCGTCCCGGTGATTCGCGATGCCGACCGCCTCGACATTTTCCAGATCGCGCGCGCGCTGGCGACGCTGTCGGCAAAGGCGCGCGCCGGAAAGTTGACCGCGGCCGAGATGCAGGGAGGCTGCTTCACCATCTCGAGTTTGGGCGGCATCGGCGGCACGGCTTTCACGCCCATCATCAATGCGCCCGAGGTCGCGATCCTCGGCGTTTCCAAATCCAGCCACAAGCCGGTGTTCGAGGACGGCGCCTTCGTGCCGCGGCTGATGCTGCCGCTGTCTCTGTCCTACGATCACCGCGTGATCGACGGTGCCGAAGCCGCGCGTTTCGTGGTGTTCCTGGCCAAGACGTTGGGTGACGTGAAGGCACTCGTATGAGCGTCATCGAGGTTCGCGTCCCCGATCTCGGCGAATCCAAGGGCGTCACCGTGCTCGAGGTGCTGGTCGCGGCGGGCGCCGCGATCGGCGTGGACGATCCGCTCATCACGCTCGAAACGGAAAAAGCCTCGATGGACGTGCCGTCGCCGGTGGCCGGCGTCGTGCAATCGATCGAGATCAAGAAGGGCGACGAAGTGGTCGCCGGAACGCTGATCGTCACGGTGACGACCGCCGCAGCCGCTCCCGCCGGGCCGTCCGCGACGACTCCCGGTGCGCCGGCGAGCAGCGGCACGACCGCCGGGACGGCGGCCAAGGCCGAGGTTGCCGCCACCGTGAGCGCCGCGGCGGCGCAAGCTGCGCCCCCGCCCGCAGGCTCGGCAGCCACGGGCACGGCCCTCGATCTGGTGGTTCTCGGCGCGGGACCCGGCGGCTACACGGCCGCGTTCCGTGCCGCGGATCTGGGTCTCAAGGTCACCCTCATCGAACGCTGGCCGACGCTCGGCGGCGTGTGCCTGAACGTCGGGTGCATTCCGTCCAAGGCGCTGCTGCACGCCGCGAAGGTGATCGAGGAGGCGCACGACATGGCGGATTGCGGCGTCACGTTCGGGGCGCCGCAGATCGATCACGAGCGGCTGCGCGCGTGGAAGGACAAGGTGGTCGGGAAGCTGACCGGCGGGCTCACCGTGCTCGCCAAGCAGCGCAAAGTGGATGTGCTGCACGGTGTGGCCAAATTCCTGGGTCCCCATACAGTGGAGGTACGGACATCGGAGGGATCGCGCCGCGTGGATTTCAAGCAGTGCATCATTGCCGCCGGCTCCGAATCGGTGCGCCTGCCGGGCTTTCCGGACGATCCCCGAATCATCGATTCCACCGGCGCGCTCGAGATACCCGCGGATTGCAAGCGGCTGCTGGTGATCGGCGGCGGTATCATCGGACTCGAGATGGCCTGCATATACGATGCGCTCGGCGCCAAAGTCACCGTGGTGGAATTGAGCGACGGCCTGATGCCGGGCGCCGACCGCGATTTGGTGCGGCCGCTGCAGAAGCGCATCGAAAAGCGCTATGAGCGCATTCTGCTGAGGACCAAGGTATCCAAGCTCGAGGCGCACGGCGGCACTTTGCGCGCCACGTTCGACGGTCCCAATGCGCCCGAACCGCAGGATTTCGACCGCGTGCTCGTGGCCGTCGGCCGCAGCGCCAACGGCAATGCCATCGATGCCGCCGCGGCCGGCGTGGCCGTGGACAAGCGCGGCATCATCGGCGTCGACAAGCAGATGCGCACCAATGTCCCGCATATCTTCGCCATCGGCGACATCGCCGGGGCGCCCATGCTCGCGCACAAGGCCACGCACGAAGCGAAGGTGGCCGCGGAAGTCGCCGCCGGACACAAGTCCGCGTTCGATGCGCGCTGCATTCCCTCCGTCGCATACACCGACCCTGAGATCGCCTGGGTGGGCGTGAACGAAACCGAAGCCAAGGCTCGCGGTCTCGAGTACGGCAAGGGCATGTTTCCATGGGCCGCCAGCGGCCGCTCGCTCGCCATCAACCGCGACGAAGGCTTCACCAAGCTGTTGTTCGACAAGGAGACGCATCGAGTCATCGGCGGCGGCGTGGTCGGCACCAACGCCGGCGAACTGGTTGCCGAGATCGGCCTCGCCATCGAGATGGGCGCGGATGCGGCGGATGTCGGCCTCACCATCCATGCGCATCCGACGCTGTCCGAAACGGTGGCGTTTTCGGCCGAAGCGTTCGAAGGTACGTTGACGGATCTGTATATTCCGAAACGCTGATCGCTCCGCAACGGTTCGCGCCCGATGTCGCTACTGCAGGTCTACGCCCGTGTGATCGCGTTGCTGGCGCCGGAGAAGGCGCTCGCCGTCATGCTGGTGATCGCGAACCTCATCCTGGCGGGCATCATGCTCGCCGAGCCTTGGCTGTTCGGTCACGTCATCGACTCGTTGGTCGCGCAGCGGCACGCAGACGTGTGGTTCTACATCGGCGCGTGGGCGGCGTTCGGTTTGTGCGGCATCGGCGCCGGCGCCGCCATATCGCTGCAGGCGGACCGCATGGCGCACCGCCGGCGTCTGGCAGTGATCGCGCAGTTCTTCGAACATGCCGTCGCTCTGCCGCTGGCGTTTCACGGCGAACATCATACGGGCCGGCTGCTGCGCATCATGCATGCGGGAGGCGGGAGCCTGTTCAGCATCTGGCTCGGGTTTCTGCGCGAACACCTGGCCACGTTGCTGTCGATTCTGGTGATGCTGCCGCTCGCGCTGTCCATCAACTGGAAGCTCGCGCTGCTGATGACCACGCTGATGGCGAGCTTCGCCGTCTTCAACGCCGTCGCCATGCGCCGCACCGACGCGGCGCAGCTGCGAGTCGAACGGCTGCATCAGGAAATGGCCGAGCGCACCGGCGATGTGCTGAGCAATGCGCTGGTGGTGCAGAGCTTCACCGGGCACGAAGCCGAGGTGGCGAACATCCGCGAGTTGACGCAGCGCGTGCTCGACGCCCAATACCCCGTGCTGCGCGGCGCGCAAATGGCGTAGAACGGCGTGAAATATCACACCGGCGCGACGCGTCCATCGCGGCGCAGGCGGGCAGCGTCAGCGAGCCGCGGTGCAATCCTTGATGAACGCCGCTTTGCGGGCTCCGACGAGCTTTTTGGTTTTCGCCTCCTTGAGGCAGGCCGTGCGGCGGGCGTGCTTGGCGGCTGCATCGCCATCGGGAGCCGGAGTTGCAGCAGGCTGCGCCGGCGGCGCGGCCGCGGCGCCGCCGGCGTTCGCGGCACGGGGGCCCCATTCGGCGCCGCTGGCAGCCATGGCACCGAGCATCGGCACGATGACGATGAACATAGCAAGTACCGGAGCCAGGGCGCGCATCGATTCTAGAATAGCGGCGAGCGCTCGCCATCGTGATGAAGCGCGGATGAAGCTTCGTTAACTTTGGATTATGTCGCGGTGCCACCCGCGGCGCGGTGCCGCGCCAAGGCCAGATAGCGGACCTCGTCCGGCGGACGCCCGGCGCGCTGCGCTTCCCACAGGGTCTCGGCCAGCGATTCCATCAGCACGTGCTCGGCGCGGTGCGCATCGCCCAAGCGCGCCGCGAGCTCGAGTTGCAGTTGACGCACCCCCGGCGGCCGGTCGATGGAGAGTTGCTCGCGCACCGCCATGTGCAGCCCCATATGTAAAAACGGATTGTCCGCGCCGGCGCCCGGGTCCAGCCCCAGCGCCCGCTCCGAGTCTTGCACGATGGGCTGATACTCGGGATGCAGACCGATGACGTCCGCGAGCATGGCCTCGAGCGGCGAGAGCGGCGCGGCGGCGAGCTGTTTGCGCCACGCGTCCGAGTAGGCCTCCCGCAGTTGTTCCCGCGTATACGAACCGAACGTGCTCATGCCGCCGCCACCTTAGGTCTTGTGACGATACTCGCACAAATCGGCGATGCGGCAGGCGGGGCAGTCCGGTACGCGGGCCTTGCAGACATAGCGGCCGTGCAAGATGAGCCAATGATGCGCGTCCCGCCGATATTCCGGCGGGACGAACTTCATCAATTTGTCCTCGACCTCGCGCACGCTCTTGCCGGGCGCCAGACCGGTGCGGTTCGCCACTCGAAAGATGTGCGTGTCGACCGCGATGGTGGCCTCGCCGAACGCCGTGTTCAGGACGACGTTCGCGGTCTTGCGGCCCACGCCGGGGAGCGCTTCCAAGGCTTCGCGGGTCCTCGGCACCTCGCCGCCGTGCTGCGTGACCAACGCCTGGCACGTCGCGATGATGTTCTTTGCCTTGCTGTTGAACAGGCCGATGGTCTTGATGAAGGGCGTCAGGCCGGCGACGCCCAACGCCAGCATGGCGGCGGGGGTGTGGGCGGCGCGGAACAGCGCCGGGGTCGCCTTGTTGACGCCCTTGTCGGTGGCTTGCGCGGACAGGATCACCGCGATCAACAGCTCGAACGGCGATCGATAATGCAGTTCGGTGCGGGGTGCGGGATTCGCCTGCTTGAACCGCGCGAAGATCTCGCGCCGCTTGGCGTCGTTCATGGCGCGGCTCCCCCCTCGGGCGCCCGCGGCGCAGCGCCCGCCTTCTTCGCATCGAGCGCGCGCTGCCGTTCGGCGGCGCGCCGCAGCAGCCGGCCGGTATGGGCGTCGGCGCGCCGGCGATTCACATCGGGCCGGTTCGGCCGGGGTGCGGGTGTCGGGCGCATCTCGATGCAATCGACCGGGCACGGCGCGATGCATAGCTCGCATCCCGTGCAGTGTTCCGCGATGACCGTGTGCATGAATTTGCCGGCGCCGACGATGGCGTCGACGGGACACGGCGCGAGGCAACGCGCGCACCCGATGCAGCGCGATTCGTCGATCCAGGCGATCTGCGGCGGCGACTCCACGCCGTTGGCCGGATTCAGCGGTCGAATGTCGCGGCCCAGCAACTCGGCCAGTGCCTGAATCGTCGCGCTGCCGCCCGGCGGGCATTGATTGATCGGCGCTGTGCCGTCGGCAATGGCCTCTGCGTACGGGCGGCACCCGGCGTAGCCGCAGCGAGTGCATTGGGTCTGCGGCAGCAGGGCGTCGATACGCGCCGCGATGTCGGGCGCGGACGGTGCGTTCATGTCACTTGATGCGCATGCCGGGGGTGGCCCCGGTATCGGCCGACAGCACGAAGATGTCCTTGCCGCCCGGGCCCGCCGCCAACATCATGCCCTCGGACACGCCGAACCTCATTTTGCGCGGCTCCAGGTTCGCCACCACGACGATCAGGCGGCCGACCAGCGAGGCGGGCTCGTACGCCGCGCGCACGCCCGCGAAGATGTCGCGCTCGCCGAGTTCGCCCACGTCGAGGTGCAGCTTGAGCAGCTTGTCGGCACCCGCGATCGTCTCGGCGCTCACCACCCGGGCCACGCGCAGGTCGACGCGCAAAAAGTCGTCGATCGAGATGGAGTTGCCCTCGACGGCGGCGGCGGCCGCCAGCGTGGCGGTATCGGAGGCACCCGCCGTGGACGGAGTGCGGGGCGTCGCTTTGGGGGCGCCCGGCCCGGATGCTGGGGCGCTCACGTGTGCCGCCGGCGTCGCGCCGTCCACAGGGGACGCGCTCGCCGGGCGTGATACGCGCGACGCGGATGGGGGGTTCGTGCCGCCCTGCGAGGCCGCACCGGCGGGTGCCTCCGCCTGCGGCGCTACGAGCCCCGCGACGGCCTTCGGGTCGAGTCGCGTCGCCAGCGCCTCGTATGGCAGGATCGCCGTGCCGAGGAGGGGTGTCGCCGTGCTGCCCCATGTCCATGGGCCTTCCTGGAAGAAGCGCTGCGCCTTGGCTGCCATGTCCGGCAGCACCGGCTGCAGGTAGATCATCAGCACGCGAAACAGGTTGAGCCCCTGGGTGCAGATGCTCTGCACTTGGGCGTGCAGGCCCAAGTCGGCGCCCGGTTGCCCGGCAAGCTTCGCGAGCGCCCACGGCTTGTGATGATCGATGTACTGGTTGGCCCGGTCCGCGAGGCCCATGATCTCGCGGACGGCGCTCGCCGTATCGCACGCCTCGTACGCGGCGGCCAGAGGTTCGCCGGCCGCGATGAACGCGGCATAGAGTTCGGGTTCGGGCAGGGCATCGCTGAGTTTCCCGCCGGCGCTCTTGGCGATGAACCCGGCGCAGCGGCTGGCGATGTTCACCAGCTTGCCCACGATCTCAGAATTGAGCCGGGTGGCGAACTCCTCCAGGTTCAGGTCCAAATCGTCGATTCCGGGACCCAACTTGGCCGCCAGGTAGTAGCGCAGGTATTCGGCTTTGAAGCTGTCCAGGTATTGGCGCGCGGTGATGCCCGTGCCTCGCGCCTTGGACATCTTCTGACCGTTGACGGTCAGGAACCCATGGGCGTGGACCGAGGTCGGGCGGCGCAGGTTGGCCCCCTCGAGCACGGCCGGCCAGAACAACGTGTGGAAGTACAGAATGTCCTTGCCGATGAAATGATGCAATTCCGTGCCGCCATCGCGGCCCAGGAACTCGTCGAATTTGAGGCCGGTGCGCTCGCACAGTTGCGCGAAGCTCCCCAGGTAGCCGATGGGGGCGTCGAACCAGACGTAGAAATATTTGCCGGGCGCGTCCGGGATCTCGAAGCCGAAATACGGCGCATCGCGCGAGATATCCCAATCCTTCAAACCCTGCGTGAACCATTCGCCGAGCTTGCGGGCCACGCTCTCCTGCACCGCGCCGCTCTTCACCCAGCGGGCGAGGCTCGGCTCGAAGGCGCTCAAGCGAAAGAAGTAGTGCTCCGAATCGCGCCACACCGGCGCCGTGCCGCTGACCACCGACAGCGGATTCTCGAGATCCGCCGGCGTATAGGTCGAGCCGCAGTTCTCGCACGAATCGCCGTACTGGTCGGGGGTGCCGCAGACCGGACAGGTCCCTTTGATGTATCGATCCGGCAGGAACATCTTGGCCGTGTCGTCGTACGCCTGGCTGATGGTGCGCCGGTCGATGTGCCCGGCGTCCCGCAGGGTGCGGTACAAGCTCTCGCACAGCGCCTGGTTCTCGGGCGAGTGGGTCGAGCCGAAATTGTCCATGCCGATCAGCATTTCGGCCAGATCGCGGCGGTGCTCGATGTTGACCTTTTCGATCAATGCCTCGGGGGTCACTCCCTCCGCCTGGGCCTTGAGCATGATGGGCGTGCCGTGCGTGTCGTCGGCGCACACGTAGTAGCATTCGTGGCCGCGGAGTTTCTGGAAACGGACCCAGATGTCGGTCTGGATGGCCTCGAGAATGTGCCCCAAGTGGAGCGGCCCGTTGGCATAGGGCAGCGCGCTGGTAACGAGAATTCGGCGTCGTTCGGTCATGCCAGATTATGCCACGGCGGGACCCGCCGGTGGACCCTAAGGGTGCCCGTCCGGGCGGCTCAAGGGGCGTTTCTGAACTGTTCGAAGCGGCTCTTGTTGATGGCTTTCTTGAAAGCTTCCTGGCCGGAAATCTGCCGTGAATCCAGCAGGGTTTGGATGGCCGTGTCCATCAGCCGCATGCCGGTGGCGCCGCCGCTCTGCATGGCGTTTTCCAGCTGATCCATCTTGCCCTGACGGATCAGGTTGGCCACCGCCGGCGTATTGATGAGAATCTCCAGGGCAGCGACGCGGCCCTGTTTGTCGACCGTGGGGATGAGTTGCTGCGAGACGACGCCGCGCAGGCTGGTGGACAGCATGGTGCGCACGTGCGGCTGCTTGTCCGCCGGGAATGCGTTCACCAGACGATCCACGGTGGCTGCGGCGCCGTTGGTATGCAACGTTCCCATCACCAGAATGCCCATCTCCGCCGCCGTCACGGCGATGCTCATGGTCTCGAGGTCGCGCAGCTCGCCCACCAGAATGACATCCGGATCCTCGCGCAACGCCGACATCAGCGCCGAGGAGAAGGAGGCGGCGTGCACGCCGATTTCGCGTTGACTGATGAGGCACTGCTTGCGAACGTGCACGAACTCGATGGGATCCTCGATGGTGAGGATGTGNNCCCTTCTCGCGCGTGTTGATGTCATCCACCATCGCGGCCAGCGTGGTGGACTTGCCGGAACCGGTCTTCCCGGTGACCAGGATCAGTCCGTTGTTCATCTTGCAAAGATTCATCACCGCTTCGGGCAGCTTGAGCTCCTGAGCGGTGCGCGCTTTCGAAGGAATGACGCGAAACACCGCGCCCATGCCGTTCAATTGACGCATGACGTTGACTCGGAAGCGGGCCACGCCGGGAATGCTGTACGCGAAATCGGTGCCGTCTTTCGCCTCGAATCGCTCGACGGACAGCTTGGGCATGATCTCGTACAGGGTCGTCTTGACCATCTCGGCCGCCAGCGGCTCGGGGCGCAGCGCTTTCAGTTCGCCGTATTGGCGCACCCGGGCCGGGTCGCCCGCCAGGAAGTGCAGGTCCGAACCGTTCTTCTCGATCACTTGAGTCAAATAGCTGTCGATGGCTGGCATGGCGTGCTCAAGGCGCCACGGGTTCGGGCGGCGCACCGGCCATGTCGGTGACATAGCGCTGAAATGGACGTTTGTCGGCGGCGTAGATGTAGGCCTGCTCGGGATCGATCTCCTTGGCGGCAATGGCGGCGAGCAAGGCCTGATCCATCAGCTGCATGCCATGTTCGCGGCCCATCTGCAGCTGACTCGGAATCTGATGCGTCTGGTCCGTCATGATGAGCTTGCCGATGGCCTTGGTGACCACCATCACTTCGCAGATCGCCCGGCGGGCGCGCTGGTCGGGACTCTTGACCAGAATCTGCGTGATGACCGCAATCAGGCTGGCGGCCAGAAAGCTCTTGGTCTGTTCGCGCTCGTCGGTCGGCAGCGCGTCGATGATGCGGTCCAGCGTCTTGGTGGCGCTGGTGGTATGCAGGGTGCCGAGCACGAGGTGCCCCGTTTCCGCCGCGGTCATCGCCATCGAAATCGTTTCGGCATCGCGCATTTCGCCGACCAGAATCACGTCGGGGTCCTCGCGCATGGCCGCCCGCACGCCCTCCGCGAAGGAAGGCAGGTGCGTGCCCAATTCGCGCTGGATGATCTGGCTCGACTTGCTGCGATGAACGAACTCGATCGGATCTTCCAGGCTGATGATGTTCACCGAACGGGTCGCGTTCAGATGGTCGATCATGGAGGCGAGCGTCGTCGACTTGCCGGTGCCGGTGGCGCCGGTCACCAGGATCATGCCTTGGTGATAATCGCAAAGCTTGCGCACGATGGGCGGCAGGCCGAGCTGATCGATGCTGGGCATGGTGGTCGGGATGGCGCGAAACGCCGCGCCGATGCCCGTCTCCTTGCGAAATACGTTGACCCGGAAGCGGCCGCCTTCGGCCGAGACGTAGGAGAAATCCAGATCGTGCCCGTCGCGCAGCACCTTGAGCTGCGATTGGGTCAGGACCTCGGTGATGTAGCTCTCGAGTTCCGTGTCGCCCAAGTCGCGGAATTTGATGGGCATGAGATCGCCGTGCATTCGCATCATGGGCGGCACACCGACCGCCAGATGCAGATCGGAGCAGCCTTGTGCCACCGCGAGTTTGAGGAATGCGTCGATTCTTGCCATGACGGCCAAGGCTACCCGTAAGCGTTTGGTTTTTCGAGCGTTTGGGCCGGCGATGGCGCGTAAACGTGAGGTAAGTCCAACTGCCGGGGTCAAAAGGCCCCGCCGGCGGGGCCGCTCACAGGAACTTCTCGAGCGCCAGGCGCAGTTCGTCCATGCTCTGCGCACGCTTGGCCTTGTCCAGCGACATGCATTTCACCACCAGATCGTTCAGCGCCACCGGCAATCCCTTGTTGATGTCGATCGGCGGCCGCGCCTTGCCCTGGACGTGCTGGTACATGACGGACATGTGATCGCCGCGCGAATAAGGAGGCACTCCTGTCAGCAGCTCGTACAGAATGACGCCCAGGCTGTAGATGTCCGCGCGTTCGTCGACCTTTTTGCCCAATATCTGTTCGGGCGCCATGTATTTCGGCGATCCGATGACATAGCCGGTCTTGGTCAACTGCGTGTCGCCCTGGCTCTGTGCGGCGGCCACGCCGAAGTCCACGATCTTCAGCAGGCTCTCGTTGTCGATGAGCACGTTGGCCGGCTTCAAGTCGCGGTGCACGATTCCCGCCTGGTGCGCCACCGCCATGCCGGTGGCGATGTCGATGCCGAACTTGATCGCTCGCTTGAGCTCGACCGGCTTCTCGTTGACGATTTCGCCGCCCAGGGTGTGGGAAGGAAAGTATTCCATCGAAATGGCGTAGTTGCCCTGGATGTACAGGAAATCGTAGATGCGGATGACGTTCTTGTGCGTGATCTTGCGGCTGTAGCGCAGCTCGTGCACGAAACGCTTCATCATCTCCTCGTCCGACGCCACGTTCGGATTCAAGAATTTCAGGATGAGCCGCTCTTCGACCACGGTGTCTTCCATGAGCAGCACCGTGCCGAACGCGCCCTTGCCGATCTTTTCGATGTACTTGTAGCGGCCCTCGATTACATCGCCCGGTTTCAAGGTCGCGATGTCGAGACGCTCCAGCTTCGCCTCGTTCTCCTTGACCACCCTCGACAGCTCCTGGTTGTCGATGAGCAGCGTCTTGGCGGGTTCCTGCATCTGGACCGCGCGGTTATTGGCCGCGACCTGCTGCGTCGAGAACCGGTTCTCCAGTTCCTGCATGGCGCGGGCGATGGCGACGCTGACGCTGCCGTCCGCGGCGCCCGGCATGGTCTGCAGCTGCAGGCGAATGGTGTCCGCACGCCGCTCGTCCGCCAGTTTCGCGAGCGCCGAGATCACCTCGACTTTGATTTCGTTCTCGGGGCGCTGCAACAACGGCAGCAGGTGCTCGATGCTCTTGGAATCGCCGACCTTGGCGACGGCGCGCACCACCGTGGGCAGGGATTTCGGCTCTCCCGCCCCCAGCATTTCGATGAAACGCGGCACGGCCTTGGTGGTGCCGATCTCCGCCAGTGCGTCCACTGCGCGCTCGCTCACCCACCAATCCTTGTCGCGCGTCGCCTCGATCAACTGTGCCACGGCGCGTTCGTCCTTGGTCTGGTTCAGAATCTCGATGGCGGCGCGACGGATGTCTTGATTCTCGTCCTTGATGAGTGTGAGCACCGCGTCCACGACGCGCGGGCCGCCGATCTTGCCCAGCGCGTCCGCAGCGCGGGTGCGCACCCACCAATCGCTGTCCGCGATCACCTCGAGCAGGTACTTCACGGATTTCGAGGTGCCGACGACGTTCAGCACTTCGACGGCGGCGCGCCGCGCGTATTCGTTCTCATCCTTGAGCACGTCGACCAGAAACTTGACCGTATCCGGATGATTGGCGCGCACGAGCACGTCGACGGCTTTGTTCTGCACCTCGATTTCAGGGTCTCGCAGCATGCCGCAGAGGAGTGCCATGTCGAACGGTCCGTCCATGCGCGCGAGGGCGGCGAGCGCCGCGGCGCGGATGAATTTGCTGTTGTCCTTGAGCTGCCGTTGGATGGCCTGTTGCACGCGCGGCGTGTTGAAGCGCGCCAGAACGTTGATGATATGCAGCCGGGCGACCGGGTCCTTGCCCTCGATTCGGGCGATCAGATCGTCGATGGACGAGTCGTCGGCGATCTCGCCGATGATCTTGAACAGACCCGTGCGTTCGCTGGCCTCCTGGGTATAGGCGGCGTGCAGCAGTTCGCGCACGTTGAAACGCGCTTTCTGGGCCGCGATGACATCGATGATGGCCTGCTTGGGCATGCCAGGTTTGGTCAACGCGTCGAGCAGGGCGGCGGCGGGATAGTTGCGGCTGGAGGATAAGGCCCAGGAAATACCCGACATGGCGCGGCCGTTCGCGTCCGCCATGGCGCGCAGCAGGTGCGGCAGGCTCTTGCTGTCGATCAGGCGCGACAAGGCCTCCACGTAGGCCAGAGTCTCGCGTTTCTCGGCGTTGGTCAGCGCGCCCACGATCGGATCGATGGCGTTCGGCCCCAGAGCGACCAGCTTCTCCAACGCCTTTTTCGCGAGCGGGCTGCCGGGGTCCCCGCTGGATTTAACCTCGGCGATCAGTCGATCGGCACGGTAGTTGGCAAATAAACTCATTCGGTGCCTTCAAGTTGCACATTCCTCGGCAGGGCTTAATTCTCACCTTCAGGGTTACCCCGAATTATGCCATACCGCACGAGCCAGTCGGCCTGCGCTAGAATACGTCACACATATGACGCAAACTGCCCCGGCCGACGCGCTACGCGCAAAACTAAGTACTTACACCGATCCCTACTTGGGCCAGACCTTGGGTCAGGCCAAGTGCCTCGGTGAGCTGTCGGTGCATTCCGGCATTGTTCGTATCGAACTGACGTTCGGTTTCCCGGTGAAGGATTATGCCGTGGAATTGCTGCCGGCGCTGCAGAGCTATTTGCAGCCGGAACTGGGCGGCGCGCGGATCGAACTGGCGCTGCAGGCGAATATCACCGCCCACGCCGTACAAAAAACCTTGAAGCCGCTGGCCGGCGTCAAAAACGTGATCGCGGTGGCCTCGGGCAAGGGCGGGGTGGGTAAATCGACCACGGCGGCGAATCTGGCGCTCGCCTGGGCTGCCCAGGGTGCGCGGGTGGGGCTGCTCGACGCCGATATCTACGGTCCCAGTCAGCCTCTGATGATGGGCCTTGCCGGCCAGAAGCCGGAAAGCACGGACGGCAAGCATCTGACGCCGCTGCGGTCGCATGGCGTCGCCGTGATGTCGATCGGCTTCATGATCGACGCGGAGCAGCCCATGGCCTGGCGCGGTCCCATGGTGACCCAGGCGCTGACCCAGCTGCTCGGCGAAACGAACTGGGGCGAACTCGATTACCTCGTGGTGGACATGCCGCCCGGCACCGGCGACATTCAGCTCACCCTCGCACAGCGCGTCCCCGTGAGCGGCGCGGTCATCGTGACCACTCCGCAGGACATCGCATTGCTCGATGCCCGCAAAGGTCTCAAGATGTTCGAAAAGGTCGAGGTGCGGGTCTTGGGCGTGGTGGAGAACATGAGCGTGCACGTCTGCAGCCACTGCGGGCATGTCGAGCACGTGTTCGGCAGCGGCGGCGGGGCGCGCATGGCCGAACAATATGGCGTGCAGCTCTTGGGCGAGCTGCCCCTGGACATTCGCATCCGGGAGGACGCCGACGGCGGCACACCGACCGTGGTCGCGGAGCCCGGCAGCGCGCGGGCGCAACGTTATTTTCAGATGGCGCGCCGCACGGCCGCGCGACTGTCGACTCTCAACAAGGATTACAGCCGAATGTTTCCCAAGATCACGGTCGAAGCCACTTAATGAGCATCAAGAGCGACCGGTGGATCAGGCGCATGGCTGCGGCGCACCAAATGATCGAGCCGTTTTCACCCGAACAGGTGCGGGTGTCGGGCGGCCACAAAATCGTGTCGTACGGCACGTCGAGCTATGGCTACGACGTGCGCTGCGCCGACGAATTCAAGATTTTCACCAACATCAATTCCACCATCGTCGATCCGAAGAGCTTCGACGAGAAGTCGTTCGTCGACTTCAAGGGGCCGGTATGCATCATCCCGCCCAACTCGTTCGCGCTGGCGAGCACCGTCGAATTCTTCCGCATTCCGCGCAGTGTGCTGACCGTTTGCCTGGGAAAAAGCACATATGCACGTTGCGGTATAATAGTGAACGTAACGCCTCTGGAGCCCGAGTGGGAAGGCCACGTCACGCTCGAGTTCTCGAACACCACGCCGCTGCCGGCAAAGATCTATGCGAATGAAGGCGTGGCGCAGATGCTGTTCTTCGAGTCCGACGAGATCTGCGAAACGTCGTACCGGGACCGCGGCGGCAAGTACCAGGGCCAGCGCGGCGTGACATTGCCGAAGACCTGAGTCGGGCAAGCGGGGATGCCGGGACTGGGGAGAATTCAGCACCCGGGATTCAGGCCGCGGGCGCCGCCGGCGTGCGCGGTGCATTCAGCGTCTTGATCTTCATCGTGAATTCCACCTTGCCGTCGCGCGAGCGTTCGGCGAGCACGGGGACGAAGCCCTGCGACGGCGCGAACCACATGCGCAGCACGCGGTTGCTGCCGACGTGGCGGCTGGAGACTATCACCGTGTCGAGTTCGCCCAGAGCGGTGCGAAGGCGGGCGTTGCCTTCTTGCGTATACTCGAAATCCTTGATCTCGTCCTTGTCGAGGATGCGAAAGGTCGTCGGCAGATCGCCGTGCTCGAGATCCAGCATCACCTCGACCTGGATGGACATCACATCCTGCGCGCCCTGGTCGAGCTTCAAGTCCACGGGCTTCTTTTCCGACTCGCCGCGGGCGCGCCCCGCGTCCCAATCGAAATCGATGCTCGCGGTGGACGCACCGTCCTGCGCGCGGTATTTATCGGGCCGCACATGACTGCGGACCACGCTGAACCAGCTCTTCTGAATCACGTCGTTGCTATAGACGATTCGAAATACCCCGCGGGCGGCCATCGTCCAGGTGTAGACGTAGTTTCCGGGGGCCGAATCGGCTTTCAGTTCGAGATCGCTGGTGCCGACGTTGATGCCGCGCCAATCTGCAGTGTAGTGGGCCGCGAAGGGCGCGACCGGCGGCTCGTCCGCGGGTTGGGGGAACGCGGCGCCGCTGCTCGCGGCGCCGAGTATCATCGCTCCGGCCAGTACGAAGGGATGCGTCGTGCGCACTACGCCTGCCTCTGCGATGGCCGTGCATCGCCTGGTGGCGCGGCGCCGCCCGTGGCGGATACGCTGCCCGTGATCGTGGCGTTCCCAGACGTGGCCTCCCCGGTCATGGCGGGGTCGTACAACAAAGGCCCGCTCAGCGCCTTGCCGTCGAGCCACGCCGTGCCCGCATGGCAACGCAGGCGCCCCGCGCAATACCAGTTCACCGCCAGCGGATAGATGCGGTGTTCCATCGCCTGCACACGCGCCGCGAGCGAGGTTTCATCGTCGCCGGGCTCGACGTTCACGCGCGCCTGAATGACGGGCGGGCCGCCGTCGAGTTCCGCCGTCACGAAATGCACGGTCGCGCCGTGCGTCGCATCGTGGGCCGCGAGCGCCTTGCGATGAGTGTGCAAGCCGGGATACTTGGGCAGCAGCGAAGGATGGATGTTGAGGATCCGGCCGCTATACCGCGCGACGAAATCGGCCGACAGGATGCGCATGAACCCTGCCAGTACGATCAACGCTGGTTCGCACTCGTCGACGGCCGCCGCTAGTGCCCGATCATAGACCGAGCGATCGATGGATTTGTCCGCCGGCACGGCGCGCGTCGCGATCCCAAGATCGCGAGCGATCACGAGCCCGCGCGCTTGCGCGTTGTCGGACAGCACCAGCGCGACGCGATAGGGCGCATCGGCCCGGCGACTGTGCTCCACCAGCGCCTGCATGTTGCTGCCGCGGCCGGAGACGAGCACGGCAATCGGCAGCGGCGCGTGCGGGCTCAAGCGATGACGACGCCGCGGGTGCCGCTCTTCACTTCGCCGATCACCGCGGCCTCCTGGCCCGCCGCGCGCAGTATCTCGATGGCACGATCCGCATCCTGCGCGGACAATTGCAGCGTCATGCCGATACCGCAATTGAAGACGCGATACATCTGCGCATCGGTAACGCTGCCGGCCCTTTGCAACCAGTCGAACACGGGCTCCCGTCGCCACGCCTTGCGCTCCAGCACGACTTCGAGACCCTCCGGGATCACGCGCGGGATGTTGTCGAGCAACCCGCCACCCGTGATGTGGGCAATGCCATGCACCGGCAGTGCTTGCAGGAGAGCCAGCAAGGGCTTGACGTAAATGCGCGTCGGCGCCATGAGCCGATCGACCAGCGCGACGCCGTCGAGGCCGGTCTCGAGGTCGGCCCCCGACATCTGCAGTATCCTGCGAATCATGGAGAAGCCGTTCGAGTGCGGTCCCGACGACGGCAGTCCCAGCACCGCATCGCCGGCCGCGGTGTTGCTGCCGTCGATGATGGCGTCTTTCTCGACGATGCCCACGCAAAAGCCGGCCAGATCGTAATCGTCGCCGTGATACATGCCGGGCATCTCGGCGGTCTCGCCGCCGACCAGCGCGCAGCCGGCCTGCACGCAGCCCTCGACGATGCCCGCAATCACCCGCGCGCCGATGTCGACCACGAGTTTTCCGGTGGCAAAGTAATCGAGGAAGAACAGCGGTTCGGCACCTTGCACCACCACGTCGTTGACGCACATGGCGACCAAGTCGATGCCCACCGTGTCGTGGCGGCCGGTATCGATCGCGAGCCGCAGCTTGGTGCCGACGCCGTCGGTGCCCGAGACCAGCACGGGCTTGCGGTAGCGATCCAGCGGCACCTCGACCAACGCGCCGAAACCGCCGAGGCCGCCCAGCACCTCGCGTCGCATCGAGCGCTTCACGCCCGGCTTGATCCGCTCCACCAACTCCTCGCCGGCGTCCATGTCGACGCCGGCGTCGCGGTAAGTCATTGGCGCTGGCTGAGTCATTCGCGTCCTCGAGGTTCGGGTGGGGCCGACGCGGCGGGTCGGCAAGCTGTGGTATTTTACATCAGGGGACTACCAGCTTCCGCGATTACTCCATGGCACAGCATTACAACGATATTTACCGGCGATATTTGCGTCTAGCGGCCGTTTTGTGCTTGAGCGTCGGCGCCGCCTGCTGCGGCGATGCGGCGTTCGGTTTGACCCGTGCGGAGATCTACCAGGCTACCGTGCCGGTCACCGACCGCTCGGAAGGCGCGCAATCGGCCGCTTTCCAGGCGGCCATGAGAATCGTGCTGATCCGGGTCACGGGGCGCCGCACGGCGGATGAGGACGCCGCGTTTGCGCCCCTGCTGGGCAATGCGCGGCGCTATGTTCAGCAATACCGCGGTGCGTCGGACAATCAGCTGTGGGTGGCCTTCGACGGGCCCGCCATCGAGCGCTGGCTGACCCAGAACGGCCAGCCGCTGTGGGGACGCGAGCGGCCTGTGACGTTCGTCTGGCTGGGCGAACAGACCGGACCGCAGACGGGAACCTTGGTGACCGCCGAGGACACCTCCGAGTTGAAAGGGGCGGTCGATGCGGCAGCCGAGTTGCGCGGCGTTCCGTTGCTGTGGCCCAGCGCGGCCGATCTGCAGAAGAATCATCTCGACTATTCCAGCCTGGGCGGCGCTGCGGCCGGCGGCGGCGTGAGTTCGCTGGCCGAAATCGCGCATCGACTCGGCGCGGACGGCGTGCTCATCGGCCGTGCGAACAATGCGACCGCGGCCGCCGGCGTGCGCTGGACCCACCTGTTTCAAGACCGCAGCAGCGAGTTCTCGGGCACGGCGGAGGGGGTGAACCGCGCGGCGGATCTGTATGCCGGCCTGTTCGCCGCCAGCGGCAGCCTCGCGCCGGTCGACATCGAGGTGAGCGGTATCGCGGACCTGCGCGACTACGCGAGCGTGCAGACCTACCTCGAATCGTTGACGTTCATCTCGCATGTGAGCGTCCAGGCATTGACCGGCGATGTGGTGCGGTACCGGCTGACCACGCGCGGCGGCGTCGAGTCGCTGCAGCACACGCTGGCCTTGAACGGTCGATTGCAGTCCCTGCCGGCGGGCGACAATGGGGTTCAACGCTTCCAGCTGCGCCGCTAGACCGATGCGTCGCTGGCTGCGCCAACTGCCGAATCTCATCAGTTCGATCCGAATTCTGCTGATCGTGCCGATCGCGCTGACGCTGGCGCATCATGAGTTCGTCAGCACCTTCTGGCTGTTCGGGGCGGCCGCCGCCTCCGATGTGGTCGATGGCTACCTCGCCAGGCGTTTCGGCTGGCAGACCGAGCTGGGCGGCATCCTCGATCCGCTGGCGGATAAGCTGATGGTGGCCACGGGCTTCGTGATGCTCGCGTTTCAGGGCGCAGTGCCCGTATGGCTGACCAGTGCCGTGATCGCGCGCGATTGCATCATCGTCGCGGGCGCGGTCAGTTACCGGGCGTGGCTCGGGCCGGTCGAAGCTCGGCCATCTTCCATCAGCAAGCTCAACACCTTGTGCCAGGTGAGCTTCATTCTCGCCGTCATCGGTGCGCGGCAGTATGCGTGGCCCCCGCGGTGGGTCATTCTATGCTTGGGAGCGCTGGTGTTCGTCACCGTGGTGGTGAGCGGCATCGATTACGTCCTGGTCTATGGGCGGCAAGCGGCTCACCAAGCGCGATTGCGGCATTCCCGAGACGCGACCCGCGGACCGAAGCCCGCATGAAACAACTGCCGCTCGGAGTGCGCCTGCGCGCCGACGCGATCTTCGAGAGCTTCGCGGCCGGAGACAACGCCGAGGTGGTCGCCGCTTTGCGCGGTCCGGGCAGCGCGCCCGTGTGGCTCTGGGGCGCGTCGGGTTCGGGCAAAACCCATTTGCTGCAGGCGGTGTGCGCGGCGGCAGGCGAGACGGCCGCGTATTTTCCCTTGGACCGCAGCCTGGCGTTGCCGCCCGAGGCGCTGGTCGGGTTCGAGACATGCCGCGTGCTCTGCCTCGACGATGTGGCCGCGGTGGCGGGAGACCTCGAGTGGGAGCGGGCGTTGTTTCGCTCGTTCAATGAAGCGGCGGAGTTGCGAACGCGACTGATTTTCGCAGCCGCCGCGGCGCCGCGCCAAATCGCGTGGTGCCTCGAGGATTGGCGCTCGCGTGCGGCCGCGTGCGTGGTCTATCAGCTGCACGACCTGGACGACGCCGGGCGGGTCGACGCCTTGAGATTGCGCGCCGCTCAGCGTGGGCTGCAACTGCCGCAGGAGACTTCCGAGTATCTGCTGCGTCGGATGCCGCGCGATCTGAAGTCGCTGCACCTCCTGCTGGATCAGCTCGACGAGGCGTCCTTGATCGCGCAGCGCCGGCTCACCATCCCCTTCATTCGCGACGTGTTGGAGAGGCTCGCAGAAACAAAACCATAGCGCAGAACCAGCCGAAAACCAGCAGCAGGCTCGACGCGGCGACCCATCGCGCCGCCGGATTCACCAGCAATTCGGTGAGCGCAAATACGAGGTATGGAATCGCGAACAAGGTTGCCCACGCATAGGTGTAGCGGCGCCCGCGGATCAACCCATTGAGCGGCGCCGTCAAAATGAGGACCGCGATCACGCAGATGGGCCACGGATAGCCGACCGCCATCCAGGCCAGCAAGCTCACGGCCAGTGCGGCCCACAGCCCGATGGCGAGCAGCCGCGTCTTGCGTTCGGCGCTCATGTCCGCCTCCCCAGCCGGCTTGCCAAGGTTGCCACGCGGGCGCCGAGCACGCGCGCCAGGTCGCGTTCGGCGTCGGATAGTTCGCCCGGTCCACTCACGGCCGACGCGTGGCTCGCACCATACGGAGTGCCACCGCTGCGGGTCTCCGCCAGCCCTCGCTCGGTGAACGGCAGGCCGACCAGGACCATGCCGTGGTGGAGCAGCGGCAGCATCATGGACAGCAACGTGGTTTCCTGGCCGCCGTGCAGGCTCTCGGTGGAGGTGAACACCGCGGCGGGCTTGTCCACCAGTGCGCCGGAAAGCCAGAGCGCGCTGGTGCCGTCCAGAAAGAACTTGAGCGGGGCCGCCATGTTGCCGAAACGGGTGGGGCTGCCGAGTATCAAACCAGCGCATTCGAGCAGATCGTCATGCGTTGCGTAGGGCGGTCCCGCGTCGGGCACCGGCGGATCCAAGGGTCCGGTGGTGGCCGCCACGGCCGGTACGGTGCGCAGTCGCGCCCGCATCCCCTCGACGCTTTCGACGCCCCGGCATATTTGTCGAGCCAGCGCCGCGGTGCTGCCTTGGCGCGAATAATACAAGATCAAAATATCGGTCATCGGTCTGCCTCAAGGGGAATCCACGTGGTTTGCGGCATATGCAGCGCCGGCGCAACGGATTATTTGCGCCGGGTCGCGCATTGTATAGGGGCGGCTGGTTTGACGGCTCTGAGCGCTGTTGTTAGTGTCCGTTACCCTTATGTTGCGCTTCATTGCGGTATTTGTCGGTATCGCCTGCCTAGCCGGCTGCAGCAGCGCTCCCGTGCAAGAAATGAGCGATGCGCGCCAAGCCATCGCGGCGGCCCGCGTCGCCGGGGCGACCGAAGGAACCTCGCCCGAACTGTACGCAGCGCAGGCCGCCATCACGCGCGCCGAGAAGCACATCGAGGCGCAAGAGTACACGCGGGCCCGGCTGGCGGCGATGGAAGCCAAGCATCACGCCGGCGCCGCGCTCACCAATGCCCAGCACATCGATGCGCAGCACGGTGAGACTCAGCACGCCGCCACGCCGGCCGATCAATCGCATTAGCGGCGTTGGGGTCATGGGAAGACTCGAGCCAGCGAATAGCTTCACCCCACCGGTGAGTGGCGTCAGCCGCCGGTTCATCGTCACCGGCAAGGTCCAGGGCGTCTATTTCCGTCACAGCACCCGCATCGAAGCCGAACGCCTGGGCGTCCGGGGCGTGGCGCGCAATCTCGCCGATGGCTCGGTGGAAGTCGTCGCGCACGGACCCCGTGCCGCGCTGGACCAGCTGCACCGATGGCTGCATCGCGGGCCCTCGATGGCCCGTGTCGAGGGCGTGCGGGAGGTCGACGCCAGCCCCCCCTAGAACCGCCACGCCCGCTGCCAGCGCTGCATGACCAGCGCGGGATAGGTGTTGCGGCCGACGCTGCCGTTGTAGCGAGCGAGTGCGCGCGTCCAGTCGTGATGTTCCACGCGCAAGTAGTAACGCAATATCTCGCAGCCCATACGGATGTTGGGTGCGGCGCGCACCAGTTGGTTCTGGACTCCCAATTGCCGGGGCCAGAACGGCATCACCTGCATCAGGCCGACGGCACCCGCCGGCGATACGGCCCAAGGATCGAAACGGCTTTCCACCTCGATCAGCGCCATCACCAGATCGGGCGGCAGTTCCAGCGTAGGGTCGCGCTTCGCCTCGCAGTACACGTGATCGAGAATGTCGATACGCGCGTCGTGCGTGGGTACGAAGTGGACCAGGCGGGGCTCCATGGACTTGTACCAGACCTCGGAATCGTACTTATCGGCGAAGCAATCGGTTTTTGCGATGATTTTCTGCAGCAGGCTCTCGAGCTCGGGATCGCGCTGCTGGTCCGCGCGCACGGCTCCGGCGAGGGCGCAGCACCATGCCAGCGCACCCAGTTCGAGGGCGAGTTTTCCGCGGAGCCGCCACCGCAAGTGGGTTACCTCAGCTGTTCAGCTTATGTCGAATGTAGCCTACGGGATCGGCAGCCGAAATATCTATCGACTCAGGTTGGCGGCGATGCCGATATTCGAGCGTACCTGCCGCCAGGCCGCGATCGCCGATCACGATTCGATGCGGGATGCCGATGAGTTCCGCATCCGCGAATTTGACCCCCGGCCGTGCGTCCCGATCGTCGAGCAGCACATCGATGCCGGCGGCGTTGAACTCTGCATAGAGCTTGTCGGCGGCCTCCATCACGGCCTCGGACTTTTGGTAGTTGATGGGCACCAGCACCACCTGGAAGGGCGCCAGGGCGTCCGGCCAGATGATGCCGTTGGCGTCATGGTTCTGTTCGATCGCCGCCGCGACCACGCGGGTGACGCCGATGCCATAGCAGCCCATGAACATGGCCTGCGCCTTGCCTTGCTCATCGAGCACGGTGGCTTTCATCGCGTCGCTGTACAGTTGCCCGAGTTGGAAGATGTGTCCCACCTCGATGCCGCGCGCGATATCGAGCGTGCCGCGGCCGCTCGGACTCGGGTCGCCCTTCTGCACGTTGCGCACATCCACCGAGAAGGGCTCGGCCAGGTCGCGGCCCCAATTGGCGCCGGTGAAGTGCATGTCTTTTTCGTTCGCGCCGCAGACGAAATCCGCGAGCTGGGCGGCCGCATGATCGACGTACAGTGTGCCGGTGAACCCAATGGGGCCGACGGAGCCCGGATCGCTGCCCATGGCCTCGCGCACCCGGGTGGCGCTCGACATGCGCAGTGGATTGGCCACGCCAGGCAACTTCTGGGCCTTGACCGCGTTCAGTTCATGGTCGCCGCGAAGGACGAAGGCAACGACGCCGCCGTCGCTGCCGTCCAGCAGCAAGGTTTTCACGGTCTGCGCCGCCGCCACACCGAGGAACTCGCTCAACGCAGCGATGGTGCGTGCATTCGGCGTCGCGACCTTGGCCAAGGGGCGAGAGGGCGCGGCACGCGGCGCGGTGGCCCGCAGGGTCGCCGCCGTTTCCACGTTGGCGGCATAGTCGTCCGCGTCCGAGAACGCGATCGCGTCCTCGCCCGAATCGGCCAGTACATGGAACTCCTGCGAGGTGCTGCCGCCGATGTTGCCGCCATCGGCCTGGACAGCGCGGAACTTGAGGCCGAGCCGGGTAAAGATGCGCGTATACGCATCGAACATGGCCCGATAGCCCTGCGCGAGGCTGGGCTCATCGACATGAAACGAGTAGGCGTCCTTCATCAGGAATTCGCGCGCCCGCATTACGCCGAAGCGCGGCCGAATCTCGTCGCGGAACTTCAATTGGATCTGATAGAAATTGACCGGCAGCTGTTTGTAACTGCGCAGTTCGCGCCGCGCGATGTCGGTGATGACTTCTTCGTGCGTGGGACCGTAGGCGAACTCACGCTCATGGCGATCCTTGAACCGCAGCAGTTCCGGACCGTATTTTGCCCAGCGGCCGGACTCCTGCCACAGTTCGGCGGGTTGCACCGTCGGCATCAACAGTTCCAGGCCCCCCGCGCGGTTCATTTCCTCCCGAACGACGCGCTCGACCTTCTGCAGGGTGCGAAGTCCCATGGGCAGCCACGTGTATAGGCCGGCCGCCAAGCGGCGAATCATGCCGGACCGCAGCATCAGCCGATGACTGAGCACCTCCGCGTCGGCGGGTACTTCCTTGAGGGTCGAAATCGGATATTGAGATAAGCGCATAGCCGCATATCTTACATGAGGGCCCCTGGTATTATGGGGACTCATGAGCGACGACGAAGACCCACAAACGCGGCCGCGCGGCGTCTACTGGCTGCCGAACCTGCTGACCACGTCGGCGCTGTTCGCCGGCTTTTACGCCATCGTGGCGGCGATCGACCTGAAATTCGAGAACGCCGGCATCGCGGTGTTCGTCGCCATGTTTTTCGACGGTCTGGACGGCCGGGTCGCGCGCTGGACCCATACCGAAAGCGCGTTCGGCAAGGAGTACGACAGCCTGTCCGATATGGTGTCGTTCGGGTTGGCGCCGGCGATCGTCACCTACCAATGGGGGGTCGCGCGCATCGCCGAGTACGGGCCGTTGTGGCGGCGGCTGGGCTGGGTGGTGTGCTTCTTCTACGCCGCCGCCGCGGCCCTGCGGCTGGCCCGCTTCAACTCCCGCTCCGCCACCCAGGACAAACGCTATTTCGAGGGCCTGCCGAGTCCGTCGGCCGCCGCGGTGGTCGCCGCCTTGATCTGGCTGGCGAGCGACCAGACCAAGATCGGATTGCCCGGACTGATTCTGGCGTTCCTGGTCACCGCCTCGGCCGGTGCGCTCATGATCAGCCGCTTTGCCTTCAACAGCTTCAAACAAGTGGACACGGGCGCGCGCGTTCGATTCCGGGTGATTTTGGCCGTACTGCTGGTGTTCGTTTTCGTCGCCTTGCACCCGCCGATCGCGTTCCTGCTGCTGTTCGGCTGCTACGCCATGTCGGCCCCTGCCGTGTGGCTGTATCGCAAAGTGCGCAGACGGCCGCGCGGGGCCCCCACGCCCGCATGAGTACGGCGCGGCGCAAGGAGTATTTGGCCGCCCTGGGGCTGGAGTCCTGGGTGGTGCGGGCGCCTGGCGGCGCGGCGCCGGACGACGCGATGGGCTTGACGACCCGGGTCGCTCCCGTGGCGGGGCGGCATGCGACCGAGCCCACCGATGCGAACCGCGAAGCCGGCTACGACTGGACGCAGCTGCGCGAACGCGTCGCGGCCTGCACCCGCTGCGGACTCAGCGCGACGCGCACCCAGACGGTGTTCGGCGTGGGCAACCTCGAGGCGCAATGGCTGGTGGTGGGCGAGGCGCCCGGCGCCGAGGAGGACCGCCAGGGCGAGCCCTTCGTCGGCCGCGCCGGCCAGCTCTTGAATTCCATGCTGCGGGCGATCGGTTTGGCGCGCGAGCAGGTATATATTGCCAATGTGCTGAAATGCAGGCCGCCGCAAAATCGTGATCCCCTTGCCAGCGAAACGAATTCCTGTTTGCCGTTTCTCGAGCGGCAGATCGCGTTGTTGAAACCGAAGATCATGCTGGTCGTCGGCCGGATCGCCGCGCAGAACCTGTTGCGCACCGATTCATCGCTCGGCCGTCTGCGTCAGCAAGTCCACGCCTACGGTGAGGCCCGAGTGCCGCTGGTGGTTACCTACCACCCGGCGTATCTGCTGCGCACGCCCGCGGACAAACGCAAGGCCTGGCAGGATTTGAAGTTCGCGCGCGAGGTCGCCGCGCGTGGCTAGCGTCAAACAGGATCTCGATTTTCCCGCGGTCGAGATCCGCCCCATGCACGAGCTGGACGTGCCCATGGTGGTGGCCATCGAACGGTCCGCCTATCAGTTTCCGTGGAGCGAAGGGATTTTTCGCGATTGCCTGCGGGTGGGGTACATCTGCCGCGTGGTCGAGGTCGGAAGCGACATCGCGGGCTACGGCATCATGTCGATCGGTGCCGGCGAGGCCCATGTGCTCAACGTATGCGTGCGCGACGAGTATCGAGGGCGCGGTCTCGCGCGCAAGGTGCTGCTGTACTTGATCGATCGAGCGCGCAGCGCGGGCATGTACGAGGCGTTTCTCGAAGTCAGGCCGTCCAATACCCGGGCCGCACGGCTCTATCATTCGCTCGGTTTCGAGCAGGTGGGCATACGGCGCGGCTACTACCAGGCCACCAACGGACGTGAGGATGCGGCGGTGCTGCGCCGGCTCTTGTCCCCGGACGCCAACTAAGCACCGGCGCCCGTGAGCTTGCTCCGCGCTGCGATGGGCCGGATCAGCCTGATCGCGGCACGCCGCAGAAGGCGCCGATGCGCCAAATACCGTATAATTCTCGTGCACAGGCACCGCTGCCGACGCGCCAGATCCCCAATTCGATGATGTTTTTCGGGCTGCCTCGTGAAGGGAGGGCAGCCGATCGCGTTGCCGTGAACCGCGCCATGCGCCTTCAGAAATGTGTACACCCTTGAGGAATGACGCCGATGTCGAGCGATGCAATTGCGGATGAAATAAGGAAAAGAAGAACGTTTGCCATCATCTCGCACCCCGACGCAGGCAAGACCACGCTCACGGAAAAGCTGCTCTTGTTCGGAGGCGCGATCCAGATGGCGGGCACCGTGAAAGGCCGCAAGGCGACGCGCCATGCCACCTCGGACTGGATGCGCCTGGAGCAACAGCGCGGCATTTCCGTGACCTCGTCGGTGATGCAGTTTCCGTTCGACAATTGCATCGTGAATCTGCTCGACACCCCGGGCCACCAGGACTTCTCCGAGGACACGTACCGCACCTTGACCGCGGTGGACTCGGCGTTGATGGTGATCGACTGCGCCAAGGGCGTGGAGGAGCGCACCATCAAGCTCATGGAGGTGTGCCGCCTGCGCGATACGCCCATCATCACGTTCGTCAACAAGCTCGACCGCGACGGCCGCTCGCCCATCGAATTGCTCGACGAAATCGAGAGCGTGCTCAAAATCCAGTGTTCGCCCATCACCTGGCCGATCGGCATGGGCCGCGACCTGTTGGGCGTCTATCATCTGCTCGAGGACAGGATCTACGTCTACGTGCCGGTGGAGAAGGGCCGGGTGGGCAGCCATGAGACCATCGACGGCCTCGCGAGCGAGGAAGCCAAGGAGTATCTCGGCGCCCGCTACGCGCAATTCCTCGATGAGGTCGACCTCGTGCGCGGCGCGAGTCCGCAGTTCGATCTCAAGCGCTATCTCGCCGGGCGCCAGACGCCGGTGTTCTTCGGCTCGGCGGTGAACAATTTCGGTGTGCGGGAGCTGCTCCGCGCCTTCGTGAAGTATTCGCCGGGACCGCTGCCGCGGCCGACGCTGCAACGCTCCGTGCAGGCGGACGAGCCCAAGCTCACGGGTTTCGTCTTCAAGATCCAGGCCAACATGGATCCGGGGCACCGCGACCGCATCGCCTTCATGCGGCTGTGCTCGGGGCGCTACACGCGCGGCATGCGCATGCATCACGTGCGGCTCGACAAGGACGTGCGCATCGCCGATGCATTGACCTTCTTGGCGGCCGACCGCAGTCAAGCCGAAGAGGCGTTCGCGGGCGACATCATCGGTCTGCACAACCATGGCACCATCAACATCGGCGACACCTTCAGCGAGGGCGAGAACCTCACGTTCACGGGTGTGCCGAACTTTGCGCCCGAGCTGTTTCGCCGCGCGGTGCTCAAGGATCCGCTGCGCATGAAGGCGCTGCAGAAAGGTTTGTCGCAGCTGTGCGAGGAGGGCGCGACCCAGCTGTTCAAGCCGCTGCGCAACAACGATCTGATCCTGGGCGCCATTGGGCAGCTGCAATTCGAGGTGGTGGCGTTCCGCCTGCAGGACGAGTACGGCGTGCAGTGCGTGTTCGAGCCGATCAACGTGGCGGTGGCGCGCTGGGTACGCTTGAAGGACGAGAAGCGATTGGCGGAATTCCGCCAGAAGGCCTACGACAATCTGGCCATCGACCATGCGGGCGAACTGGTGTACCTCGCGCCGACGCGGGTCAATCTCGGCCTGATCGAAGAACGCTGGCCGGAAATCGAGTTCATGAAGACGCGCGAGAACCTCGCGGCCTGAACGCGCGCACCCCCGCGCTGAAGGCGGCGGCGCTGCGCGCGTCGGGAGTGGCGCTAGGCGCATAGCGCAAATCAGAGTAACGACGGCACAGCGTAATCACGGTGCTGCCTAGGTCGGGGCGCTGCGCGGCAACGCGGGCGGCGAAGGCTTCGGCGCCTTCATGAGGCGAGCGTGGTATGCCGACCGTTGCCAAACGCTTGCACAGGGTGTCGTAGGCGCGGGCCACGGGGTCGCGCGGCCGTAGGATGAGATCGCGACGCACCTGCCACGTGAGCCAGAGCATGCCGGAGATCAAACACCCGGCGAGCACGAAGGCGAGCTTCTGTCCGTTGGGCTCCGGGATGTGCAGCCATCCCAGCAGCTGCATCTGCGAATTCTGATCGAAGGTCAAAATGCGCTGTCGCCACAGAAGGCGCAGCGCATCCAGGCGCAGGCGGGTGTCGCGGAGCCATGAGGGCGTGCGCTGCTGCCAGCGGCTGGTGAGCGCCTGGCCGGCGACGGCAAGGTCGTTCAAGCCGTGCTCGACGCGCTCCGGCGCCACCATGGAGGTGGGATCGATGCGCAGCCAGCCGTGGCCCTCGAGCCAAATTTCATCCCAGGCGTGCGCGTCGCTCTGTCGGACGATCCAATAGTCGGCAAAGCGATTGTAGGTGCCCCCTTGATAGCCGGTGACCACGCGGGCGGGAATGCCGGCGGCGCGCATCAGTGCGGCGAAGGCCGAGGCGTAGTGGCCGCAGAAGCCGCGCTTGGTGTCGAACAGAAACCCGTCGACCGTGTCCTCGGCCAGCCGCGGCGGTGTCAACGTGTAAAAGAACGGCTGGTCGCGGAACATGTCGAGCACTGCGTGGACATAGTCCATATCGTCGGGGTGTGCGGCGCGCAGTTCCTGCGCCAGCCGCAGCGAGCGCGGATTGCGGCCGGGCGGCAAGCGAGTGTCGCGGCGGCGCATGCCGGCGCTCAAGGGTTCACCGGCCCGCGCGTGGCTGTACGACGTGGCAACGACATCGAGCGGCTGCGCGATCGGGGTCGGCTGCACGAGCATGTAGTCGCTGGTGAGAAACCCGCGTGGGACGTTCCAGTGCGACGGGTAGTCGAGCACGAAAATCCAATTGTGTTGATTCGGCTCGAGACTGACGGTGTACTGGTACGCGGGACCGTCCAACAGCAGTTGGGGCGGCCGCACCGGACCTGAATCGGTGCGACGCCAGGCATGGCCGTCGAAGTCATGCAGCACCGGTCCGCGCCAATAGCGCTCGTCGGAAGGCGGCGTGCCGGCGCTGAACCGCACGCGGAACGCCACCTCGTCGGAGTTGGCGAGATCGGTGATATCGCCGGGGCTCATGCTGTCGCTCAAGCCCGTGGTGGCGCCGCCGCCGTCCTGCGGCAGCTGCCACAGCGGACCCCCAAACCGCGGAAAGAACAACCAGAAGGCAATGGCCAGAGGCAGGGCCTGCGCGAGGATGCGGCCGGCGTAGCGGACGCTGCGTCGCCATTGGCCTGGGGATGCCGAACTCGTCAGGCGCAGCAGCGCCGAGGTGGTGAGCCAGCACACTCCGATCAGGTAGCTCAGCAGCCAGAACGATTCGCCTTGCAGGAGCGCCGCCAGACTCAAAAAGTAAATGATCATGGTGATGACGTAGATGTCGCGGCGGCCTTGAGTCTCCAGCAGCTTCAATCCCGCGATCAAGCTCAGCAGAGCGGTGCCGGCGGACAGGCCGTTGAAGGTGCGCAGCTGCACGAACAGCAGGCCGATCGCGAGTGCGGAAACGACGAAGCGAATCGCTCGCGGCGGAGCGTCGCGTCCACGCACGGCGAGCAGCACTCGAAGAGCCGCCGCGCCGGCCACCGTGGCGGTGACCCAGATCGGCAGTGCCGCCACGTGCGGAGCCAAGGCCAGCGCCAGACAGGCCGTGATCCACAGCAGGGGCTCGAGAGTGACGCGTTCCGCCAGCGGCGCCGCGCTCATGGGGCAACGTCCGTGCCGTAGGTCGCGAGCGCGCGCAGACAGGCAAGCCGGTGCGCGGCGCCGCGGCCGGGCGCGATCTCGGTGCCTGGAAGCCTCAACCCATAAGCATTCTGCGCCGCCTCGCTCTGCAGAACCCAGCGGCACAATTGCGACAGTCGTGCCTCGACTTCGACGCCCTCGAGCGCCGACCACTCCAGCCATTCGGGCTGCGCGGCCAGACCCGTATAGCTGCGAACCGCGGCATCGCCGCCGCGAGCCAGCACTTTCCAGGCCATGTGCTTGAGAGGCACACCTGCTTCATAGGCCCGCAGGCCGGCGAAGTCCTCGTCGCCGCGTCGCTCGGAGTACGCGGCGTTGCCCACGGCGGCGGCGGCGGCCGGCAACGCCAGAGTGCCGCGCGGCGCGGGGGCGATGAACGCCGTGAGCGGCGCATGGACATAGGTCCATGCGCGAAACCAGCCGAACGGATAGCGCGTCCGCACTTCGAAGCGCTCGTAGCGCAAAACGCCTCGCTGCACCACCGGAATGTCCAAGAGGGCGCGGTCGTACGCTTGCGCCGCCACGCTGTGGGTGGCCGGCGCTTCGGCGGCGCAGCGTATCTCGATGTCGCAGCGCTCGACCGGGGCGTCGTTGTGCAGCAGGAATTCGAAGCGCGCGGCGCCTCCGGCGAGGGCGTCGGTTTCGCCCCGCACGTCGACCTTGAGGCCCAATAGATTGCGATGACAGTGGTGCATGGCGACCAGTGCCAGGCTCCCGATCAGGAAACCGAACCCGAGACCCAAGTTACTGTTGTAATTCAGGCCGGCAAGGAGCATGGCGACGAGGAGCAATGCCAACGCGATGCCGAAGCGCGTGGGTACGATGTAGATGCGGCGCTTGGTGATGGTGAGCGGCAGGCTGTCCCGGCCGTGCCGCCGCGCGGACCAGCGTGTCAGGCGTGCGATCGCTGCTTGGCGCAAACGATTCACGAGGCCATGCTCAAGGGATGGGGACGGCCTCGAGAACCCGAGCCACCGCCGCGGGGCCGCTGTCGCGCTGCCTCATGCGATGTTCCACCACGGACGCAAACACCTCCTGGACATGTTCGGGAATGACGGCATCGCGGCCGGCGATCAAGGCCCAGGCTCGAGCGGCGCGCAGCAGACCGATGGCCGCCCGCGGCGACAACCCGGTCAGCGCCGACGTATTGCGGGTGTGCGCCACCAGCGCCTGCACGTAATCGAGCAGCGCCGGTGCGACGTGAACGTCGAGCACGTGCTGCTGCAGCGCCGAGAGAACGTCGGCACCGATGACGGGTTCGAGCGAATTGACCAGATCGCGGCGGTCGATGCCGCGGAGCAACTCCCGCTCCGCGGCCGCTGCCGGATAACCCAGCTGCACGCGCATCAGAAACCGGTCGAGCTGCGATTCGGGGAGCGGGAAAGTGCCCACCTGATCCTGCGGGTTCTGGGTGGCAATGACGAAGAACGGCTCGGGCAAGGGCATGGACTGGCCGTCGAGCGTGACCTGATGTTCTTCCATGGCTTCGAGCAACGCGCTCTGCGCCTTGGGCGAGGCGCGGTTGATTTCATCCGCGAGCACCAGCTGCGCAAAGATCGGGCCATGCTGGAAATGGAACTTGCCGGTCTCGCGGTCGTAGATCGACACGCCCAGCACGTCGGCCGGCAGCAGATCGCTGGTGAATTGCACGCGCTGGAACGAGAGGCCCAAGGTGCGAGCCAGCGCATGCGCCAGGGTGGTTTTCCCGACGCCGGGAATGTCCTCGATCAGCAAATGACCGCGCGCCAGCAGACAGGCCACGCACAGGCGAATTTGGTGATCCTTGCCCAAAATCACCCGATTCAGCTGTGAGAGAACGGTGGCGATGTCGCGCGCGGGCGAGTTCATGGGCAATGGTCAACCATGATGGAAGCCTTCCGCTGCGAGGTGCTCGGACATTGCGTCGAGGTCAGGCATCGCGCGGCGTATCGGCAGTGCGCAGGGCTCACCCATTGCGCAGCGCGTTGACCCGTGCCACTTGCGCGCTCAGCTGCCCGATCTCCGTGCGCAATTCGGACAAGCGCAACTCATCCTTGCCGACGACCTCGGGCGGTGCGTTGCGGGCGAAATCCGCATTGGCCAGTTTGGCTGCCAACTTGTTGAGGTCGATTTCGACTTTGCGCTGCCGCTTGGCGAGTCGCTCGAGTTCGGCCTCGGGTTCGATCAATCCGGCCATCGGGACCAGAATCTCGAGCGTGCCCAGCAGCGCCACCGCCGAGATGGGCGCGGCGTCGCCGGGAACGAGTACCTGCGGCGGCGTGACCCCGGCCAAACGCATCAAATACGCGCCGTGGCGCTCCAGATACCCGGTGTCGGTGGGGCTCGCGTTCTGCAGCAACACGTCGAGCTTGCGGCTGGGCGCGATATCCATCCCGCTGCGGATTTGCCGCACGCCTTCGATGAAATCCATGACCCAGCGCATCTCGGGCTCGGTGCGCGAGTCGGGCGCGGTGGCGGCGGGCGTCGGGTAGCTGCTCAGCATGATGGTCTCGCCGCTCACGCCCGCGCTCACCCGCACGCGCTGCCAGATCTCCTCGCTGATGAACGGCGCCAGCGGGTGCAGCGCGCGCAGCAGCGCCTCGAGGGTGTGGATCAGCGTGTGGCGCGTGCCGCGCTTTTCAGCCTCGCTCGCCGTGTCGGAGAACAGCACGGCCTTCGACAGTTCCAGGTACCAGTCGCAGTATTCATGCCAGGTGAATTCATACAGCGCGCCGGCGACGACATCGAGCCGGTATTCGGCGAAGCCTGTCCGCACGCGGTCGAGCGCGGCCGACAGCCGCAACCCTATCCAGCGGTCGGCGAGACTGAACTGCGCGTCGCCTGCGTTCAGGTCCTGGCCTTCCACGTTCATCAGCACGTAGCGCGCGGCGTTCCACAACTTGTTGCAGAAGTTGCGGTAGCCTTCGACCCGCGCCATGTCGAAGCGCAGATCGCGGCTCTGGGTGGCGAGCGAGGCGAAGGTCAGCCGCAGCGCATCCGTGCCGAACGAGGCGATGCCCTGCGGGAATTGCTTGCGCGTGGCTTTCTCGATGGCGGGCTTCATCTGCGGCTGCATCAGGCCCGTGGTGCGCTTGGCGAGCAATGCGTCGAGCGAGATGCCGTCGACGATGTCGAGCGGATCGATCACGTTGCCCTTGGACTTGGACATTTTCTGACCGTCGTGGTCGCGAATCAGTCCGTGAATGTAGACCTCGCGAAACGGCACTTCGCCGGTGAACTTGAGGCCCATCATGATCATGCGGGCGACCCAGAAGAATATGATGTCGAAGCCGGTCACCAGCACCGAGGTCGGGTAATAGGTTCGAAGCGCCGGGGTCTCCTCCGGCCACCCTTGAGTGGAGAAGGGCCACAGCGCCGAGGAGAACCACGTGTCCAGGACGTCCTCGTCCTGCCGCAACGCGACCGAGGCGTCGAGACCGGCGCCTAAGCGCGCGGCGGCCTCATCGCGGGCGACATACCAGCGCCCCTCGGCGTCGTACCACGCCGGAATGCGATGACCCCACCACAGCTGGCGGCTGATGCACCAATCCTTGATGTTGCGCATCCACTCGAAGTACACGCCCGACCAATTCTCGGGAATGAAGCGGATGTGCCCGTCCTCGACGGCGCGGATCGCGGGTGCGGCCAGCGGCTCGATGTCGACGAACCATTGATCGGTGAGCAGCGGTTCGAGGATGGCGTGCGTGCGGTCGCCGCGCGGCACCGTCAGCTGGTGCGGCTCGATGCGCTCGACCAGGCCGAGAACGTCGAGATCCGCGACGATGGCGGTGCGGGCGACGCCGCGATCCAGGCCGCGATAGGCCGGCGGTACATTGTCGTTGAGGGCGGCCTCCGGCGTCATGATGTTGATCACCGCCAAGTTATGACGCTGACCGACTTCGTAGTCGTTGAAGTCGTGAGCGGGCGTGATTTTCACGCAGCCGCTGCCGAAGGCGGGATCGACGTAAGCGTCGCCGATGATGGGAATCTCGCGGTCGGTCAGAGGCAGACGCACGTGGCGGCCGATCAAGTGCCGGTAGCGCTCGTCGTCGGGATGCACGGCCACTGCGGAATCGCCGAGCATGGTTTCGGGCCGCGTCGTCGCGACCACCAGGTAACCGGGGCCCTCGACCAGCGGATAGCGCAAGTGCCAAAGGCTACCCGACTCCTCTTCGGATACCACTTCGAGATCCGACAGCGCGGTTTTCAATACCGGATCCCAGTTCACCAGGCGCTTGCCGCGATAGATGAGCCCTTCCTGGTACAGCCGCACGAATACTTCGGTCACCGCGGTCGACAGGGCGGGGTCCATGGTGAACTTGTCGCGCTGCCAATCCACCGACGCGCCCAGGCGGCGCAGCTGGTTGGCGATCAATCCGCCGGACTTGTGCTTCCACTCCCAGATGCGTTCGACGAACGCCTCGCGGCCGAGCTCGATGCGGCTCTGGCCCGCGGCGTTCAACTGCCGCTCCACCACCATTTGCGTGGCGATGCCGGCATGATCGGTGCCCGGCTGCCACAGCGTGTCGAAGCCGCGCATGCGGTGATAGCGGGTGAGCGCGTCCATGATGGTGTCTTGGAACGCGTGGCCCATGTGCAGCGTGCCCGTGACATTGGGCGGCGGGATGACGATCGAAAAGCTCGGGCCGCGACCCGAGGGCGCGAAATAACCACGGGCTTCCCAATGCGCGTAGATGCGGGCTTCGATGTCCGCCGGCGTGAAGGATTTATCCATTGGGTGAAGGAGCCCCGGGCGAGGGCGCCGCGGTCGAGGCGGTCGGAGTTGCGGTTGAGCCAGCCGCCGAGGGCGTCACGGCCGCGTTCTCACGCATGGCGCGATCCACGAGTTCGGGAAGCTGCGCGCGCAGCCGATCGAATACGCGCTCGAACAGGATGGCCTCGATGTCCTTGGCGGCCTGGTGCAGCAGGGAATCCGCGAGCTTCAAGGTCTCGGTGAGCACCGCGGCGTGCACGGACTTGGCGTCGTACAGGGCGTACTCGCGGCTGTCCTCTCCGACGGCGTCGGTGAGGATGGGAATATCGCGCGGATCGTGGGATTCGTTCATGGTCAGCTCATGCGTCGGCCGTGTCGTCCAGCTGGTGCGTTTCGAGCGGCAATTTGAGCTCGCGATAGGCTTTGAAGCGTTCGCGGCCCAGACGGCGCCGTTCATCGTCGGCATCGACGATCTCGGCGATCCGCGCGAACCGCTCCAGGCCGCCGGGCAGGCGGCCGCTCAAGTTCACGAGCAGGTCGGCGGCCTCGATCGGGTCGAGATCCGCCGTGAGCTGCACCGGCGCCGCATCGGACTCGCCGTGTCGATGCAGCTGATGCGGCACGAACGAGCGTTCATTGAAGGTCCATAACAACTCGTCGATGGCATCGGCATCGGCGCGGCTGTCGCTCCACAGCACCACCCGCAAGTCGCGCAGATACGCCTTCTCGGTCAGCCGGCATGCGAACGTCCAGCGCTGCTTGGCGGTCGAACTTTTGAGGACGTAAAAGTCGACGCGATCGGTCATTTTGCGCCGGCGCGATTGATGAGGAAGTCCACGAGCAAGGGAACGGGCCGGCCGGTGCTGCCCTTTTGCGAGCCGCTGAGCCATGCCGTGCCGGCAATGTCCAAGTGCGCCCAGTTGAGGTCCTTGGCGAATTTCCACAGGAAGGACGCGGCCGTGCAGGCGCCGCCTTCGCGGCCGCCCACGTTCGCGATGTCCGCAAAATTGCTCTTCAGCTGCTCGACGTATTCGTCGCCGATGGGCAGCGTCCAGGCGCGGTCGTCGGCGCGAACGCCGGCGGCGGCCAGTTCGGCCGCGAGCGCATCGTCGTTGCTCATCAGCCCGCTGAAATGATGGCCCAACGCAATGATGCAAGCGCCGGTCAAGGTCGCCACGTCGATCACCGCCGCCGGCTTGAAACGACGCGCATAGGTGATCGCATCGCACAGCACCAGGCGTCCTTCGGCATCGGTGTTGAGGATCTCGACCGTCTGACCGGACATGGTGGTGACGATGTCGGCAGGCTTGACGGCGGTGCCGCTCGGCATGTTCTCGCACGAGGCGATGACCACGACCAGATTGATCGGCAGCTTCAGTTCGGCAACCGCGCGCAGCGCACCGAGCACCGTCGCGGCGCCGCACATGTCGAACTTCATTTCATCCATGGCCGGCGGGTCTTTGAGCGAAATGCCGCCCGAATCGAAGGTGATTCCCTTGCCCACGAGGCAGATGGGGGCGACGCTCCTCTTCGCTCCGCGGTACTCGCACACGATCAGACGCGGCGGCTGTTCCGACCCCTGCGTGACGGCGAGGAAGGCACCCATCTTGAGCGCCCTGATACCGGCCTCGCCAATGGCCTTGGCCTTGATGCTCGGCCATTCCTTCGCCAATTGCAGAGCGCGGTTGCCGAGATAGGTGGGTGTGCACACATTGGGCGGCAAGTTGCCGAGATCGCGAGCCAGTGCGATGCCGCTGCCGATGGCCTCGCCGGCAGTCAAGCCGTCGGTGGCCGCTCTCGCTGCGCGCGCCGTATCGGTGGCCACGCTGACGCGGTGCAGTTTCGATGCCTTGGGCTTGGGCGCCGTCTTGAGGTCGGGGACCTTGTAGGCATTGACGCAGAAAACCTCCGCTACCACGCGGGCGCGATACCCGATGTCGAGATCCGCCAGATCCTCGAGCGCCAAGTACACCGTGGCGCTGGCCGCGCCGGTCTTGCCGACGGCCTGCGCCGCGGCCTGCAATGCCTTGCGATACTGCTTGCGCCCAAAGCCGGCTCGCGGCCCGAGGCCGACCAGAAGCAATCGAGCCGCCGCGGTGCCGGCAGGCGCAGGCAGCAACAGCACATCCGCCACTTTGCCGGCGAAGTCGCCATTCGCATGCAGTTTGCCGATCAGACCGCCGGTCTGCGCGTCGATTTGCCGCGCGGCCACTCCCAGGTCGCCCTGCTCGTAGACGCCGACCACGGCGCAATCCGCCGCATCGCGTGCTTTAACATCGACAATCGCCTTGAATTCCATATCGTGGATCTCCGTAACCGGACCAGCGTGGGTGCTGGTTTAGCCAAATAGTTTACTAGATTATTGCGAAGGCTCTAAGCTCGGCGCCATGAAATGGACTGTCCAACGATATGTGCTGCGCGAAGTGGTCCAGACATGGCTCGCCGTGACGGGAGTCTTGGTGGCGATCCTGGTGTCGAACCAGTTGTCCAGAGTCCTCGGCCAGGCGGCCGAAAATCAGTACGGCCGGCATGTCGTGCTCGATCTGATCGCGCTGGGCGCCGTGATGAATCTGTCGGTCATCGTGCCGGTGGGGCTGCTGCTCGCGGTGGTGCTCACCCTCGGCCGCATGTACCACGACAGCGAAATGGCGGCGCTGCAGGCCTGTGGTTTCGCGCCGGCCCGGTTGTTGGGCCCGTTGTTATGCTTTGCGGCGGTGATCGCCGTGGGGTTGGCGTGGCTGTCGTTCTTTCAAGTGCCGCAGGCGGACCAGCAGGTGCAGCTGATTCGACGCTCGGCGATCAAAGAGGCGCAGTTCGGACAGCTGGATGCCGGCCGATTCCGCTCGTTCAGCGGCGGCGACGCCGTGTTTTATGCGGAACGGGTCGATTCGGAGGGAATATTGCACAACGTCTTCCTGCGCCGCGAGACCGCGGGGCGGATCGAAGTGGCGCTGGCCGACACGGCGACCTATTCCAAAGCAGCCGCTGACGGCACGCATTTCGTCACCCTGTTCAACGGCCGGCGCTACGAGGGGGTGCCGGGCCAGGGCGATTTTCGAGTGATCGAGTTTCGCGAACACGGCATCCCGATTTCGACGCCGGCGGACGTGGTCGGTCCCCCGGATCCGGATACCAAGCCGTCGCGCGAGCTGTGGGGGACCGGTGCCGCATCGGACATCGCGCAGCTGCAGTCGCGCACGTCGAGTCCGTTGATGGCCCTGGTGCTGACTCTCGTCGCCGTGCCCTTGAGCCGTCTGCGGCCGCGCCAGGGCCGTTATGCGCGCGTTGGCTTCGCCATCGTGGTCTATTTCGTGTATTCGAACCTGCTGTCCGCGGCGAAGGTCTGGGTGGAGAAGGGCGATTTGCCGCCGCTGGTCGGCATGTGGTGGGTGCATGCCGCCGTCCTGGCGCTCGGCCTGTTTCTGGTATTTCGCGAGGCCAACACCGCGTGAACACGCTCGACCGTTATCTGTACCGCACGGTGCTGGTCTACGCCCTGATGGCGATGGGCGTGCTGCTGACATTGGGCGCGCTGTTCCTGTTCATCAGCCAGCAGAGCGACATCGGCGTCGGCGACTACAGCGCCGGCGACGCGTTCGCGTTCACGTTCCTCAATTTGCCGGAGCAGGCCTTCGAGCTGCTGCCGATCGGCGCCTTGATCGGCGCGTTGATGGGATTGGGTCATCTGGCCTCGGCCAGCGAACTGGTCGTGACCCGGGCGTCCGGCGTGTCGGTGTGGCGCATCGCGTGGCCGGTCGGCCTCGCCGGTTTGACGATGGCGGTCGTGATGTACGGACTGGGCGAGTATGTCGCTCCGCCCATGGCGCAGTTCGCGAAGCGCGAGAAAACCACCAGCAAGCTGGCCGACGTGAGTTTTGCCGGTTCGAGCAGCGCCTGGGTCAAGGACGGCAATCTGATTCTGCGGGTGCAGACCGGCGAGGTCGACCAGGCCTTCGGCGGCGTCTCGCTGTTCGAGCTGGATGGACCGAACAAGCTGCGGTCGGTGAAGCGGGCGGACCGCATCTCGGTGGCCGACCCGGGGCATTGGCGGCTGCACAACGTGGCCACCACTCGCTTCGGCGACGACAAGATCGAGAGCGAGGTGATTCCGGAAATCATCATGGCGTCATCGGTCAATCCGGATTTTCTGGGACTCGCGGCGACGGATCCGGACCTCTTGACGCTGCGCGGGTTGTGGTCCTACATCGACCATCTGCGGCGCAATAACCTGGGGACCGCGTCCTTCGAAATCGGGTTTTGGTCGCGAATTGCCCGCTTGTTCGCCGTGATCGTGGTGACGCTGCTGGCGCTGCCGTTCGTGTTCGGGCCGCTGCGCACCACGGGCGCCGGCACGCGAACCGTCATCGGCGTCATGCTCGGCGTGGTGTTCTTTCTGATTACGCGCACCGTCGAGAACGGCGGTCAGCTGTTCGGTTTGAACCCTGCGCTGGTCGGCTGGCTGCCCACTGCAGTCATCGGCTTCTGCACCTTCGTCGCGATTTCACGAACGCGTTAAGCGGACGACGCGGGTATTCGACCAGCGGTCGTGCCAGGCGAGATGCTCCGCATCGACGTATAACCAGAGCACGCCGAGCGCCGCCGGCGCCCAGGCGATGACTCCGTACAGAAAGCGCAGCGTTGCGGATCGCAGCGTCAGCGGCTTGCCGGCGGCGGTGACCGCGCGCAGGTGCCACGCGCGCATGCCTAAGGTTTGTCCGCTGCGAATCCAATTGACGATGTAATAGACCCCGATCACCGCGACCAGGCCCGCCCGGTACACGTAGGCCCATGCACCCGAGGTTTCCGGCAGGATTGCGTGGTTGGTGAGCACCACCGGGACGCCGGTGTAGATCATGAGCAGCGCGGCCAGCAAGAAGCTGTCGTAGATCAACGCGGCGAAACGCCTGCCGAAGCCCGCGCTCTCGCCGCTCGCCACGACGCCGATGGAGGCGGTGCCGCTCAATGCGCCACCGCTCAAGGCGCCGCCGGCGCCGAGGCGAGCGGCTGAGGTTTCTTCGGAGCGTGCGCCGCTGCTGCGGGCGCGGCCTTCGGCGCAGGCGTCTCTTTGGGGACGAGCAACTGGTCCAACGGTTTGAAAATCGCATCGTAGCGATAGCTCGCCACTTCGAATGCGCGACCTTGAGCCTTGGCGGTCAGCGCCGCGTCCTTGCTCGCTTGGACCTGCAGCCAATGCTTGTCGGCGATCACCGCGCCCGTGAGCGTGAGCACGTTGCCGTCGCTCAAGGTCACGATGGCCTGCGAGGACCGGCCGAAATCGATGGCACCCACGGGCGACACATCCTCGGCGGTGAGCCCGGTGAGCAGCGTCGCCGAGGGCGCGAGCGCATGCGCATCCAGCGGTTTGCGGCCTGCGGGCCCGCCATCGAGACTGAAGGAGTTGTCCGCGGCGTTCAGCCGATGCAGCGTGTAGGCGGGGGCGCCGGCGGGCTTGACCTCGATGCTCTGGATGAGTGCGGTGGCCGTGTCGATGAAACGCGAGTCGATCCAGAAGCGCGGCTCGGTCTCGAGCGAGATCGCCGGTTCGACGCTGTAGCTCTGTTTCTCGCCGGCGCGCCGCACGAAATTGCCTTCGCCCACCGGTTTGCCCACGATCAGGGCATGCGTCGCGGAGGGTGCGGTCACGATGACTTCCACGGCGGCGGACCCTGCTTGCGTGGGATCCTCGACGCCGATGGCGGAATAGCGGGCGGGATCGGAGGTTTTATCCTCGATGATCTTCGCATCGCGCAGCGCCAGCAATAATTTACGCAGCTTGGCGACATCCGCCGGGTAATCGGCGCGCTCCGCCACCGTCCACACATCGCCGGTTTTGTGAACGGTCAAGGTAGGCGTGGGGCTGCCCTTGCGCACGCTGACCGCGGTGACGGCGTTCAGCTCCGCCGCGAGCGTCGGCCACAGCAGCGCGCCCTGGGTCTCGTGCGGCCGATTGCGCTGCACGCTCGAATAAATCGCCGCGGATATCACCACCAGCGCGCCTACCAACAGCAGTGCAAAGCGTTGCCGGCTCATGTGGCGCTCATCTCGCCGCGCGACGGCCGCGTCGCAGGCGAGCCTCGCGACTTTCGCCGCCGGCGCAGCGCCAGCGCGACTGCGCCGGCCACGGCCACGATCAGCGGCGCCACCGCGATATTGAGCACTTTGAGCCGCGAATCCAGGCGGTCGATGTCGACATTGAGTCCGCGCTGCGTTTCGCGCAGTTCCTTGCGTACCCGCGCCTTCTCGGCGGTGAAACGCTTCACTTCCTGTTCCTGCTCCGGCGACAGCATGAGCGAGGCTTGATCGTTGCGCTTGCTCTGCAGCTCGGTCAGTTTGACTTCGGTCTGTTGCAGCTCGGATTGCAGCTCCATCGCCTTCGATCTCAGGCGGTCGTCCGCCTGGCGCTTCAGCGCCTCCACACGCTCGAACGGCCGCGAAAAACTGGCACGGCCGCGGATGCTGATGAGTGCGCTGCTGCCGCTCAGATTGTCGAGGACGTTGGCGATCAAGTCGCCGTTGTTGGCGAACGCCTGCGCGATTCTTTGACCGAGCAGTTCCCGCATCTGAACCCACATGTAGTCCATCAGCAGGTCGGTGTCCGCGATGATGACGATGTTGGCGGGCGCCACGGATTTGGCGAGGTGCGCGACCGGCGGGCCGGAAGCCGGCTTGCCGTCGGTGGGCGCGCCTTGGGGGAACGCGGAGTCCACCGGTCCGGTCACACGGGCGGCGAGGGCGTAGCGAATGCCGGTGGGCTTGAAGCCGTCACGCAGAGTCGAGGGGTCGGACAGCGCGCTGAAACGCTCGGCCGGCAGCGGCGCGGCGCTGGTGGAACTCAGCAGCAAGGGTTCGAACGTGGTTTTCGCGCCCGGCCGGGCCGCGAGCGCGCCGGCGGTTGCCAGGTTGATGACGTCGAGCGATGTGGTGACCACGTCCTTCTGCTCCATGTCGTCGTGGCGCAGTCCCAAAATGCCGATGTGGCGCGTCGGCGGCGCCGACATGCTGGAGCGGACCTCGAGGCCGCGCTCCAGGTCGCCGATCACCTTGCCCGGGTCGTAGCTCACGCCCCACGTCGAGAGCAGGGGCTCGAGCGTCGAGGAATGATTGGCCATGGCGCTGGCCAGCGGATTCTGCGGATCCTGGCCGCTGGTGTCGGCGCCGGAGTTCGGATCGACGAACAGCAGCATCTTGCCGCCGTGCATGACGTATTGGTCGATGGCGTACAGCGTCTTGGTGGGCAATTGCTTCGGGTGAACGACCATCAACACGTCGACGTCCTTGTCGATGTGATCGGCGTCGGAGGTCACCGGGCGCACCGTGAAGATTTGCTGAATCTGGGCGAGGATGGGCCACGGATCGCTCATCTGACCGGTCGACGGATCGAATTGACCCTGCATGCTCAAGGAACTCATCAGCCCGATCACCGGCTTCTTGGGCGTCCCCAATTCGTGGATGAGCTTCGCCACGTCGTATTCCAAGAATTCCTCACGATCGGGTTGGAAGCTGGGGATGGCGGAGCGGCCGTCGGTGGAGTTGGTGCCCGCCAAACCGAAGTAGAGCGCATCGCCGCCGCCGCCCCCTTGCAGCGATTGCAGGCCGTATTCGGCGGCCCGGTCCTCGTCCTCGGAAAAAGGCTGCGGGTCGATCACGCGCAGATGAATCTTGCCGGCGGAGCGCGCGGCAATCTCTTCGAGGAACTCGCGCACGCGCGTCGCGTACGGCATGATGAGAGGCGACTGTTTGGCCGCCGCGTCGCGCGAGAAGTAGAAGTACAGGTTGACCGGTTCCGTAAGTTCGCCGAGCACTTGTTGAGTGCCGGCCGTCAAGGTGTACAGCTTGTTCTGCGTCAGATCCAGACGCAGGCCGCGCAAGCCCGCGTTCGACAGCATGACCACGCCCAAAAATAGGACGGCGAGGGCGAGCAAGCCGCCCAGGCCGTAGCCGGTTTTTTGCCAACGATTGCCGTTCACTTATTCAGCCTTTTTCATGTCGAGCACCAGCGCGGTGGCCGTCAGCCAGAAGCCGATCAGCGCCGCGAAATACACCAGATCGCGCAAGTCGATCACGCCCTTCGAGATCGCCTCGAAATGCGTGAAGAAGCTCAACGAGGCGATCGCGTCGACGATGACCTGCGGCGCGACGCCGCGCACGAAATCGAGGACGAGGGGAAAGCCCGCGAGCAGGAAGATGAAGCCCACCAGCGCCGCGGTGATGAAGGCGATGACTTGATTGCGGGTGGCGGCGGACAAGCACATGCCGATCGAGAGAAAGCCGCCCGCCATCAGGAAACTGCCGATGTAGGCGGCGACGATGGCGCCGTTGTCCGGATGTCCCAGATAGTTGACGGTGATCCACACGGGAAACGTCAGCAGCAGCGCGATGCCGGCGAAGCACCAGGCAGCCAGGAACTTGCCGGCCACGGCCTGCCACAGCGTGAGCGGCAGCGTCATCAGCAGCTCGATGCTGCCGCTGTTGCGCTCCTCGGCCCACAAGCGCATGGAGATTGCCGGAATGAGCACCAGATACAGCCACGGATGCCAGCGGAAGAACGGCTGCAAATCCGCTTGACCCCGTTCGAAAAGGCCGCCCACCTGAAACGTGAACACGGACGCGAGCACCAGGAAGATCACGATGAACACATAGGCCAACGGGGTCGCGAAATAACTGCGCAGTTCGCGCCGGAAAACCACCAGAATCTTGCTCAAATTTGCGCTCCTTGCGGTGGCATGTGGGGTTGGGTCAATGCCCGGAATACTTCGTCGAGCCGCCCCGACTCGAGGTGCAGCTCCGGCACGTCCCAGTCGTTCCGGGCGATGACGGCGGTGACGGCCGGCAAGGCGGCGCGGCCCGGATGGGGTACGGCGGTCAAGCGCAGATCGCGCTCGTTGGTCTCGACCGCGGCGACCTCCGCCAGCGCGGCGATGTCGCGCGCCGCGGCGCTAAGCTGTTCGGGCTTTTCGAAGCGCAGGCTGACGGCGTGATGGTAGCGCGAGCGGGCCTCGAGCGCGCTCGGCGTTTCGTCCGCGACGATGCGGCCGTTGGCGATGATGATGGCGCGGGTGCAGACCTCGTGCACTTCTTCGAGGATATGGGTGGAGACGATGACCAGCTTGTCCTTGCTGAGTTCGTTGATGAGGCGGCGCACTTCGTGCTTCTGGTTCGGGTCGAGGCCGTCGGTGGGCTCGTCCAGGATCAACACCTGCGGGTCGTGGATCAGCGCCTGGGCCAGGCCCACGCGCCGCCGGAATCCTTTGGACAGGGTGTCGATCACCTGGTCGATGACCGGCACCAGCGCCAGGCGGTCGATCACCACGTCGCGGCGCTGGGTTCGCTGGGCACCGCGTAGGCCGCGCACATCGGCAACGAAATCCAGAAACTCGGCGACGGTCATTTCGCCGTAGCTGGGCGCGCCTTCGGGGAGGTAGCCCATACAGGATTTGGCCGCCACCGCCGCCCGTTCGATATCGTGCCCGCACACCGTGACCTGGCCGGCCGAGGGGGCGATGAAGCCGGCGATCATGCGCATGGTCGTGGACTTCCCGGCGCCGTTGGCGCCCAAGAATCCCAGCACTTCGCCCGGCGAGACGGTGAAGCTCAGATCGTCGACGGCGAGTTTATCGCCATAGCGTTTGGATAGGTTTTTCGTCGTAATCATGGGCGCCTTTGAGCAAAGATCGGCATGGGAGGTTCAAATTTTCTTTGTATTGTCGGGGCGGCAATATCGCGTGGGAAACTGTTTAAGGAACTCAACCGCGTCCGGCCCTTTTGTCGATGAGGGCTTTATTGTCTTTCAGTATACGTCTTACGTCGATCAACGAGGGGCGATCGGCCATACCGGAAATGAGTTCGGCCAATTCATACCACTTTCGGCCCCACTGTACCAAGCGCGCCGCATCGGCGATGACCTGTTCGTGGATGGCATCCGGCGACAGCGGCGCTTTGGCCGGCGCCGCGTCGCCGGCCGGCTTGCGTTCGCTGCGGGCGACTGCCGCGGTGCCCGACGGTGCGGGCGAGCGCTGAGTGCCGAGCACGAATTTCGGCATTTCCCGGGTGCCGGTGGCGGCATCGGCCGGCGGCCCGTGCGGCTGGCCGTCCGGCGGCGCGAGATGCAACGCGCGCTCGGTCTCGGCACTGGCCAATGGGATGAAACGCTCGATGTGCTCGGCGCCGACGAGATTTGCCAGGAACGACATCAGCTCCAGGGAGTCCGAGAACGTCGCATCGCCGCTCTCGATGCGCTCTTGCACCTGGCTGCGCAACGCGAGCGCTTTCTGTTTGGCCAAATCGATGATCCACCGGCTCGGACGTTGGTGATCCTGCCACGGCTGGATTCTGCGATAGCTGTCGTCGTCCAGCGAAGCATACCTGAGATGCAGCTCAAGACTCTTGAGCCATTTATCCAGTAGTTCCAGCAGGCGTTGATCGGCGGGTGTTGCCATGATTTGCAGCTCCAGGCTGCACCCTAAACGAAGCGGCCGCCGATGGCTAGCGGTACCTGGTCCCCGCCTGCCGCGTTAGACTGCCGGCCATGTGCGGCATAGCGGGTATCATCGGAGCGCGGGCGAGCGGCGAAACCGCCCGGCTCATGGCGCTGCGCCTGGCGCATCGGGGCCCGGACGGCGAGGGCGTCTGGACCGGGCTGGGCGCTGCGCTCGCGCATCGCAGACTCGCCATTCAGGATTTGTCCGAATGCGGCCACCAGCCCATGCTGCTGGGCTCGCGGGTTCTCACCTATAACGGCGAGATCTACAATCACGAGCCGCTGCGGCGCGGCCTTCAAGGTCCCTGGCGTTCGAGCGGCGACACCGAAACCCTGCTGCACCTGCTGGCCGAACGCGGCACGGCTGGGTTGGCAGCGGTGGCGGGCATGTTCGCCTTCGGCCTGTGGGATGCGGACTCGCGGCGTCTGTTGCTGGTGCGCGACCGGCTCGGCATCAAGCCGCTGTATTATCAGATCCTTCCCGACGGCATTGCCTTCGCCTCGGAATTGAAGGCGCTGCTGGTGCTCGGAAAGCCGCCGATCGATCGCAGCGCGGTGCGCGATTTTCTGTTCCATGGCTACATACCCGCGCCCAAGACGATCTATCAGGGCATCGCCAAGTTACCCGCCGGTCACGCCCTGACCTGGGAGAACGGCCGCGTGAACATCGAGCGCTACTGGCAACCGACGGCTGCGCTCGCCACCCGGAGCGCGGACGACACCTTGCAGGCGCTCGATGGACTGCTGCGCAGCGTGATCCCGGAACACATGCTGTCGGACGTTCCCGTGGGCGTCTTCTTGAGCGGCGGCATGGACTCGGCGCTCACCACGTATTATCTCGATGGCCCGCGCACCTATAGTTTGGGCTTCGATGCGCGGCAGCGCTCCGAACTCGACGCGGCGCGCAGTGCCGCGCGGCACCTGAACACCCGGCATACCGAAACGACGGCGCAGGCGGCGGATTTCACGGTGGCGCTCGATGTCATCCCGTCGGTGTTCGATGAACCGTTCGGCGACAGCGCGGCATGGTCCAACTATCTGATCGCCCAATTCGCGCACCGCGAAGTCACCGTGGCACTGAGCGGGGAAGGGGGGGATGAGATCTTCTGCGGTTATCCGCGCTACTGGTCGAACATCGGCGGCCGTTCGAATCCCTTGAACCGGGCGCTCGCCGGATTGCTGCCGCCGCTATCGCGGCTCGGCTCGTCGATGCAGCGGCATGCGGCGGTGGGTTTGCCGGCCTTTGCGGTCGCGCTCGGCGGTTTGGCGCAGGTGCAGGTGGACGCACTGCTGGCGGATGCCTGGCGCGAGCCGGACTACGATTACCTATGGTTCTACCGCCAATTCTGGCGTCCGGAGCTTGCGCCGCTGGTGCAATTGCGCTGGCTCGACCTCAACACCGACCTGGCCGAGGGACTGCTCACCAAGGTGGATCGGACCAGCATGGCGAATTCTCTGGAGGTTCGGCCGCCGTTGCTGGACCATCGGCTGGTCGAGTTCATGTTGAGCGTCGACCCCTCGTTGCTGGTGGATCCGAGCAAACGCCGCGGGAAATTGCTGGTGCGCCGCTTGATGGAGCCGCGGTTGCCGCCCGGACATCTCGATCGGCCCAAGTCGGGGTTCGGCCTGCCGGTGCACCGCTGGTTGAAGCAGCATCCGCAGGTGCTGGCGCAGGCCGTGGCGCGCCTGGTGGCGCGCGGCGTATTGCGCCGGCCGGTGAGCAGCGAGTTTCGGCGGGCGTGGTATCTGCTGGTGCTCGACCGCTGGTTCACGGCCTTTGATTGACGGAGCGCCGCGTCTGTTGTTCGTGCCCGTGTCGGGCGCCTTCGGCATGGGCGAGTACGCACGCTCGTTGGCGATCGCGCGGCAAGCGGCCGCGCGCTGGCCGGGAGCAGCCATTCAATTCATCTTGAGCCGCGAAGCACCGTATGCGGCGCTGACGCCTTTTCCGGCGACGCTGCTCGCGTCATCGCCGACCTTCCATTCCGCCGCCGTCGTCGCGCTCATCGAACGCTGGCGGCCCGATCTCGTGATCTTCGACAACGCCGGCCGCACCGCCCAGCTGCGCGCGGCCAAGCGCGCGGGCGCGGGCGTGGTATACATCAGCGCGCGGCGACGGCAGCGGCGCAAGGCGTTTAGAATGCGCTGGATGCGGCTCATCGATGAACATTGGATCGCCTACCCCGAGTTCGTCGCGGGATCCTTGGGTTTCTTCGAGCGTCTCAAATTGCGCCTCATGCGCCGTCCGAGGGTCCGATACCTCGATGTGATTTTGGCGGCAGGCGCGGCGGTTGGGGCTGCGCGCGAGTCGATGCTGACGCGAATCGGCGTTACGGCGGACGACTACGTGCTCGTGGTGCCGGGCGGCGGCACCGGGCATCCCGGAGCGCGCGACGCGGTGGCGCAATTCCGGGACGCGGCCCTGAGCCTGGCGGCGGCGGGAGTGGACTCGGTTTTGGTCGCGGCAGGCGACGCCCCGCCGGAGGCCGCGGCGCTGCCCGGCACGCCGCACCTGCGGGTGCTCGGATCCTTGCCGCAGCCGGATCTCGCCGAACTGATGCGCGCGGCGCGGGTCGTCGTGTCGAACGGCGGTTCGACTTTGTTGCAAGCGATCGGCTGCGCGAGGCCCTGCCTCGCCGCGCCGATTGCGGGCGACCAGGAAGAGCGCATACGCCGCTGCGTCGCGGCCGGGGCGGCACTCGCCGTGCCGCTCGAGTCGGCGGCAATCGCGGCGGCGGCGGCGGCGCTGTGGGCCGACGAGGCACAGCGCGAGCAACTCGCCGGCCGCGCGATCGCGCTGGGGCTTACCGACGGGCTCGAGGTGGCGATGCGCGGGATCCACGCACTGCTCGCGAAGCCGCGGTGAGCCCGATGCGCAATGCGTTGTTGCTGGGCTACGACCTCGAGCTGCCGTCGTTTCGACACCGGATGCGCAGCATCGTCGGGCCGCTGGAAGCGGCGGGATGGCAGGTGCGCACGGAGCGCCTGCCGAGCGGCCGTTATGGGCTGCGGACCTGGGAGCGGCGCGCGCTGCTGCGCTGGGCGGACGTGACCGTGCTGCATCAGATCAAGTTGAGTGCGCTCGAGGCGCGGATGATGGCAGCGTTCGCGCGGCGCCGGGTGTTCGACGTCGATGACGCCATCTATGTGCGCAAGCCGCGCCGCTTGGGCGACCCGGTGCACGACTCGGTGTGGCGGCGCAGAAAATTCGCGGCCACCTGTCGCTGGGTGGACGTGGTCGCCGCCGGCAACGACGTGCTCGCGGGCGTGGCGCGCCCGGCGGCGCGGGACATCGTCATCCTGCCCACGTCGATCGACGCGTCGGCGTACCATGCGAGCGTCGCGGCGGCCGCGGATCCGCCCACGATTGCGTGGATCGGCAGCCCGGAGAACCTCATTTATCTGGAGATGATCCGTCCCGCCTTGGCGCGGCTCGCGTCGCGCCATCCCACCCTGCGAGTGCGCGTCATCTGCTCGAGATTTCCCGACTGGCCCGACGTCAATATCGAGCGCATCGCCTGGAGTTCGGCCACCGAGGCGGATTCGCTGGCGGCCGCGCACATCGGCGTGATGCCGCTGATCGACGATGAGTGGTCGCGGGGTAAGTGTGCTTTCAAGCTGCTGCAGTACATGGCCGCCTCGTTGCCGTGCGTCGCCTCGCCCATCGGCGCCAATACCGAGGCCGTCATCGACGGGGTCAACGGCTTTCATGCGCGGAACGACGAGGAGTGGGAGCGGAATTTGGAACGCCTGATCGAATCGGCGAGCTTGAGGGCGCGTTTCGGCGCCGCGGGCCGCGCGCACGTCGAGCAGCGCTATGCGATGCGCACCTATCAGGCCGACTACGTCGCCTTGTTGGCGCGGCTTGGCGCGGTTGGGCGCGCATGACCATGCTCTCCGGCACGCGGCCCATGCATGTCTTTCAGATACGCTACGGGCCGGCGGTCGATCTCGATCCCGGCTTCGAGGTGCTGGATAATTCCGCCAACGAGCGTCCCGATTGGTTCGAGTACTGGCCCATCCGAAGATTCCTGCTGGGCGAGACGTTGGATGAGGACGCGTTCTACGGATTTCTGTCGCCGAGGTTCAAACAGAAGACGAACCTCACCGCGGCGACGGTGCACGAGTGCATCGCTGCGGCAGGGGCGGCGACCGAAGTGATCCTGTTCGGTCCGAGCATTCACAACAGTGCGTATTATCTGAGCGTGTTCGAACACGGCGAGGCCGAGCATCCGGGCCTGTGCGAGGTGGCGGCGCGCGTGCTCGAGCGCATTGGGAAGCCTGCGGACCTGCGCTCGCTCATTTCCGATTCCAGAAACACCGTTCACTCGAATTACTTCGTGGCGAAGCCGCGCTTCTGGCGCGCGTGGTTGGCGGTGACCGAAGCGATCTTCGCGCTTGCCGAAAGCGCGGACGATCCGTTGGGCGCGGCGCTGCGCGCGCCGACCTCGTATCGCGGCAGCCGCGATACGCAGATGAAGATATTCATCGTGGAGCGGATCGCCACCTTGATACTGGTGTCGGATCCGAGTTTCGCGACGCAGGTCCGCGATCCGTTCGCGGCCCGCGCGCGATTTTACAAACTGCCGGTGGCCATCGTATGCGATGCTCTGAAGATCGCCTATGTGACGCAGGGGCGGGGGCAATACATGGAAGTGTTTCGGTTGGTGCAGGGTCTGCGAGGTTTCTTGAATCTGCAGGTGCGCGTGGGCGACCGCCTCGGATGCCGCCGGGTGCGGCCGTATCTGCGCAATCTCAAAGCTTATTGGCACGGATAACGGAGGTCTGACGAATTGAACGTGCAAACCCTCGAGCGCGGCGCCGGCGATTTTTGGCGCGGCCGCAAGGTCTTGCTCACCGGCCACACCGGATTCAAAGGGGCCTGGATGCATCTGTGGTTGCAGTCGCTGGGCGCCGAGGTGTGGGGCTATGCCCTGGCCGCCGTCGGCGAGCCCAATCTGTGGGACCTGGTCGGCGCAAACTCACGCTCGATGATCGGCGACATCCGCGATGAAGGCCGCGTAGGCGCGCTGGTTGCCGATGTACGTCCGCAGATCGTGATCCATATGGCGGCTCAGGCTCTGGTGAAGGAGTCGTATCGCGATCCTCTCGGTACCTACGGCACCAATGTCATGGGAACTGCGAACCTTCTGCAAGCCTGCCGAGGGGCCCCGGATCTGCAGTGCGTGGTGGTGGTCACCAGCGACAAAGTCTACGAGAATCAGGGGAGCGGACGGCCGTTCGTCGAGGCCGATCGGCTCGGCGGCCACGATCCCTACAGCAACAGCAAAGCCTGCGCCGAATTGGTGACGATGAGCTTTCGCGACAGTTTCTTCAAGGACGGACCGCCCATTGCCTCGGCGCGCGCCGGCAACGTCATCGGCGGCGGCGACTGGTCCGCCGATCGGCTGATTCCGGACTGCGTCAGGGCGCTGGCAACGGATTCGGCCGTGACTCTGCGTTATCCTGAGGCCATCAGGCCGTGGCAGCACGTGCTCGAACCCTTATCGGGCTATCTCGCATTGGCGCGCGCGCTGGTTTTGGAGCCCGCAACGGCGCCGCGGGCCGTCAATTTCGGTCCCGACCCTGCATCTTTTTGCACGGTCAGGGAAGTGGTCGATGCGTTCAGCGCGCGATTCGAGGGCAGGCCGGGGTGGATCCGCGACAGCACGGCGCATGCCGTGGAGGCTCGAGCGTTGACATTGTCGTCGGCGAGGGCGGAACAGTCGCTCGGGTGGCGGCCGAAACTCGACATCGCGGAGTCGCTGTCCTGGACGGCGGATTGGTACCGGGCGTTTGCCGAAGGAGAGAACATGTTGGCATTCAGCGAGGCGCAGTTGGCGCAATACGAAGTCCGATGAAGTGCGTCATCCTCGCCGGCGGCAAAGGCACGCGCATCGCGGAAGAATCGGCGACCCGGCCCAAGCCCATGGTGGAGATCGGATCGCGGCCCATCCTCTGGCACATCATGAAGCTGTACGCCTCCTACGGCGTGACCGAATTCATCGTCTGCTTGGGGTATCGGGGTTACATGGTCAAGGAGTACTTCGCCAACTACTTTCTGCACCAGGCGGATGTGACCTTCGACATGGCCGGAAATCGCGTCGACTATCACGACTGCCGCAGCGAGCCCTGGAAAGTCACCCTGGTGGACACCGGCGAGGAGACCATGACGGGCGGCCGGCTGCTGCAGGTGGGCAAGTATCTGAATGCCGGCGAACCTTTTTGCATGACCTACGGCGATGGCTTGGCGGACATCGACATCGGCGCCGAAATCGCCTTCCACCGCGAGCGAGCTTGCAAGGCGACCGTTGCCTGCGTGCGCCCATCCGCGCGTTTCGGCCGCCTCGTGATCCAGGGTACCCAGGCCGTTTCATTCGAGGAGAAGCCGCAGGCGGAAGGGGGACTCATCAACGGCGGCTTTTTCGTGCTGGAACCGAGCGTGCTCGAACTGCTCGAGGACCACACGACCATTTGGGAGAAGCAGCCCATGGAGACCCTGGCGAGCGAGGGGCAGTTGGCCGCCTGGATCCATCGCGGATTCTGGCAACCCATGGATACCTTGCGCGACAAACAGATACTGAACGGGCTGTGGGAGAGCGGCAACGCACCCTGGAAGAATTGGGACGGCTGATCCAATGCGGCTGCGAAGGCTGATGGGCTCGCATCGCGGGTCCCTGGAGCGTCGATGACCATGGTTCCCGGCTGGCATCCCGCCATCGTGCATTTTCCCTTAGGCTTGGTGGTGACCGCGGCGTTCGCTCTCGGCGCCGCGCGCGTGCTGCGCAACGAGTCCACGGCCGGCATGCTGGCGACCGTCGGAACGTGGAATTTGTGCTTGGGCGCGCTCGGCATTTTCTTTGCGCTGGGAACGGGATTGGCGGCGGTCATCGGGCTGCACGTCGACGCGGCGGCGCATCAGGCCATCGCGCTGCACGTCAAGTCCGCCGTCGTGACGACGTTGCTGGTGACGTTGGTTGCGGTCTGGCGCGGTGCCGCCACGGCGCCGAACTCCCGCCCCAGTGGGTTCTTCCTGCTCATGTTGTGGGCGGCGACGGCGGCGCTGCTCGTGACCGGCTATCGCGGGGGCCAGAACGTCTATCGCCACGGCATCGGCGTGGCCGTCGAGCCGCGGATGACGGAGGGCAGGCCGCCCGATCGTCCGGCGCCTTAGAGAATTTCCTTGAGGGCGGTCAGCACCGTGGCCGCTTCGATCGACGCCATGTCCGATGAGATTGCATCGACATAGTTATAGGAGAGTTCGCCGCGGCGCCGGCGCTTGCGGTTGAACACGTCGGGATACACGGTGGCGACCTGCTCGATGCCGGCATGGGCATATTCGGTGAATCGCCGGTAGTTGACGCCGTTGGCGACGATGACGGTGGGCCTCGAGTAGGAGGCACCCAGATGCGCGGCCATCGTATCGTTCGTCAGCACGGCCTGCGCGCCCTCGACCCACGCGAACAGTTCGGGCAGCGAGACCTTGCCGGCAATGCTCTGCGCGCCGGTGCGCTGCTCGATGGCCGATGCCATGGCGATTTCGGTCTTGTTGCCTCCCGCGACGATCACCCGTCCGGAGAACTCGCGTGAATACCGTTCGATGAACTCCACCCAGCGCTTGACGGGCCAGCGCTTGCTGCGCGTATTTGCGCCGACGAAGCAAACGATGTAAGGCTGCTCCAGCGGACGCGGAAAATGCACGTCGATCGTCGGACGTTTCGCCTCGGAGCGAACGCCGCAGATTTCCGCGGCGAATTCGGCGTTGAAATGGAATTCGTGCAGTGATGTGTCTGCAGGCTTGAACAGCCGTTGGTACAACGCGTCGGAGACTTGGTTCCACTGCGGGTGTACGTAGGTATTGACGCAGCCTATGTTGTGGAGGGGCGCCGCGGCCAACATGCATAGATCGTCCAGCACGAGAGGGCGCGTGCGAGAGGGTGCGATCACCGTCTCGAAACCCCGCGCCCGCAGCTGTTCCCAGACCTCGAGCTTGTAGTCGGCGCTGGTCAGATACGCGGCCTTGTCGATCCACAGCGTGTCATCGACACAAGCGGAGTCGCACGCGGTGAACACGTCCTTCCACGACGCATTGCCCAAGAGGGTTACGGCGTGCGCCTTCCAGAGGGAGGACTTTTTGTACATCCCGAGCTGGTTGCGGAACAACAGATAGTCGCCGATATCGTCCAGCCGAATGACCAGCAGTTTTTTCCCGGACGGCGCCGGCGCCCGCAAGCGGCGCTGCATTTCCCGCCCTTCGGTAAAGCTCTCGAGCGTTTGTCTGCGTTCCTTTGCCGCGCGCAATTTCCGTTGAACTACCGAGACCCATCGAATCTGCATGGACATAAATTCTCGAGCCGCCGCAGGGGAAGGAAAATCGCCGGTCGAACTCTATAGCGACCAGCCTGCGGTGTACAGAATGCGCTACGCCCGCCCTGCGGTCGCCTGCCCCATTGACTTCCCGCACTAATGGGCCGCGAGCGGTGTTTCGTGTGCGGCTATCGCCGGAGCGACTGTAGGGCAAATACCTATGCGAAACATTCTGTGACAGGTATCACAGGTGGTACAGCGGCGAACACGTGAGATGGGGTCTGGGAGGATCCCATGCCATCGAGCGAACCCCTTCGGCTGTTATTCATCGAGGATGCGAGCGAGCAAGTCGAGCTCGCGCTGCGAGAATTCGCGCGGCACAAGATCCCGACTGCGTGGCAGCGCGTGGAAACCGACGAGCAACTCGAACTCCAGCTGGCAACGTTCAAACCCGACGTCGTCCTCTCCGATTTCACCATGCCGCAGTACGACGGATGGAGTGCTTTGGCGCGGGTCCGCGCGACCAACCCCGACCTGCCATTCCTCTTCGTCTCCGGAACCATCGGCGAGGAGAACGCCATCGAGGCGTTGCGGCACGGTGCCATGGACTATGTGCTGAAGGACAATCTCAGTCGCCTGGTTCCCGCCGTGACACGGGCGCGGGGCGAGGCCGAGTTGCGGCGCGAGAAACAAAGAGCGGTTCAGCAGTTGAAGGACATAGTCGATACCTCGCTCGACTGGATATGGGAACTCGACGCACAGCTGCGCATCGTGTTCACCAGCCCGTCGGCGGAGGCAACGCTCGGCCGGCCCCCGGCGGAAGTCCTCGACTCCTCATTCCTGCAGCACATCGCATTTGCGGAGCGCGACACGATAGGCGCTCAGTTTCGCCGGCTGAACGCCGAGCAGCGCACGACGCGCTTCATGGTGCAGGCGGTCACCCCCGATGGTGAGCACCGCTGGCTCGAAACGAACGTGAATGCCGTGCTCTATGCCGAGAAGCTCGTTGTCGGCTATCGGGGCTCGAGCCGCGATGTGACCCGCCGCGAGGAACAGCAGCAGCGGATTCTGTATCTGACACGGGTGTTGCGGATGGCGAGCGGCGTCAACAGCGCGCTGGTCCGGTTGCGCGATCGCGATCAATTGTTTCACGAGACATGCCGCATCGCCGTGAACGTGGGTGGCTACGCGGCGGCCCACGTCAGCCTGTTGGAGCCCGGGCGGGCCTTGCGCATCGCGGTCGGCTGTGGAGCATCCGCGGCGCCGGGAACCCTGCTTGCGCTCGCCGACGGCGAGCGCAAGGCATTCTGCGCTACCGCACGCGCGGTGTTCACTCAGGAGCCGGTCATCGTTCGCGATCTGATTGCCCGCGAACTCGTGGAATTCACCGATACCGCTCCGCACTCCGGCGTTCGGGCCGTGGTGTCGCTGCCGCTGCATGTCGACCAGACGGTGGTCGGCGCGCTCACGCTGGGGGCGGGGGCCGCGGGCCTGCTGGACGAGCGCGAGGTGCAGATGCTGGTAGAACTCGCCGCGAATCTCTCTTTCGCCTTGCAGTATCTCGACCGGGAAAATGCCGTGCATTTTCTCTCGTATTTCGATCCGCTCACCGGACTTGCGCAGCGGACGCTATTCTGCGAGCGGTTGGAAGAGCGGCTGGCTCGACGGGTGGGACCTGAGTCGCGCGACGCGGTGATGGTGCTCGACCTGGAGCGGCTGGGATTGATCAACGATTCGGCCGGCCGCCATGTCGGTGACGGCCTGCTGCAACGGGTCGCGGATCGCATGCGGCGCGTGCTCGCGGACCCGCAATGTCTGGCCTATCTGGGCGCCGGCACTTTTGCGGTCGTGCTGCCGCTTCTGGGGTCTGCCGGGCAGGAATTGTCGCTGCTGCAGGAGCGGATCTCCGGATTGTTTCTCAAGGCGTTCGAGATCGACGGCCATACGATTCGGGCGTCGGCGCGCTATGGCATCGCACGCTACCCCGCGGACGGGGAAAATCCGCCAACGCTGCTCGAGAATGCCGAGGCGGCACTCAAAGGCGCGAAGGCGGCGGGCGAGGACTTCGTGCAGTACCGGATGCAGACGCACCGCGGCCAGGAGCAACGGCTGGCGCTCGAACAGCGTCTGCGGGTGGCCATCGAAGAGCGCCAGTTCCTGCTGCATTACCAACCCAAGATCGACATGGGTTCGGGGCGTATCGTGGGTCTCGAGGGGCTGCTGCGCTGGAACGATCCCGGCCGGGGCTTGGTCGCGCCGGGCGAGTTCCTGCCGATTCTCGAGGCCACCCACCTCATCGTCGAGGTGGGCGACCGCGTGGTCAAGCAGGCAGTGGCGGATCTGCGCTACTGGGCGAGCATGGGTTTGGGCATACGCGTCGCCGTCAACGTCTCCACGTGGCAATTGCGGCGCCGCGACTTCGTCGATCGTGTGCTGTCCCACGTGGGCAAGGACCTCATCGAGGCGCCTTGCGGGTTCGACGTCGAGATCACCGAAAGCGCGTTGCTGCACGACTCGGACGACGCGATGTCCAAGCTCTCGCTGCTCAGAGCCGCGGGCATCGGCATCGCCATCGACGATTTCGGTACGGGCTATTCCTCGCTGAGCCGCCTATCGTTGCTGCCGGTCGACACCCTCAAAATCGACCGTTCCTTCGTCGCCGGACTGCCGACGGCCGCAGCGGCGGTCGCGCTGGTGTCGACTGTGATTGCGCTGGCGCGCGCATTCTCGCTCACCACCGTGGCCGAAGGCGTGGAGACCCAGGAGCAGCTGCAGAGTCTGCGCGCGCTGGGTTGCGACCAGTCACAAGGTTATTTGCATGGGCGGCCGCAATCGGCGCGCGAGGTCACCCGGCTGATGCTCCGGGAGCGGCCGGACTTGAAGAAAGGCCTCCGTGCGAGCCTGCGCCGTGTCCGGCGCCGAACCCGTCAGGATCCTTAGAAGGCATGCAGAGAATTCTATTTGTTGACGACGAGCCCGGTATCTTGGATGGCTTGCGCCGTACGCTGCGGCCCATGCGTTCCGTTTGGCTGATGCAATTTGCCGACGGCGGTCAAACCGCCCTGCAGATTCTCGAGGGCGGCGAGATCGACGTGGTCGTATCCGACATGCGCATGCCCGGTATGGACGGCGCCGAACTCCTGCAGATAGTGCGCGAGCGCTGGCCTTCGGTCGCACGAATCATCCTGTCCGGTCACGCGGATCGCAGCGCCGCGGTCAGGTCGGTGGGCGTGGCGCACCAATTTCTGGTGAAGCCTTGCGACGGCAACGAGCTCAGATCGGTGGTGCAGCGGACATGCGCATTGCGTGCGACCCTGATCAGTCCCGAGGTGCTATCGACGCTGACGGAACTTGGCGAATTGCCGGCGATACCTGCGCTCTATGCTGCGCTCAACCGGGAACTCGCGAAGCCGGAACCCTCGCTTCCCGCGCTGTCCAAATTGATCGGTCGAGACCCCGGCATGTCGGCAAAGATTCTGCAGCTCGTGAACTCCGCATTCTTCGGCTTGCGCCGACGGGTCAAATCGATCAACGAAGCGGTGACGAACCTGGGCACGGACGTCGTTCGCTCCCTGGCGCTGTCGAGTACCGCATTCACGACATTCACGGACCCGACCACGGTGGTCAGCGCCGAGAGGCTCTGGCAGCACAGCATGCGTGTGGCTGAAGTCGCCGCGCGCATCAGCAGCGTGCACGGCGGCGATCTCGCGGCCACCGCGAACAGCTTTCAGGCCGGAGTCTTGCATGAATTGGGAAAACTCATCATTCTGTTCAAGCGGCCCGGTGCGTTCGATGCCTTCGAGATACAACACGGCGCGATCGGCGCGTACCTGCTGGGACTGTGGGGATTGGAGGATACGGTGGTCGAGGCGGTTGCGTTCCATCATAATCCGAGCCTTGCACCGCCATGCGGCCTGTCGGCGCTGGTCGCGGTGCATCTGGCCAATCATTTGGTGCATGCCAGCCTCGGCGATGCCGAGCGTTGCCCGCTCGATGCGCGGCTGATCGAGAGGCCGGATATCCAACCCCATTTGGAAGCATGGATGAGCACGGGAGCGATGGCTTTGCCACAGGCAGATAAGATATGAACAGCCGCATTCTTTTCGTCGATGACGAACCGAATGTGCTCGAGGCATTCAGGCGCACCTTGCGCAAGAGTTTCGAGATAACGACCTGCGTGAGCCCGCAAGAGGCCCTGCAAATCGTGCGCACGGAACCGGACTTCGCGGTCATCGTGTCGGACATGCGCATGCCCGGCATGTCGGGAATCGAGTTGCTCACCGAGGTCAAGCAAGCGAAACCGGATACCGTGCGCATCATGCTCACCGGCAATCACGATCAGGAAACGGCCGTCGAGGCGGTGAATCGCGGCGACGTGTTCAAATTTCTCACCAAGCCGTGCGAAACCAATACCCTCATCAGCACATTGGAGCAAAGCACCCGGCAGTTTCAATTGGTCACCGCCGAGAGGGAGCTTCTGACACGTACCGTGCAGGGCAGCGTCAAAGTATTGCTGGACGCCCTGTCGATCGCGAAGCCCGAGGCCTTCGGCCGCAACGAGCGCATCCTGCAAAAGGCCCGCGAGCTGGCCAGCGGCTTGGAGGGCGTCGACTCCTGGGAACTGAGTACGGCCGCACTGCTGGCCCACCTGGGCTGCGTCGCCGTGTCGAAGGCGACGCTCGACAAGGTGGCCGCCGGCCGCGATCTGACCAAAACCGAACGTACCGAGTACGATCGGCACCCGGAGCTGGGCGCGCAGCTGCTCTCGGCCGTGCCGCGCTTCGAGGGTATCGCGCAATGCGTTCTATACCAGCACAAGAATTTCGACGGCTCCGGTTTCCCGGAAGATGAGCGGCAGGGAGCCGACATCCCGTTGAGCGCGCGGATACTGCATCTGGCGCTCGCCCTGGACGATCTGCGGACCCGAGGGTGGTCCGAGGCGGCGGTGATGCAGGAGATTCGCAGCCGCGCCAGTTGGTACGATCCAGCGCTGCTGGCTCGATTCCTCGAGGCGCCGCGGAGCGATTCTGCCAAGTCGTTTCTCGTTGCGGCGGACCGGCTGGATGTGGGCTTGATGATCGAGGAGGACGTGCAGAACAATCAAGGAGTGCTCTTGATCTGCCGCGGGCAGGCGGTCACCCTCGCGATCGTCAAGCACCTGCGACATTTCCATGCCCTCGGAACGCTGACAGCGCCGATTCTGGTCAGTTCCTCGCCGCGTCCCTGACATGGCAGCCACAGCTCGGCCGAAGATGGCGGAGGTCGGCGCGGGCCCCATCCTGATCCTGGGCGACTTGAACGGTGTGGTCGCGCTGCAGGAGATTCTCGAACGCGCGCAGCGGGAATCCGGGCGCTCTTTTCGCGCCGCGAGCCGGATCGACGNNCCGTGGCCGTGCTGCCGGAAGCGCCGGTACTGCTGCTGACGACTCGCCATACGGATGCGCTCGAAGCGGATGCGCTCGAAGTCGGCGCCGACGACTGCGTGAGTATTTCGGGCCTGACGGCATCGGCGTTCATGCGCATCGTCGGACGCAGCCTGAAGCGTGCGGCTCGGCGCAGACGTCTGCTGGAAGCCAACCCCATCCCGATGTTGCACACCACCGTTCAAGGCGCGCCGCACTGGGCGAACGATGCGCTGTTCAAGTTGTTTCGGTGCGCGAATCTCGACGATGTGCGCTCGCTCGGCGTCGAGTTGCTGNNTCGCGACATTTGCGCGCGCCTTGAACCAAGAGAACGCGCCTTCGCATTTCGCTTCGCAGCAAGTATTTACCAACCTAGGCGGCGATCAGTGCGATCTGATGATGATGGTCAGCTGCCTGAATCCGCTCGTACCGGAGCAGGGCGTGCAGATCAGCTTCACCGACATCACCGAATTGGAAACCAAACGTCGGCGTCTGGATCTGGCCGAGCGCCGCGCGCGCGAGGTCTACGACAGTTCGCCGGTGATGATGTATACCTTGAGCGTCGACTCGATGATTCTGGAGGCCAACAACTACTGGCTGAAGCAGATGTCGTACGATCGCGAGGAGGTGATTGGCGTGCAGTCCAACCGTTTTCATGGTTCCAACCTGCCGTTCAACGAATCGTCCTCGCTGTGGCAGGATCTCCTCGACGGCAAGGACAGCGGTTCCACCGAGATACAACTGGTGACCCGGGACGGCCGCATCATCGATGGGCTTGCCTATGCCAACGCCGTGCGAAGTTCAGTGGGCGAGCTGGTGGCCTTTCGCTTGAGCGTTCTCGATCTGACCAATTTCAAGCGGGCGCAGGCCGAGCGCGACGAGATGGAACGGGAGCTGCGCCTGTCGCAGAAGCTCGAATCCGTGGGGCAAATGGCCGCCGGCATCGCCCACGAAATCAATACGCCGGCCCAATTCGTGAGCGATAACCTCGCGTTCTTGGGGACGGCGTTTACCGATTTGGCGCCGGTGCTGGAGCGGCTGGCGGGCATGGAGGACGTGAACATCCAGCGGTTGCTGGAGGAGGCCGATTCGGCTTTTCTTCGCGAGGAAATCCCGCTGTCGATCCTTCAAGCCCAGGATGGGATACGGCGCATCCGCAAGATCGTGCTCGCGCTGAAGGAATTTGCGCATCCCGGCGGCGAAGACAAGATGGCCGCGGACCTCAATCATGTCATCGAGAATACGGCGACTCTCGCGCGCGGCGAGTGGAAATACGTCGCCGAACTGAGCCTCGATCTGTGCCCCGTCATGCCGACGGTGGTTTGCGACGCATCGGCCATCGCTCAGGTGGTGCTGAATATGATCGTGAATGCGGCTCATGCAATCGGCGATCGGCTCACGACATCCGAACGCGGCGCGGCGGTCATCACGGTGCGGACCCTGGTCGAGGGCAAGTATTTTTCGATCTCGATCGCGGATACAGGCTGCGGCATGAGCGAGCAGACCAAGTCGCGGATATTCGATCCGTTCTTTACGACGAAGGAAGTCGGACGCGGCAGCGGGCAGGGCCTGGCCATTGCCCGCGCCATTGTGATCGACCAGCACGGCGGCACGATCACCGTCGATTCGGAGTTGGGAACGGGCACGACGTTCACCATTCGGCTGCCGATCGCCGAGCCTGCCGACGAGGAGCGCAGAGGAGCGGAGGACGGGCCGGGCTGACGTTCACCCGGCCGACGTCCCGCTCGGACAGCCGCGGCCCCTAAGACTGCTTGTCGAAAACTGCCACTTCGTGGTGCGGCTTGCCGCCGGCGTCTTGTATGGTGCTCGACAAGGTCAGAACCGTGCCGTGGGCCGAAATCGTGCGGACCGAGTGGCCCACTACCTTTCCCGCCTTTTTGAGCGTGCTCTTGACGGTGCTGCCGTTGACCCGTTTGACGGCGAGGGCGTCGTAGCTGTCCGACCCGCCATAGGGGTAGTCCGTGCCGTCGTATTTGAACGTGGATTGCATGGCGATCGCCTTGCCGCCGGCGTCGACGCCATTGATGGTCATCGCGAGACCGGCGTCGCTGGCTGCATAGGTACGCGTGAGCGACTGCGGAGCCCGGCCGGGTTCGAATTTCGATTTCGTGAGGTTCAAGGTCCACGTTCCGACGACCGGGTCGGCTGTTGCCGCTGAAACCACGGCGCCGCCCGCGAGAGACAGGACCAACCCGACGATGAATGCCTTGAGTATTGTTTTCATGGTGCTTCCCCAGGTGTTGATAATTGTTATCCGGATCGCGATCGGCAATTGAAGGTCTTTCTGGCCGACCGACCGGGATTATGCGCCTGAGGGATGTCTGCCTCAAATGGGGTGAAATCTGTCGATCAGGCCCGCGATTTTGTACCAGACTTCCCCGGCAACGATGGACTCGCATTCCTCCACCTCGTGCGCCGGCAGGTCCAGGTGATCGCGGGTTCCTGCCGCGGTGATGGTGAGCCGCGCCGTGTCGGGACGAGTTTGCATGCCATCCGCGCGGCACTGGATCGATTCGAACGCGATGCCCGCCAGTTCGAGTTCCTCCCGCACGTGCGCCGCGATTTTGAGGCGACCTTTGTCGAACGCGGAGAGCGCCACCGAGTGTTCCTCCTGGCCTTAAGGTTTGCGCGCGGGGCCTGAGCGTCCGACGAGCGTTCCCGTGCATTGCTATGTTCGGCAGAATGCTAACAGTGGCGGCTATTACCGGCAATGCGGGGTGCTGGCACGCTGAAATGGTGCAATACGTGGGGGAAATTAGCGGACGCCAGGATGCGGCGTCCCGACATTTCAACGGCTCTTTATTGAGTCTCTGTCGATGCCGGTGTACCCGCGTTGGTGAAGCGCACCTTATTTTCCAACAACTTTGCGCCGCAGACTGGATCAGTCGCCGGTTTCAAAAGAGTCAGCGCGAATGGCGCACGTAAAATCAGCTTTTGATGGCGGGTCTATTTTTGTAGACCACTTGGAGGCACTCGAAATACAGGTTGAGATAATACTCGCGACCCTAATGCTGATTGGTTTCCGAGCGCGCGATTAGCTCGGTCAATTCAAATGCGACTCGCTCTCGCGTGTCGTTTCGCAATTGCACTGGACCGGAAACGGAAATCGAATCTGCCATTGCTTGCTCCCTAAATGGACCTTGATTTCTGCTACTTCAGCCAGCCAAAACCTTTGGCCATCAGCCCGGCTAACCCAAGGGCAACCACAACGAGCGCCCCAAATAGCTGCCTAAAATCGCGGACCTGGTCCTTCTTGATCTCTCGTAGATCCGTTTTGATGTCGGAAATGTCAGTCTGGATATGCGCGGCGTCGGATTCTAGTTTGGCTATTCTCGGTTCCATGCTGCTCCCGCCGCCGTTGCCGCCGCCGCCGTGACCACGACCGGCTAACTCTTCTCGAACAGCATCGCGTACCACGGATTCGAGTCCCATGGCTTTTGGGTGCACGATTGGTGGTCCGGAGCCTCCGCCTTTAGGGGTTTCATTGGGCACGAGAAGCGTTCTCGATCCAGTCCCAAATGGCCTTATCGTTCCAACCGTAGTATCCCCTTCCTGCGACCACGATGCAGAAGATGTCGCCACCGGTTGCCTTGAGAGCTTCGTAGACGTCGTTTGGCAGCACTGAAGCGTGGGCAACGATCCATTGCCCTGGGCCCACGTTCCGTGACCACGGAAATGCCATGGGAACGCGGCTGTCCAGTGCCGGGACGTCATTGGCCCCGAAAATCGCGTAAATGTTCATTTGTTGGCGCGCCGACCGGTTGAACACCAAATCTTGTTGGTTACCATATAGAAACTATGGTGCCTGAACCGAGACTTTCATCATAGGCGTGAAGCTCTTCCAGGTTAGGTGAAATTCAATGATTGGGAATTGCTTGAGTCTTACAAGCCGCTCGCCGGGCGATCTGGTATTTTCTAACCCATTGATTTAATGGTGCTCCCTACGAGATTCGAACTCGTGTACTTGCCTTGAGAGGGCAATGTCCTGGGCCTCTAGACGAAGGGAGCGTTGGGGGAAGGATCTTAGGCCGCCTGAACCCAAGAGGGCTGGTAGTATACGGGCCAATTTTTTGGACTCAAGCGGAACCCCATTTTTTGAACCAACCTTCGACACAATTCCCGCATCAGCTGATCCCTCGTTCCGAGCATACGATTTCGCGCGCACAGATTTCGCCGAACGCTTTAAAGGTGCTTTATCGGCTGAAAGAAGCTGGTTTTCAGGCATTTTTGGTGGGCGGGGCGGTGCGCGATCTGTTGCTGGGAATCAGGCCGAAAGACTTCGACGTGGCGACCAATGCGTTGCCGGACGAGGTACGCCGCATATTTCGCAATTGCCGCCTGATCGGCCGGCGTTTCCGCCTGGCGCACGTGCATTTCGGGCAGGAAATCATCGAAGTGGCGACTTTTCGCGCGGCGGCGGCGCCGGAGCGCGAGGATGCGGAGGATTTGGAGGTGGATGGGGAGGGGACCTCGGTGGTGGACGTGCCGGCGGCGGCGCCGTTCGAGTCGGAGCATCGGGCCTTCGACACCTCCGGGCGCATCCTGCGGGACAACATCTACGGAACCATCGAAGAGGACGTGTGGCGGCGCGATTTCGCGGCCAATGGCCTCTACTACAACATCGACGACTTCTCCATCTGGGACTTCGTGGATGGGGTGAGCGACGTGCGGGCGCGGCGCCTGAAGCTGATCGGCGATCCGGAAACGCGCTACCGGGAGGATCCGGTGCGCATGCTGCGCGCGGTGCGGTTCGCGGCGAAGCTCGATTTTTCGATCGACGCGCGCACCGAACGGCCGATCCGTGAGTTGGCGCATCTGCTCGATGGCGTGCCGCCGGCGCGTTTGTTCGATGAATGTCTGAAGCTGTTCCTCTCCGGATTCGGCGAGCGCTCGTTTCAGCTCCTGCAGCAGTACGGTCTGTTCGAACATTTATTCCCGATGTCGGCGGCGGCATTTCGCCTGCCGCCGTATGCCTATGCGGAGGAGATGTTGGTCGCGGGCCTCGCCAACACCGATGCGCGTATCGCGGCGGACAAGCCGGTCACACCGACCTTCTTGTTCGCGGTGTTGTTGTGGGGGGCCGTGCTGCGGGAGCTCAACGAACAGTCGGCGGGACCTGCGCCGGATCTGGCGCAGCTCGTGCAGGCGTGCGACACGGTGCTGCGCGCGCAGCAGTCGCGGGTGGCGATCCCGCGGCGCTTCGCGGTGCCGATGCGCGAGCTCCTGATGCTGCAGCCGCGCTTCAACCGGCGCAGCGGCGTCAAGTCGTTGAGCTTGCTGCAGCACCCGCGCTTTCGCGCGGCCTTCGACTTCCTGTTGCTGCGTGCGCAGGTGGGAGTGGCGGAGCCGGAACTTGCGCAGTGGTGGACCGACATCCAGGTGTTGCCGCAGGAGGAGCGTGTCGCGCTGGTGCAGGCGCGGCCCGCGGACGCGCCGATGCAGGAGGGCACGGCGGCGGCTCCGGCACGCCGGCGTCGACGCCGGCGCCGCGGCGGAGCGGCGCGCAGTTAGCCTCGTGCGCTCGCGGTGGCGCGCCGCCTATGTCGCGGTGGGGAGCAATCTCGATCAGCCGCAGCGGCGGCTGCTCGAGGCGTTCGAGCGGCTCGCGGGTTTGCGCGAGACGCGCCTCGAACTGCGCTCGCCGCTGTATCTCACGCGTCCCATGGGGCCGCAGGATCAACCGGACTTCGTGAATGCCGTCGCGGGGGTGCTCACGCGCCTGGGGCCGCGCGAGCTGCTCGAGGAACTGCTCGCCGTCGAGCGTGCGATGGGACGGGATCGTCAGGAGCGTTGGGGCCCTCGAATCATCGACTTGGACCTGGTGTGGATGACGGGTGAGCCGGTCGATGAGCCGGGCCTGACGCTGCCGCATCCTGGAGTGTCTGAGCGCAACTTCGTCCTGTATCCTCTTTGCGATATCGCCCCGACGCTGTTGATACCGGGACACGGCAGGGTCGTGGACCTGAAGGCGCGTGTGAGCGGCGAAGGAATATCGGTACTGAAGATCCACCCTTGAAGCCCCATGGTGAGCGCAATTTCGCAGAAATTTATCGTCATCGAAGGCCCCATCGGCGTCGGCAAGACCAGTCTCGCGCGGCGCCTGGCGCAATCCTTGAGCGGCCAGTTGGTCCTGGAGCAGGCCGATCAGAACCCCTTTCTGGAGCGCTTCTACAAGAACCCGCGGGCGGCGGCTTTCCAGGCGCAGCTGTTCTTTCTGTTTCAGCGGGCGCGGCAGCTGGAAGAGGTGCGCCAGGAGGATCTGTTCGGCCCGGTGCGGGTGGCGGATTACCTCTTGGAGAAGGATCGCCTGTTCGCGCGGGTGACCCTGGACGATGCCGAATATGCGCTGTACGAGCGGGTCTACGAACGCGTGGTGGTGGATGCGCCGAAACCCGATCTGGTGGTGTACCTGCAGGCGCCCGTGGACGTCCTGATGGACCGTATCGCCAAGCGGGGAATCCGCTACGAGCAGCACATTGAACGCGGCTACCTCGAGAAGCTCACCCAGGCCTACGCCCGATTCTTCCACAGCTATGACGCGGCGCCGTTGCTGATCGTCAATTCTGCCGCCATCGATCCCGTGAACAACGACGTGGACTACCAGTTATTGTTCACCGAGATCACCAAGACGCGGCGTGGCCGGCATTTCTTCAATCCGACCGGGAGCAGCCTGCTGCCGGCGACTTGAGCGCGCGTGCTCGGCCAGCGCCCATTGCACGTGCTCTCGTACCATCGATGAGGGGTCTTGGGTCCGCGCCGCGAGCGCGGCGAGAACCTCGGCCGAGGTGGGCGCATTGCCGAGCGCTACCGCCAGATTGCGCAGCCAGCGCTCGTGGCCGATGCGGGCGATGGCGCTGCCGCGCGTTTTCTCCACGAACTCCGCTTCGCTCCAGCCGAATAACGCCGCCAGGCGCGCATGATCGAGGCCGTGGCGCACGGCGAAGTCGCCCTCGCGGGTGGGCCTCGCGAATTTGTTCCAGGGACATGCCAGCTGGCAATCGTCGCAGCCGTAAATGCGGTTGCCGATGGCGCGCCGAAATTCGACGGGGATGGCGCCTTTGAGCTCGATGGTGAGGTAGGAGATGCAGCGGCGCGCATCCAGGCGGTAGGGTGCGACGATGGCGCCGGTCGGACAGGCGGGGATGCAGGCGCTGCAGGTGCCGCAGTGCGCGGTGGCGGCGGGGTCGGGCGGCAGCTCGAGATCGATGTAAATCTCGCCCAGGAAAAAATACGAGCCCGATTGACTGTCGATCAGGTTGGTGTGCTTGCCGATCCAGCCCAAACCGGCATTGCGTGCCAGGGCTTTCTCGAGCACGGGCGCGCTGTCGGCGAATGCCCGGTAGCCGAACGGGCCGACGGCGCCGGCGATGCGCTCGCAGAGCTTCTGCAGACGGGAGCGCATGAGCTTGTGGTAGTCGCGTCCCAAGGCGTAGCGGGAGATATAGGCCAAGGCGCCGTCGGCCAGGGTCGCGGCGGGATCGGCGGCGTCGGGCCAGTAATCCATGCGTGCGCTGAGACAACTGACCGTTCCCGGCAGCAGTTCGGCCGGACGCGAGCGTTTGCTGCCGTGACGGGACATGTAGTGCATTTCGCCGTCGAAACCCGATGCCAGCCAGTCGCGAAAGTGCGCCTCATCGGCCGTAAGGTCGATGGCCGCGATACCGACCCTGGCGAACCCCAATTCAACCCCCCAGCGCTTGACATCGCGGGCCAGCGCGGCCGCATCGGGAGTGGATTCGGGGACGTCGTGGCTGGCCATGGCGCCCGTATAATGAAGGATAACGCGGCCGACCGGCACGCGAATGGACCGCGGCATGCTCGAATCGCGCCTTGAATTCACGTTGCCGGACCCGCTCGCCACCGACCGCTTGGGCGCGGCGCTCGCACGCGCGTGGTCGGACAGCGGCCAAGGCAGCGCGGTGGTCTATCTGCAAGGCGAGTTGGGCGCGGGTAAGACCACCTGCGTGCGCAGTTTGCTGCACGCTTTGGGTGTGGAGGGGCTGATTCGAAGTCCGACCTATACCCTGGTCGAGGCCTACCCGCTGCCGAGCATTCTGTGCGTGCACGTGGACTTGTACCGCCTGCAGGGGCCGCTGGAAGTGGATGAACTCGGCTTGCGCGATTACTTCGACGGCGATTGCCTGCTGTTGGTGGAATGGCCGGAAAGGGGCGCCGATGCAGTGCCGCCGGCGGACCTCGGCCTCACGCTCGAGTACCTCGGGAATGCGCGACGCTGCCGAATGATCGCGCACACGGGGCGCGGCCGGCTGTGGCTCGATAGCTTCACCGCAGGGACTCCAATGCTTAGTGCATGACACTAGCTTAACTTCCTATGTGTCTAATTTAACTTGAAATAAACCCAGTCAAGGCGTTAACTTTGCGCCATGACGATCCGACCCTATTGCCTCGCCGCGATGGCGCTCCTTGCCTTGGGCTGGATGGCTCCGTCGCGGGCTCATTCCACGCGTCCTGTCCACCCGGTTCCAGGGAATTCCGTCGACATCCGCGCGGTGCGCCTCTGGGCAGGCCCCGACAACACCCGGGTGGTGCTGGATCTCTCGGGCAGCGCTTCACATAGCCTGGCAGTCATGACCAATCCGGATCGCGTGGTGCTCGATGTGGCCGGGGCGCGCTTGGGTGCCGGCGCGAGGGCGGCGCCGGCAGCGGCGGGCGCCGTCAAGCAGGTGCGGATGGCGACGCGGCCGTCGGGCGAGTTGCGCATCGTATTCGATCTGTCGCACCCGATCCGGGCCAAGAGCTTTCTGACCAAGCCCAACGATCGCTATGGCTACCGGCTGGTGGTGGATTTGGGCGGTACGGGTGCCGATACTCCGGTCAAGGCCGAGCATGCGCGGCCCGACGCGCGGGATCTCATCATCGCGATCGATGCGGGGCATGGCGGCGAGGATCCGGGCGCCATCGGCAAGAACGGCACGCGCGAAAAGGATGTGGTGCTGGCCATCGCGCGCGCACTGGCACAACGGGTCAACGGCGAGCCGGGCATGCGCGCGGTATTGACCCGCGACGGGGATTATTTCGTGCCGCTGCGCGACCGCATGCGCCGGGCCCGCGCGCAGCAGGCGGATCTGTTCGTCTCCATTCATGCCGATTCCATTCGCGATCGCAGCGTCGACGGTTCCTCCGTTTATATTCTGTCGCAGCGCGGCGCCACCGATGAGGCGTCACGCTGGCTGGCCGAGCGCGAAAACGCGTCCGACTTGATCGGCGGGGTGTCGCTGGACGACAAGGGCGACGTGCTGGCCTCGGTCTTGCTGGACTTGTCGCAGTCGGCCTCGCTCACCGCCAGCCAGGCCGCGGCGGAGCACGTGCTGCACCAGCTGAACCAGGTGGGCGAGATCCGCAAGCCGCTGGTGCAGCAGGCGCGGTTCATGGTGCTCAAGTCGCCGGACATCCCGTCCATGCTGGTGGAGACGGCGTATATCTCGAATCCCCAGGAGGAGCAGCGGCTGCGGGGCGCGGTTCACCAGGCGAAACTGGCCGGCGCCATCCATCAAGGGCTGCGCGCGTACTTCTATTCCGATCCGCCGGCGGGTACGCGCATCGCGCAAATGGCGGGAGCCGGACCTGCGCGGCCGGCGAGTGCGCCGGTGCTGGCGACGACGGAAGGCAATTCGGGGGAATAGACCTAAGGATTCCCTGTTGCCGGGCGCGCCGTGCGAAAATAGCCGATTCGCGAGGTTGCCCGTTGTCCATCCAAGTCCTGCCCGACGCACTCATCAATCAAATCGCCGCCGGCGAGGTCATCGAACGGCCGGCCTCGGTGGTCAAGGAACTGGTCGAGAACTCCCTGGACGCGGGCGCGCGGCGCATCGAGGTCGAGCTGGAACGCGGCGGCTGCGGCCTGATCCGCGTGCGCGACGACGGCATCGGCATCTCGCCGCAGGAGATCGGCATCGCTCTCGCGCGCCATGCCACCAGCAAGATCGCCTCGCTGGACGACCTCGAGAACATCGCGACCTTGGGGTTTCGCGGCGAAGCGCTGCCCAGTATCGCGTCCGTGTCCCGCCTGTCGCTGATTTCGCGCTCCGCGGATGCGCCGCACGCCTGGGCGGTGGAGGCGCGCGATGGCGTGGTCACGGCGCCCACGCCTGCCTCGCATCCCGCCGGCACCAGTGTCGAGGTGCGCGACCTGTTCTTCAACGTGCCGGCGCGCCGCAAATTCCTGCGCACCGAGGCGACCGAGTTTCAGCACGTCGTGCGCATGCTGGAGCGCCTGGCGTTGTCGCGCTTCGAGGTGGGCTTCGCGCTGACGCACAACGGGAAGGAGGTGTGGGCGCTGGCGCCTGCGCGCTTGCCCGCCGAGCGGTTGGCCCGAGTGGCCCAGGTTTGCGGCGAGGACTTCGCCTCCCACGTCATCGAATTCAGGCATGACACGGAGCAATTGAAGCTTGCGGGGTGGCTGGCGTTGCCGACGTTTTCGCGCAGCCAATCGGACCTGCAGTTTGCCTTCTTGAACGGCCGCTTCGTGCGCGACAAGCTGGTCGCGGGGGCGACGCGGCTCGCCTATCAGGACGTCTTGTTCAGCGGCCGCTTCGCGGCGTACCTCTTGTATCTGGAGCTGGATCCCACGCTGGTCGATGTCAATGCCCATCCGCAGAAGCTGGAGGTGCGCTTCCGCGACTCGCGGCGGATCCACGATTTCCTGTTTCGTACGGTGGAGCGCGCCCTGGCCGACACCCGGCCGACCGCGCAGTCCGCGGGCAGCGCGCCGTCCGATTGGCTCACCGGCAGCGCGGCGTATGGCCGCGGATCGCCCACGCAGGCGCGGTTTTTGTTGCCGGACTCGAGTGCGCCGCGCGTGGGTACCGATGCGTACCGCAGTTTCCTGGAGCGCGGCGTCGCGGACGAGGCGGATCGGCCCTTCGGGGACGGGTGGGGCGGTGGGACGGAGGCGGCGGCAGTCCCCGGACTGGAACCCGGGACGCGCTCCGGGAGCGATCATGGGCAGGCCCACAGCCACGGCCCCGGTCACAGCAGCTTCGGTTACGGTCACTCGAATGGCCATTCCGCCGCGGCCGGTGACGGCGCGCCGCCGCTGGGGTACGCCATTGCGCAATTGCACGGCGTCTACATTCTGGCGCAGACCGCGGAGGGCATGGTGCTGGTGGACATGCACGCCGCGCACGAGCGCGTGATGTACGAGGGCATGAAAAAACTGCTGACGGGGCACACGGCGCAGCAGCAGCTGTTGGTGCCCGAGATTCTCAAGGTGACGCCGGCGCATGCGGAGGCGGCGGAAGCGCATGCGGCGGAGTTCTCGGCGTTGGGCTTCGTCCTGACGCGGCTGGCGCCGGATCAGCTCGCCCTGCGGGCCGTACCCAGTCTTCTCGTGGGCCGCGATCCCGGCAGCGTGGTCCGTGACGTGCTGTCGGACCTGGTCGAGACCGGCCATTCGCGGCAGGTGGAAGAGTCGATCAATCACCTGTTGGGTACCATGGCCTGTCACGCGGCGGTGCGCGCGCAGCGCTCGTTGACGGTGCCGGAAATGAACGCGTTGCTGCGGGAAATGGAGCGCACGGAGCGCGCCGACCAGTGCAATCACGGCCGCCCCACATGGGTGCGGCTGTCGCTCGGCGATCTCGACCGGCTGTTCATGCGCGGCCGATGACGGGCGCCGGGGCGGGCGTTGCGCAGCGGGCGGCGCCGCGCCGCCGCGCGGTGTTGCTGATGGGGCCGACCGGTGCGGGAAAGTCGGAGCTGGCCATCCGGCTCACGCGCGAGTTGCCGCTGGAAATCGTGAGCGTGGATTCGGCGCTGGTGTATCGCGGCATGGATATCGGTACCGCCAAGCCCAGCGCACAGATCCGGCACGCGATTCCGCATCATCTGGTCGACATACGCGACCCGGCCATGAGCTACTCCGCGGGCGAATTCGTGCTGGATGCCGCCGCCGTCATCCAGGATATCTGGAGCCGCGGCCGTCAGCCACTGTTCGTGGGCGGCACGATGCTGTATTTCCACGCGTTGTCGGCCGGGATTGCGGATTTGCCCGAGGGCAATATTGAGATTCGAGCTGAGATCGATGCGCGCGCGGCCGTGGTAGGCTGGGGGGAGATGCATCGCGAACTCGCCCGCGTCGACCCGAACGCTGCCGCGCGCATCCATGGCAACGATTCGCAGCGCATCCAGCGCGCGCTCGAGGTCTACCGGGTGACGGGCGAGCGCATTTCGCGACTGCAGCAACGGCGGACGTCAGTCCTGGCGGATGTCGAGGTTGCCGAGTTCGCCGTAGCGCCGTTCGAGCGCAGCGTCCTGCACGCGCGCATCGAGGCGCGCTTTGCGGCGATGCTGGCGGCGGGATTCGTCGAGGAGGTGCGGGCCTTGCGCGAAAGAAATGATCTGGTCGCGGAACATCCGTCGATGCGCGCGGTCGGATATCGTCAGATATGGCGATTTCTAGCGGGACAGTGCGCGTTGAACGAGGCGGTTGATCAGGCAATTGCGGCCACACGGCAGCTGGCAAAACGCCAGTTCACGTGGCTGCGCGCCAAGCCACATGTCAAATGGGTTGATTCTGCGCAATCCGACGCAATAATTCCCCTCAAACAGGCGCTGTCCGAGGGCGGATTTTCTTAAGTGAAGTGGTTTAACGCCGCCCCGGCTCGCTGTGCTAGCATTCTCTCGGTATGTGCCTTGTGCCACACGGAAGTGACGCGATGCAAATGACACTAAAAACAAGGAGCTCTCCCATGGCCCGTGGCCAGTCCCTCCAGGACCCTTTTTTAAATGCCCTGCGTAAAGAACGTGTGCCCGTTTCGATTTATCTCGTGAACGGCATCAAACTTCAGGGCCAGATCGATTCTTTCGATCAATTCGTCGTCTTACTGCGCAACAGTGTGAGTCAGATGGTCTACAAGCACGCCATTTCCACGGTCGTGCCGGCGCGCAACGTGCGGCTGCCGACGGGCGAAGACGGCGAAGTGACGGAGCCGGCGATCGTTGAATGACCTCGATCGAGGCGGACCTGCCGGCAACGCAATGTCACTTACCGAAGTGACTGGGCGGCGCTCTGCAATTGTTTGAACGCCCCCGGGGCGGCGAGCGCGCCGTTCTGGTGGGCGTTGGAATCGGGCATCCCGTAGATCCCTACGATACCGCCGAGTTCAAGGCGCTGGCCGCGTCGGCTGGCACCGTGGGCGTGGGCTTGGTATTGGCCTCGCGGCCCCGGCCGGACCCGAAATACTTCGTGGGTTCGGGCAAGGCGGAGGAGATCCGCGCGTGCGCGGAGGAAAACGCGGCCGATGTGATCCTGGTGGATCAGACATTGACCCCGAGCCAGGAGCGCAACCTCGAGAAGCTCACGAATCGACGGGTTCTGGATCGCAACGGCCTGATCTTGGACATTTTTGCGCAGCGTGCGCGCAGCTTCGAGGGCAAGCTGCAGGTGGAACTCGCGCAACTGTCGCATTTGGCCAGCCGTCTGGTGCGCGGGTGGACTCACCTCGAGAGGCAGAAAGGCGGCATCGGTTTGCGCGGACCCGGCGAGACTCAGTTGGAGACCGACCGGCGCCTGATCGCCAAGCGCATCCGCACGCTGAAAGATCGGCTGGAAAAACTCGCGCGGCAGCGGGACACGAGCCGGCACGTGCGGCGCGAGATTCCGGTACCCACGGTGGCTTTGGTGGGCTACACCAATGCCGGCAAGTCGACCCTGTTCAACGCCCTGACCGGTTCGGCGACGTACGTTGCCGACCAGTTGTTCGCCACCCTCGATCCCACGGTGCGGCGGGTCAAGCTCGCCGGCGTGGGCGAAGTGGTCCTGGCCGACACCGTCGGCTTCGTGAGGGCTTTGCCGCACGAACTGGTGGCCGCTTTCCGTTCAACCTTGCAGGAAGCTCGGGAGGCCGATTTGCTGCTGCATGTGGTGGACGCCAGCGATCCGCTGCGCAACGAACGGATCGAACAGGTCCGCGAGGTGTTGAAGAGCATCGGCGCGGGCGAGCTGCGCGAGATGTTGGTGTTCAACAAGATCGACCTGATCGACGCCGCGCCGCGCCCGGTCGCCGTGGGCGATGCCGGTTCGCCGGCGGTGCCGGACGGCGCCGCGCCGGGCGGCGGCCGCTCGGAGGCGGCCATGCCGGCCGCTGCTGCAGGTTCTTCGGCGACCGTTTCAGGGATCGCGGCACCCCGCGTGGTGCTTGGGCCCGACGGCGTGGCGTCGCAGGTCTGGGTTTCCGCGGTTTCGGGCGCCGGGCTCGACGAGTTGCGCGATGCCATGGCGCATGCGGTGCGCCCCAATCAAGTCCGGCGTACCCTGCACCTCGAGCTGCGGGCGGCGGCGATCCGATCCGACTTGTATGGCCGCAATGCGGTTCGCGCCGAGCGGCAGCGCGACGACGGCAGCTGGGAGTTGGACGTTGAACTCGATTTGACCGAGCTGGGCAAATGCTTGAGCGGTCGGGGAGTCAACTTGGTGGATACTAGCGATACGAGCCGCGAACAACGCGTGGCATAGCCTTCTTGTGAGCCTCGGGCCGCCGGCTGGTAGAATACGCGGCTGCTCACAACGAATCATCAGTCCGCAACTCATAATTAGGCATTACGCATGGCTTGGAACGAACCTGGCGGAGAGAAACGCAACCCGTGGAACCGCCCGCAACAGTCGCAGAACGACTTGGACGATATATTGCGCAATTTTCAGCGCCGTCTGGCGGCGCTATTCGGGCGCGGCGGCGGCGGGTTGGGAGGGGGCGGCCAGAATTCGGCGAATTTCGGCAGGGGACTCGGCACGGCGCTCGCGCTGATCGCCGTGGTGTGGGTCGGCAGCGGCATCTACCGGGTCGACGCCCAGGAGCGCGCCGTCATTCTGCGCTTCGGCAAGTACGAGCAGACCACCGGGCCGGGCTATAACTGGCATCTGCCATGGCCGATCGAACGCAAGATCATCGTCAACGTATCGCGCCAGTACAGCGTCACCGACGATGCCAGCATGTTGACCGCCGATACCAACCTGGTGGAAGTGAAGTCCGCTGTCCAGTACACGCAGCCGGATCCGCTCAAGCTGCTGTTCAAGGTGCGCGACGTGGAGGAGACCTTGAGTCAGGTGAGCGAGAGCGCGATGCGCGAAGCCGTGGGCCAGGCGTCGCTCGACAAGGCGCTGGCATTCGATCCTTCGATCACGGATCGCGCGCGGGTGTTGCTCCAGCGCACGCTCGATTCCTACGACATGGGCATTCGGATCCTGAGCGTCAATCTCACCGACGTGAACGTCCCGGAGGCGGTGCAGGATGCGCAGCGCGATGCGATCAAGGCGGATAAGGACCGTCAGCGCTATCAGCAGGAAGCCGAGCTGTACCGCAACGACGTGCTGCCGCGCGCGCGCGGTGAAGCGGCCAAGGAAATTCAGGACGCCGAGGCCTACCAGCTGCAGGTACTGGCCCTGGCGCAGGGCGAGACGGGGCGTTTCGATCAGGTGCTGGAGCAATACGATCGTTCGCCGGCGGTGACGCGCGAGCGCATGTATCTCGATACCATGGGCAATGTGTACAAGAATTCCCGCAAGGTGATCGTCGACACCAAGAACGGCAACAGCATGATGTATCTGCCGCTCGACAAATTGATCGCGCCCGGGCCGCAGTCCATCAGCATGCCCAACGATACGATGACGGTGGCGCCGGCGAGAGTGCCTGACGTGCAGGTGCAACCGATCGAAGATCCGGCGCGCGCGCGCGGAGTGCGATGATGCAAAACCGAGTTCTGTACGGTCTCCTGGGGCTGGTCGCGGCAATCTTGCTGATCCGCGCCAGCGTGTTCACCGTCACCGAGGGCAAGCTTGCCATCAAGTCCGTGGGCGGCGACATCGTCGAGTCCGATTTTGCGCCGGGGCTGCATTTTCGCATCCCGCTGGTCCACGAAGTCGCGCTGTTCGACAAACGCATCATCACCCAGCTGTATCCGGCCGAGCGCTTTCTGACGCGCGAACAGGAGCAGCTCAACGTCGATTTCTACGTGAAATGGCGCATCGACAACTTGCGCCGGTATTACGAAGCGACGGGCGGCACCGAAGAGGTGGCGAACGCGCGCTTGGGCGAGACCATCAAGGACAGCATCAAGAGCGTGGTGACGCAGCGCTCCTTGCAGCAGGTCATCACCGCGGATCGGACCGAATTCACCGACGCGATGATGAAGAACGCGCGTCCCGCCGCCGAACAGCTGGGCGTGCAGCTGGTCGACGTGCGCATCACCAAGATCGATCTGCCGCAGCAGGTGCGGGACTCGGTGTTCGATCGCATGCGCGCGACGTTCAAGGCGCAGGCGGCGAAGCTGCGGGCCGAAGGCATCGAGACCTCCGAGCGCACGCGGGCCGAGGCGAACAAGCAACAAACCGAGATACTCGCGGATGCCGCGCGCCAGGCGGCACAGATCCGCGGTCAGGGCGATGCGTCGGCCAGCGAGGTGTATGCCAAGTCCTATTCGAAGAATGCGGAGTTCTACAGCTTCTACCGCAGCATGCAGTCGTATCGCGAGTCGGTGGGAACCCAGGGCGACGTCCTGGTGATCGCACCGGACAGCGCGTACTTCAAGTATTTCAAACAACCGCAACTGCAACGCTAAGTCGAGAGCTGTGATGGACATCGGCTGGAGCGAGTTGGGGCGTTACCTGGGCGGTGCTTTCGCCTTATATTTGGTGCTGGAAGGAATATTGCCGTTCCTGAATCCGAGTGCGGCGCAGCGTTTGATGGCGAAATTGGCTCAGACCGAGACGAAACAACTGCGGTGGGGCGGACTCATCAGCATGATGGCCGGTCTCGCACTGCTCTGGATGGCGCGCAATGGGTAAGAATCTCGTCGTGATCGGCTTGCAGTGGGGCGACGAAGGAAAGGGCAAAGTCGTCGATTTGCTGACCGATCAAGTGCAGGCGGTAGTGCGCTTCCAGGGCGGCCACAATGCCGGGCACACGCTGGTGATCGGCGGCAAGAAAACCATCCTGTCGCTGATACCCTCCGGCATCCTGCACGCGCACGTGCAGTGCCTGATCGGCAACGGCGTGGTGCTGTCGCTCGCGGCTCTGTTCAAGGAAGCGGAGATGCTGATCGGGCAGGGAGTGCCGGTGTTCGAACGGCTGAGAGTCAGTCCGTCCTGTCCGCTGATTCTGGCCTCGCACGTGGCACTGGATCTGGCCCGCGAAAAGGCCCAGGGCGCGAACGCGATCGGCACCACGGGACGCGGCATTGGCCCGGCCTACGAGGACAAGGTCGCGCGGCGCGCGCTGCGCGTGGCGGACCTGTTCCACCGCGAGCGTTTCGCCGCCAAGCTCGGCGAGATTCTGGATTATCACAATTTCATTCTGCAGCGCTATTTCAACGCCTCGCCCATCGACTTCCAGCAGGTGCTGGAGTCGAACCTGGAACTCGGCGAGCGCTTGAAGCCGCTGGTGGCGGATGTCACGGGCATCCTCGAGAACTTGAGCGTCAACGGCGGCAATGTCCTGTTCGAGGGCGCCCAAGGAGCGATGCTCGACGTCGATCTCGGCACGTATCCGTATGTCACATCGTCGACCACGACGGCCGGCGGGGCCGCCGCCGGCACGGGCTTGGGGCCGCGGCGGCTGCACGAGGTGCTCGGCATCGTGAAGGCCTATGCGACCCGCGTCGGCGCGGGTCCGTTCCCGACCGAATTGTTCGACGAGTTCGGCGAGCATTTGTCCCGCGTCGGACATGAGTTCGGTTCGGTGACCGGCCGGCGCCGCCGTTGCGGCTGGTTCGATGCGGTGGCTCTGCGGCGTTCCATCGTGCACAGCAGCTGCTCCTCCCTGTGCGTGACCAAGCTCGACGTGCTCGACGGCTTGGATACGATTCGAACCTGCGTCGGCTACAGGATCGACGGCGAGATCGTCATCAACCCGCCGCTCCTGTCCGAGCATTTCGGCGACTGCGAAGCGGTATACGAGGAGCATCCGGGTTGGAAAGACAGCAGCGTGGGGATCACGCGCTACGAGTAGCTTCCCGCCAACGCTCGAAGTTATCTCGAGCGTCTGCAGGCCTTGGTGGGCGTGCCGATCGACATCGTTTCCACCGGGCCCGATCGCGACCAGACCATCATCCGCCACAACCCCTTCGGCTGAGGCAGATTCGTCGCCGGCAGCCGCCGGCAGCCGCCGGCAGTGTCGCCGATCCCACACATTGCGAACCCGAAGGCGCTGCGCGATATCACCGGCGGCGGCAACGGCGATTTCGACGCCGCTCCCGGGTGGGACGCCTGCACGGGGCTCGGCAGTCCCAATGGCAAGACGCTGTCCGGCGTGCTCTAGTGAAAGTGCATTGAACCCGCGCCGCCGAACAGCCCCAGCAAGCCGATGATGATGAGATAGATGGCCACAATGTAATTGAGCAGCCGGGGCATGACCAGAATGAGAATGCCGGCGAGCAATGCGACCAGCGGAGCGATGCTGAGATTCATGTTCAAGGCCATGTTCGGTCTCCTAGTGAAACAATTTGAGCGCGTTTTCGAGCGTTTTCGTCACGCCCCAGAGCAGTGGAATGCCGACGGCGAGCCACAGGACGAGCATTCGGGTTTTCATGGGCGCAAGCCCGCTTGCCCCGAAGCGCGGTGGTGATAGCGGTCGTTGACCGGACGCATGGCCAGGTTGCACAGAAATCCGATCAGCAGCAGCCCGCACATGACGTACATGGTGATGGAATAGGCCTGGGCGCGCGCCACTCCGTGATCGATCTGAAACTGACGGATGTAATTCACGAGCTGCGGGCCCAGCACCCCCGCGGCAGACCATGCGGTCAACAGCCTGCCGTGAATGGCGCCCACATTCATGGTGCCGAACATGTCGCGCAGATAGGCCGGAATGGTGGCGAAGCCCCCGCCATACATCGAGATGACGACGGCGAAGGCCGCGACGAACAGGCCTTTCGCGCCGAGGTGACCCAGGGTGGGCACCAGCGAATACAACAGGATGCCGAACAAGAAGAACACCATGTAGGTATTGCGTCTGCCGATGTAGTCGGAGGTCGCCGCCCAGAAAAATCGACCGCCCATGTTGAACAGACTCAGCAATCCGACGAATCCCGCCGCCGCGGCCGGCGATACCGCGCCCGAAAAAATCTCCTGGAATATCGGCGACGCCTGACCCAGCACGCCGATGCCCGCCGTGACGTTCATGCACAGCACGCCCCATAGCAGCCAGAACTGCGGCGTACGCCAGGCCACGTCCACCAGCACATTGGCTTTGGTGACCAACTGCTGCGGCCTTTCCGAGGGGACCCAGCCCGCAGGTTTCCAGTCCGCGGCAGGTACACGCACCGCGAGCACCCCGATCATCATGAACATGAAATAGATCACGCCCATGGTCACGAAGGTCTCGAGCACGCCGTTGGAGGCGGCCGTTTTGAAGTGGTCCATGAGCAACAGCGAGAGCGGTGCTGCGATCAGCGCGCCACCGCCGAAGCCCATGATGGCCATGCCGGTTGCCATGCCTGGCCGATCGGGAAACCATTTGATCAAGGTGGACACCGGCGATATATATCCGATCCCGAGTCCGCAGCCGCCGAGCACGCCGTAGCCCAGATAGAGCAGCCACAGCAGATGAAAATGCAGGCCCATCGCCGCCACCAGGAAGCCGCCGCCGAAGCACAGCGCCGCCGTGAACATGGATAGTCTCGGTCCGACTCTTTCCACCCAACGGCCGAAGACCGCGGCCGACACCCCGAGCAGCACGATGGCGATCGAGAAGGTCCAGCCCACCTCGGTCAATTTCCAATCGCCGGGCGCGGCGTGGCTGATCCCGATCAATTTGGTCAACGGCAGATTGAAGGTCGAGAAGGCATACGCCTGGCCGATCGACAGATGTACCGCGAGGGCCGCCGGAGGCACGAGAAAACGGTTGTAGCCAGGGGGGGCGATCGTGCTTTCTCGATCGAAGAGGGAGGATGTCATAACGTGGGCCGTCCGCTCCGTTCCGGGTTGTTATTGTCGGCGTCAATATGCGCCCGTCGCGGCAAAGTTGCCATACCGGGCGGCAGCGCATGCGTCCACCAACCGTGTCACACCGTGCGCGGCAGGCGCTGCGCAGAGAAGTCGAAAACCGTGACCTTAACAGTCGATCGGGGTTCGTGAAAGGCGTATTTTTGTCGCCACTCATGGACACATCGACGCCTTCGGGCCGACTCATTCCGACGACCAGACTTTTGTGGCCGGCGCCGCTTCTGGTTTGGGCATTCTTGCCCGCCGCGGCGTCGGCGACGTGCATCGCCAATCCCAACGGCGACATTCCATCGTTGCAGGCGTTGGTGGCAAGAGATGCGACGCGGGCGCTCAAGCAGGTCCAGACCCGATTGGATGCCCTGGCGGGCGCGCCGCGCATTCCGCGGGCGGACAAGGTGCGTGCCTCGTTGTTGGCCGTCCAGGCGGAAGCCTATGGGATTCTCGAGCTGACGACGCAGGCGCGCAGCGCGGCCTTGCAAGGTCTCGAACTCGCGACGGACGTCCACGACCCCGTACATCTGGAGCTGGTGAGCCTGCATGCAGAGAATGTCTTCGACGGCGCGGGCCTCGCCCAGGAGATCAAGGCGGTCGAGCGCGCGCGGAGCGCACAGCTGCCCGGCTCCGTAGCCGACACCTGTCTGCTCATCACCCGCGGCGTGCTGGAAAATCGACAGGATCGGGCGGATCTCGCCATCGTCAGCCTGACGCAGGCGTATCGCGCCAGCGCCGGGCCCGTCGTTACCGCGGCACACGTCGCGTCGGCGGCCGGATTGTCCGTCGTGATGCGAGGGATGCGCGATTACCCGCAGGCGCTCGCCTTGAACCAGGAAGAAATCGACTGGGACACGTCGCACGGCGCGACCTTGAGTCTGTCGGTGTCGCGGTTCATGCGCGGACAGATACTGAAGCAGACGGGGGCGTACAAGGCCGCCATCACCGAGTTCTCAGAAGCGCGCAAGCTCAGTGCGGCGGTCGACGATGAGCAAGGAGTCGGGTACGCGGATCTTAGAATCTGCGAATCCCACGTCGAGCTCGGCGAGTTGCCGGGCGCGCGCGAGGAGTGCGCGAACGCGCTACGGATTTTCTCCGCATCGCAAGATGCGGACACGGTGAAGGAAGCCCAGGTGTTGATGGCGCGCATCGATCTGCGCGACGGACGGCCGGAGAGCGCGCTGGCCACCTTGAACGAGGTGCTGGATCGAGCCGGCGCCGACCTGGAGCCTGCGCACGTGGCGTCGATGTACGAGTTGCGCGCTCGCGCCAATGCCGAGATGCATCGTTACCGACACGCGTACGACGATCTGCGCGAATACGCGCGGCGCTATGCGGCGGCCAATGAAGCCGAGCGACGTGAGCAGGCCGGCGCGCTTCGAGCGCGATTCGAGACGGATCGGGAAATCGAGCGCAACGCAACGTTGAAACGCGAACTGGCGCAGTCCCGGGAGCGTTCGAGCCGTCAGGCGCTGCAGCTGCGATGGAATGCGATCGTGGTGTTGGCGGGCCTTTGCGTCATCGCGCTGCTCATTTATTTCCTGGTTATGAATTTTCGCTTCCGGCAAAAGCTGGTCAAGCTGGCGAGTCAAGATGGGTTGACCGGATTGCCCAATCGGCGGCGCGCGGCGCAATTCGCGACGGCGGCACTACAGCGCGCGCGCGAGACGGGTCAGCCGCTGGCGCTCGCCATCATCGACATGGATCATTTCAAGGTCATCAACGATCGCTGCGGTCACGCGGCCGGCGACCATGTGCTCAAGGAGTTCGCCCGCTCGGGGAGCGAGGCGTTGCGCGACACCGATTTGCTGGGCCGCTGGGGCGGAGAGGAATTTCTGCTGGTCATGCCCGGGGCGACGCTGCAGGTGGCGCTCGCGAATCTGGAGCGGCTGCGCACGCTGGTGTTCGGCATTCGTCTGCCGCCCTCGGGCGTGGGCCTGCGCGTTTCCTTGAGCGCGGGGGTGGCGGTTTTCGATGCCAACGTGAAATCGCTGGATGACCTGGTCGCTCGCGCCGACGCGGCTCTCTACACTGCCAAGAACGACGGGCGGGATCTGGTGCGCATCGCCGATCCGAACTACATCACGGGATCGCACGCGATCCGGCGGGCACAGCGGCAGTAGACGCTCGGCCGTCGGTCCTAGCCTTTGGGAACACGCACCACCACCGTGCCCGCAATTTTGTCGTGCCACGCCTGATGGGCGCCGTCGAAGGCGATCCAGATGAAGCCGAGGCCGACTACCGCCAACGACAGGAAGCAGCCGAGCGCGCGCACGATCGCCGTCTCCCAATCGACTGCGCGCCCGTCCAACCGAACCACGTGCAAGTCGAACACCATCCCGCCGACGGTCGAGCCCCGCGTTTTCCACATGATCGCGCCGTAGGCGGCCAAGACGATCAAATGAAAGTGACCCAGCGGATGCAGTAACCGCAGGACGACTCCGATCAGTACAACGTCGATGAGCAAAGCGCCCATGCGCAACCAGAAGCCCGTCCCGTAGCCGGTGGCTCCAGCCAGAGCCCAGCCGACGCCGCTCGAGCGGGTGTCCGCGTCAGGGGCGCGGCGATCACCCGACGGGATGGAAACGACGACCACGCCCGCGAGCGTGACGAAGATGCCGCACAGTACCTTGCCCCCCAGATGCTCGCCGGTTGCGGCGGAGAGCAGGGCGCTGATCGCGCCGTAGCTCGCGGCAAGCGGCGCCACCACGGCGATCGCGCCGACCATGAACGCCCGTGTGAGCGCCGCGGCGGATACCAGGAGGATGATGCCCGACACCAGGGTGGCCAGCCACGCGACTGCGTGACCCATCCACGAGATATCGATCGTCGGCGCGGCGATGAACAACCAGAGGGAAAGAACGGTGAACGCCAACAGTTCGCCGTAAAACAGGCTTCGCCAAATGCCTGCGGCCTGCCCGGCACTGCGTGCCAGGTAGTCCGTGATGCCATAGCTGATGGCAGACGCAAGGCCGAGGACAACTGCCCATGTCATTGGGTGGATTCTGGTGCGCTGCCGCCGCCCGCGCTACCCCTGCGACGGGTTTGTCTGCTACGTTGCACGCACCGTGAGCAGGTACGAACGCCAAGTCGAGTCCCACAGTTTGCAGCAGGCGGGCACGTTGACGTCGTGCCCCCACCGCCCGCCATGTCCGGCCTGCCCGCGGTTCGGCGAGCAGGGCCTGGCGTTCGCGGCGCGTGGCGCGCTCGATGACCTGGCGCGCGCGCACGGCTTGCCCGAGGTCGCGGTGATCTCGGGTCGAACCGCCGGGTTTCGGCTGCGCGCACGGCTGGCGATCCGGGGCCGGCTGGGCTCGCCCAAGCTGGGGCTGTTCGAACTCGGCACCCATCGCGTGGTGCACATTCCCCATTGCAGCGTTCAGCACCCGTTAATCAATCGCGTCGCCGGCGTCGTGCGCCGCGCATTGGTGGATGCGCGAGTGACCAGTTACTCCGACGGGGCCCACTTGGGTCTCGCGCGCTACCTGCAAGTGGCCGTGGAGCGCAGCTCGCAAACCGCGCAGGTGGTGCTGGTCGCCAACAGCGCGAGCGCCGAGCCCTTGGCGGCGTGCTTCGATCTGATCCGGGAACGGCTGGGCGGAGAGCTGCACAGCTTGTGGTTCAACGCGAACGTCGAGCGCTCCAATACCATTCTCGGTCCCGAGTTCCATCGTTGGTGCGGCCCGGCCAGCGTGGTCGAGCATTTCGGCGGGGCGGCCGTGCACTACCCGCCGGGGGCCTTCGGCCAGAACAATCTCGACATCGCGCAGCGCATGATCGAGCATGTGCACGGCCAGATCCCGCAGGGTGCGAGGGTGGCGGAGTTCTACGCGGGCGTGGGCGCCATCGGTTTATCCGTGCTCGACCGCGTCGGCGATATTCGCATGAACGAGGTCAGCCCGCACTCGCTGCAGGGGCTCGAACTCGGGCTCGCAGAGCTCGATCCGGACGTGCGGGCAAAAATTGCCGTCGTTCCGGGAGCGGCGGGCGCGGCCCGTGAGGCGGCCTCCGGCGCGCAGGTGGTGATCGCCGACCCGCCGCGCAAGGGCCTCGACCTCGAGTTGACCGGGTATTTGAGCGAGCATCCATCCGAGCGCTTCCTGTATGTGAGTTGCGGGCTCGAGTCGTTTCTCCACGACGCCGCCCGCCTGACCGCGCACGGCAAACTACGGCTCGTTGCGTTGACCGCATTCAATCTGCTGCCGTTCACCGAACACGTCGAGACGGTGGCTCGTTTCGAGCGCGCCTGACATTTCGCAGTGCCGCCGGAGTGCGACGGGATATGCCGAGTTGTGATCGCACGCAATCCCCAGCATAGTGTCGGCTGCGTTGGCTATGCGTCGCAGGCAAAATGAAAAAAATAACGCCGAAAGACTTCCGGAGCGCCTTCGAAGCGGTCATGAAAGCCGAGCACGACAGCTTCCGTGTGGCGATGGGGTTCGAGGCCAAATCCTATACGTATTTCATGCGCTCGAATCTCTTTCCCAAGATCGCGAAGCGTCTCGGACTGTTGACTTGGACGAAGGAATATTACGCCCTCGACGCAATGTTCTATGAGGAACGGGGTACCGATAGGTTCGGCAATTACTCGGCGTACGCCAAATGGATCTCAGTGGCTCTGGAACACGAGATCAAACCGTCCAAGGCACATGAAAAGATCAATCAACTGCAGGCGTACAACGTACCGCTGAAGGTGCTCATCACGTACGCGTCCGAGGGTGCCGAGGCCGATGCGCTGCTGCGAAAATTCGAGGCCGTCATCGCCGACGCCGACGTTTTCAACGACATTGCGACTCTGCGGCAGCAGCTCGTCATATTCGGAACGCCTAAAGCCGTGAGCGACTGGCGTTTCTACGTGTACGAGAGCGACGGTTTCGTGCATTTGCTGCCGGGAGTCGCCCGCGCGGCTACCGGGCAGTGACGCTGGTCAACTGGGTGAGTACGCAAACCCAGTGGCCATGCTTCTTGACGATGATATCCGTGGCAATTTCGTCCGTATGGAAGCTATTGCCCTTGTAAGACCCGCCGCTCTGGATGTGGGCCGTGACCACGGCGACATCCCCATAGAGCCGTATGGTTTGGTCCTGGGGGTCCATCGACTGATGCACCAGATCGCCGCCGGCCATCACCTTGAGAAATATCTCTCGGGTAATGACGCTTCCGTCGCCGCTGACGATCCTCCAGTCCTCCGCCAAGTAGCGTTCCAGCGTGTTCACGTCGTTGCGGCCGATTGCCGCGGTCAGCTCCTGCTCGAATTTCTTGATTTCCGTGCGCGAATCCGTAAACAGACTCGCATCGGCCGTGGTGCCGACCGGGGTCAGAACGAACGCCGCAATGAGCTGCGCGATGACTTGCTTGCGAATCTCGATCTTGTTCAAGCCGTACTCCTGGCTGCCAAAACTCGCGGTTGATTGCCGCGACGGTTCTCCGGCGCGCCCCTCGACTCAGCGGCCGCCTCCCACGGCGGGAATGATCCAGGGCACCAGATATTGCTGCACGACGACGATGACGATCAGGACCGCCGTCAGCAGCACACTATGCGGGAAGGTGCGGGCCAGGATCAATCCTTCCTGACCCTTGAGGTGGGTCACGGAGACGCCGGTGCTGATGTTCTGCGGGGAGATCATCTTGCCGAGAACACCCCCGGACGAATTGGTGGCCGCGAACAGCAGCGGATTCAAGTGCAGCTGGCGCGCCGCGACGACTTGTAGATTGCCGAACAGCGCGTTGCCCGACGTATCGCTACCTGATAGGAACACGGCGATCCACCCTAAGAACGGCGAAAACAATACGAAGGCATGGCCGGTCGAGGCGACCGCGAGACCCAGAGTGTACGCGAGCCCCGAGTAGTTCATGACATAGGCGAGGGCGACGATCAGCATGACGGTGACCACTGCCTGCCAGATCTGGCGAAGGGTGTGCACCGCGCATCGACACAGCAGGCGGGGGGGCATTCCGACCAACAAGGCGGTCACGAGCGCGCCGAAGAGAATCGCCGTCCCGGTTCCCAACGGCTGGAACACCCAGACGGCCTCGTACGGCTTGTCCTGATAGAGCGTAATCGACACCGCCTTGTCGAGCCCCGGCCAGTGAATCGCGTGCTGCCCGACGTTCGCGATCTTGAAAAAAGCCCAGAAGATGACGGTAGCGGTCAGGACCAGCCAGGGCATCCAACCCTGCCAGGCGGGCACGGCGGGGAGCCGCGCGGGTCGTGCGCCGAGCAGTCCGGACGGCACGATCGTGAACTCGGCATCCGCCGCCGGGCGCCACAGTTTGAGAAAAACCAGCGTCGCGGCCAGCGACGCGAGCGCGGCGAATACGTCGGTCAGAGTGTAATCGAGATAGTTCGAGGCAAGAAACTGGGCGGCGCCAAAACTTCCGCCGGCCACCAGCAGCATGGGCCACAGTGCCCGGACCGAGCGCCAACCGCCGTAGACCGCCATGACATAGCAGGGGAGAACGGCCGCAATGAACGGTAGCTGTCGACCGATCATCTGGGCGAGCGCTACGGCGGGAAGCCCGGTCACCGCACCCAACACCGTGACCGGCGTGCCGAGGGCACCGAAGGCTACGGGTGTGGTATTGAAAATGAGCACGAACACCAGGGCGTCGAGCGCGGGGAATCCGCACATGATGAGCAGGGACGCCGTGATCGCGACCGGCGCGCCAAATCCGGCCACTCCTTCGAGCAGCGCCCCGAAACAAAAGCCGATGACGATGAGCAGCACGCGGCGGTCGTTCGGCAAGTGAACCATCAGCCATTCACGGAAGGCATCGAATCTGCCGGATTCGACCGCGATGTTGTAGAGCAGGAGCGCATTGACCACCATCCACATCACCGGCCAGAGCGCGAACACCGCGCCGTTGAACGCGGCGGAAAAGGCCATGGGTGCCGGCATATGCCACACGGCAATGGCGATCGTGAGCCCGACCAGGAGGCCGGCGAGAGCGGCCTGCCACGCGGCTCGCTTCAGGACGCCCAGCAACGTGAGGACGGCGGCGATGGGCAGAATCGCGACCAGGAAGGACAGCAGCAAACTGTCCCCGACAGGCGTCAATAGCTGGCGAAACATCGGGGGCGGCGTCTTAGGGCTTATCTGCCGGGTTCGGCGTGAGCGTCCATCGTCACCAACACTTTGCATTGCGCCGTTTGTTGCCGCAAGGATTCGAACATGGCGGGCATCGCCGCGAGCGATACCGTATCCGTGACCAGCGCTTGCGCCGTCGATGTGCCGCCGTTCAGCGCATCGAGTGCCGCTCGATATTCGGGGATGGTGAAATAGGCCGATGTGAGAAAGCGCACTTCCTTGGACACGGCCCGAAACGGGATGAAGCTGTCCTGCGACGTACAGAGCCCGAGCAAAACGATGCTGCCGTGGACGCGGACGTGTTCGAGGGCTTGCGCCAGCATCCCGGGCCTGCCGACACATTCGAATACGATGTCGGGAGCGCCGCCCAACGATGTGCGGACGGACTCGACCACGTCGGCATCCGCCTTGACGAAGCCGGTGGCGCCGATTGTGTGGGCCAAGTCGGCTTTGAGCGTCGTCAGATCGCTCACGACCACGTCGGTTGCACCCAGCCGCCGCGCCCAGTGCGCAACCCCCAACCCGATCGGGCCCGCCCCCATGACCAGCACCCGGGCGCCCGGCTGCAAACCGGCAACGCTCAGGCCGTGCAGGGCAACCGCCAGCGGCTCGACCAGGGCGCCGTCTGCCACCGAGGTCATCGCCGGCAATTTATGGCATTGACGTTCGGTAACGGCGGCGTATTCCGCGTACCCGCCTCCTTGGAGCGACATGCGGCTGCACCAGGCTGGTTGACCCTGCAGGCAGGAGGCACAATGGCCGCAACCCCGCAGCGGGGCGACCGCCACCCGATCGCCGACCTTGAGCGTGGAGGCTTGCGCTCCCAGCTCCACGACCTCGCCCGCGAACTCGTGTCCGAGCACGGTTCCGGAGCGAACGCCGAACGCGGGCTCCTGGGTCATGTGCAGATCGCTGCCGCAGATACCGCATCGGCCAACCCGGACGATGACCTCGTCGGCCGCGGGTATGGGATCCGCGACCGTCGCCACGACGAGCGGTTCACCGAGCGCTTCGAATACCGCCGCCCTCATACGCTCTCGCCGCTGATCGTATCCATCACCAACTCATTTCCTTGGCCGGGAAGCCGTGCACCTGAGGCAGATACAATGGCATGAAAGCCGGGCGAATTACCAGATACGCCGCCATCAAAGGGCGCCTGGGGGCGGAGTTCCGGCGGCGCCTGACTTCATCGGCGTGGCGACCAATGTGCGGTAGAGGGCGATCGTCTGGTCGGCGATGGCCGACCAGGCAAAATTCTGCTCGGCGCGCCGGCGGCCGGCCTCGCCGTAACGTTTTGCCTTGGCGGGGTCGTTGAGCAGATCGGTGACCCCGGCCGCAAGGTCGCGGGCGAACTTTGCGGGGTCGACCGGGAAAGTGGTCTCAGGATCGCACTCGAACGGCACGAGGTGGCCGGTCTCGCCGTCGACGACGACCTCGAGAATCCCGCCGGTGGCGGAGGCGACCACCGGAGCCTTGCAGGCCATGGCTTCGAGATTGATGATGCCGAACGGCTCATAGACCGAGGGGCAGCAGAAAACGGCGCAATGGGAATAAAGCTGAATGGCCTCCTCCTTGGTGACCATCTGCTCGATCCAGACGATGTTATGTCCGGTATGGGTCGGGTCGCCCGTGGCGATGGAGTGGCCGCCGTCGGGGGAGAAATTTTCCACGGCCGCCGCCTGGCTGCCGGGAGTGTCCTTGCGCAAAGTCTCGATCTTGTCGCGCATTTCGGCAGCGATTTCCGGGGTGTCGGGCGCTCCGGCGCACAGCACGACCTGGGTGCCCGGGGGCATGTGGGGAATGGCCTCGACGAGGTGCGTGACGCCTTTCTGGCGGGTAATGCGGCCGACGAACAGCACGTAGGGACGAGCAGGATCGACGCCATATTTTGTCAGCGCCGAGATGTCTTCGGTGTATCGATACTGATCCAGATCGATGCCGTTGTAGATGACGTGGACGCGCTCGGGCCGCACCTCGGGGTACGCCTTGAGGATGTCGGCCTTGGTGCCATTGGAGACCGCAATGATGGCGTCGGCATCGAGGATGGCGGTGCGTTCCATCCACGAGGATAGGGCGTAGCCGCTGCCGAGTTGCTCGGCTTTCCAGGCGCGCAGGGGCTCGAGCGAGTGCGTGGTGAGCACGAACGGGATGTTGTAGAGTTTTTTTGCGAGAAAGCCGGCCATCGAGACATACCATGTATGCGTGTGCACGATATCGATGGCGCTGAGTTCCTTCATCTGCGCGAGGTTGAGAGCGAACGCGTCCACGGCGGCCTTGAACTTCTGTTGGGTGTCGCCGGTGATTTCCACCGGCGGTTCCGTCCCGTGAACGTGTAGGTTGCCTGCGTCTTCCTTTTGCTTACCCCAGCAGTGGACCTCCACCTCGATTTTCTTGGCGAGCTCCAAAGAGAGATATTCGACGTGAACACCGGCCCCGCCGTACACGTTGGGGGGATATTCACGAGTCATCAGGCCTACGCGCATTGTGTCGTCCGGGTTGAATTTTCCCCTAGGATGAGGGAATCGAGGGGCAATCGCCAGCCTGATGGGAGCGTCGCGACGGGTTTCATTGCGGCGCTCGTCACCTCGATGGCATTCCGATCGGCAGAAGCCTCGCTCGGCTGTTATTATCCACGAGTTCGCCGGCCGACCATCTCATGAACACCAGACCGCTACACAATAAGACGCTCTTCATCACCGGCGGCAGCCGCGGCATCGGCCTTGCAATCGCTTTGCGCGCCGCGCGCGACGGCGCCAACATCACCATCGCGGCGAAAACCGCCGAGCCGCATCCGAAGCTGGCGGGCACGATCTACTCCGCGGCGGACGAGATCGAGCGTGCGGGTGGAAAGGCGCTCCCCGTCGTCGTCGACGTGCGGGACGAGGCGTCCGTGATCTCCGCCGTGAAGCAAACCGTCGAGAAGTTCGGCGGCATCGATATTTGCGTCAACAACGCGTCCGCGATCGATCTGTCGACGACGGAAGCGATCAGCATGAAGCGCTTCGATCTGATTCAGTCCATCAACACGCGCGGCACTTTCGTCAGTTCGCGGGCCTGCATTGCGCATCTTCGAAAGTCGTCCAACCCGCATATTCTGACGCTCTCTCCGCCTCTCGATCTGCGCCCGCAATGGTTCGCACGGCATCTGCCCTATACCCTGTCGAAGTACGGCATGTCCTTATGCGTGTTGGGGCTGTCGGAAGAACTCAGAGGCGACGGCATTGGGTGCAACGCATTGTGGCCGCGCACGACCATTGCCACCGCCGCGATCGAATTCGCGCTCGGTGGTCCCGAGATGATGCGCCGTTCGCGCCGTCCGGAAATCATGGCGGACGCGGCCTATGAAATTTTCAACAGGCCGTCCCGCGAATACACCGGCCACTTTGCGATCGACGACGACGTATTGCGCGAGGCCGGGATGAGCGATTTCAGCGCTTACCAGATCGATCCTGCCGCCTCTCTGCAAACCGATCTGTTTGTGGACGGGCCTTCCTAGATACCGGCGCAGGAGCGTGGCCGCGCTGCGCCGTAACGCCGCAAAGCGGACGGCAATTCGTCGTGGTCAACGGATCTCAACAGGGGCTGGATCTGTGCGCGCGCCTTCTGCTCGAGCCGGGCGACGACGTGGCCATGTCGCTGCGGCGCCGCTTGGAACTGGTCGAGTGGGCGCGAAGGCACCGTGCCCTCATTGTCGAGGACGGACACCTCGAACGGCATATCCGCCGGATGCGCCGGACGTATGGATTGCGCCGCTCGGCTCTCGTCGAGTCGTTGCGCCATCATTTCGGCGACCGGGCGACGGTGCTCGGGGAGGCTGCGGGAATGCACGCGTACGTGCGCTTCGCCGGCCCGGACGTTGCCGCCAGCGCCCGCCGCAACAAGGTTCAATTGCGCCGCGTAGGGGCGTATTTTCTGGGCAACGCGCCGGCGAACGAGTACTTGCTGGGATTCTCCATGTTGACGGAGCAGAGCCTGCGTGAGGGCATCAAGCGTCTTGCCAGTGGCGATGGGTGAATCGAGGAGCTGGGAACTTCGGCGCTACGTCATCCTGCTGGTCGTGGTCGGAGTGCACGCGGCGCTGGTCGCGGCCTGGCTGCTCACGTCCGCGGCTCGAGGCCCCGTGGCGACCACGCCGCAGGTGGTCGAACTGCTGTTTCTGCCGCCTATGAGTATTCCCAAGATCCGCTCGGATAGCTTTCACCCGAAGCGTTTGAGCGGCGATGCGGTCGCCTCGATGGCCCCGCCGCTGCTGGATTCGGGTTCATCGTCGGCGCCGACTTCGGGCGCGGACGGCGTCGGATCCGGGGTGGATTGGTCGGCCGAGGCGCGTCGCGCGCTGCAGGCATTCGAAATCCGCAGCAGCCGGCCGGCGAGCAATCACTTCAACTCGGGTTTGCCGGCGGAGGAGCGGTGGTGGCCTCGAACGCGGCACCAGGCGGGCGAGCGATTCAAGACGCCCGCCGGCGATTGGATCGTTTGGCTCAATTCCAATTGCTACCAGATTGCCAGTGCCGCGGCGCCCGCGACGCTGCTGCCCAAGACGACCTGCCTCGATGAATCCACCGGCCCTGGGGATCGAGGTCAGCAGTCGGTGGCGGGCAAACGCGCGTCGGGCGAGGATTGACCGTGGGATGATTCGTGCCGACGCTAATTGTCAAAGAGCTTCGCGACGCTTCACGCACACGCCGAGTGAGGCGTAACGGGATATCTTCGATTCACCGTTCGAGCGCGTGGTCGTTACGACGGCGATGCCGTTGGTCCGTACATTGGCGCATAATGCGTAAACAAATGCCACTATGCTCCGACGCCGCGCATGCAAGAATTGTCACCCCATTTGGAAATCCTCCCGGCAGCACAAAAGCAATTATGGATCGAGCTGTCTGCGGTACCGGATGAGTTCACGCTCTACGGTGGGACGGCGTTGGCGTTGCACCTGGGACATCGATACTCGGTCGATTTTGACTTTTTCGGCAGTCGCGCTATCGACTTGGAGAGACTCGAGAGTGAAATTCCGTTCCTCGCCGGCGCGGAAATCGTTCAGCGTGAAAGAAACACACTGAGCGCGATCGTGGATCGCGGTGCTCCGGTGAAAGTTTCGTTCTTCGGAGTGCCGAAGCTGCCGCGCTTGGCTGCACCCCTCATGGTCAAGGACAATGGCTTGAAGGTCGCCTCTTTGCTCGACCTGGCCGGCACCAAGGCGTCGGTAATCCAAGTTAGGGCGGAGGCCAAGGACTACATCGACATGGATGCACTGATGCAGTTCGGCAGGATCGGATTGCCGTTGGCATTGGCAGCGGCGCAAAGACTCTACGGGGTTTCCTTCAATCCTGAAATTACGCTCAAGGCATTGTCATACTTCGACGATGGAAATTTACGTGATCTACCCGAAGAGATGAAGCGTCGGCTGGCGGTTGCCGTGCAAGCGGTCGACTTGGATCATCTGCCAACCATCGACGGCTCGACGTTGCGTACGGATCAAGATCACGGATGCAGTTTGTGAACGCCATTCCGATCACGCCGGTCACGCTGAATATTGCCCGCCGTGTCATTTGGTTCGAGCAACCCGAAGAGGCGCTCGCCGATCCGATACGCTTCATGGCCTACGCGATGACTTACGCTCGTCATCAAGATATGCGTGTCATACGGAGATATGTTTCCGACGATGGTTTTCGAGAAGCACTCGACCACGCGCCACCCGGAATAATCGACCCTCGATCGTGGGCTTACTGGAACCTCAAGATGGGCCGCTATCCTGCGCCACCCCTGCCTAAGCGGAGGTTCGGGACCATCGTTGGCGAGTGCCAGGGTTGAGGGGGTGGCAAGACATGATCGAGCGGCACCGTATACCGCGCGCCGAAGCTTGCAGCGAACGCCGCCGATATGCCATGGGGCAGCCCAGAGCCCGCGCTGGCCGGCGCCAATCACGCGCTCTTCACATGACGGAATAGATGTCGTCTGGATTCCTCGTCGAGGCCGGCCTTGAAGGCGTGCTTGTTCTTCAACGCTTCAGCGCGAGCGGCGGCCGGCCGTGCGTTGACGTCGTCGAACCAGCGCTTCAGGTGCGGCAGGGTATTCCAAGCGTCGTCACCCAGGATGAACGGGACTGCGCGCGCCCATCCCCACGCCGCCATATCGACGATGGTGTACTTCGCGCCGAGCAGAAACGGCTTGTCCGCGAGTCGTGCGTCGAGAATGCCATAGTGGCGCCTGGCCTCGAACAGGTAGCGCTCGACGGCGTAGTCGATGCCCTTTGGGGCATGGTGCCTGAAGTGCACGGCCTGACCCGAGTAGGGGCCGATGCCGGAGGCGATGAACATCAGCCACGAGAGCAATTCACCGCGCGCCTTCGGCGAATCGTCAGGCAGGAACTGGCCGGTTTTCTCCGCCAGGTAGAGCAGGATGGCGTTGCTGTCGAATACACGAACGTCGCCGTCCACGATGACCGGTACTTTGGCATTCGGATTCAGCGCCAGAAACTCCGGCTCGAACTGATCCCCCTTGCCCGATTCGACGGGGATCGCCTCGTAAGGCAGCCCCGTTTCCTCCAGGAACAACGCGACCTTCATAGGATTGGGCCCCAAGCTATAGTAGAATTTGATCATTGCTTTCACTCCTCTTGAATGGTATCTGCCGATAGACTTGCCGGCTGCGACGGTGTTGCCGCCGGTGCGCCGTCCGGAACATACATAGACTCTGTGCATCATATCCGTCAACTTGTTGCGACGCATACCGCCAAGACCGCGAAGGCGGCCTGATGTGCGGCCGATACGTCAGCCCTGATGATGCTGCGATAGAGCGCGAGTTCAACCTCATCCGATCGCCTGGTCTCGACATCGGACCGAACTTCAACGTAGCGCCTACTCAGATGGTCCCCGTGGTTCGCACCGTCGACGGCGTGCGGCAACTGAGCCGGATGCGCTGGGGCCTGGTGCCATTCTTCGCCAAAGGCGTCCCCGGACCGTACAGCACCATCAATGCCAGAATCGAGACTATCGAGACATCAGCCAGCTATCGCGGCCCGTGGCAGCGCGGACAGCGCTGCATTATCCCTGCGGCTGGGTTCTACGAGTGGCATCTGAACGAAGACGGTAAGAAACAGCCCTTCTATATCAGGGCCGTCAATCAGGAGGTGCACGGGTACGCCGGGCTGTGGGACTCCTCAAAGCGTGACGATGGGGTCGTGATCGAGTCTTGCACCATCGTCACCATGCCCGCCAACCCGATGATGGCCGAGATTCACAACGCGCCAGGCAAGCAACGCATGCCTGTGATCTTGAGGCGCGAGGATTACGACGCCTGGCTCTCCGGTTCGCTGGACGAAGCGCGGGCTGTCCTCAAGCAGTACCCAGCCGACGAAATGCTGGCCTGGCCGGTCAGCCCCGTGGTCAACTCGCCCAAGAACGACAACCCTAAGCTGATCGACCGACTCGACGCGATCGTCTCGCCCAACCCGTACCAGAGACATGTACCAGAGGTTTGATTATCAATCGCGTAAGTGATTGAATTGTAAGGGAATCTACGGATTGGTGCCAGGAGAGGACTCGAAGCTGGAGGGTAACTGTCGGATCTATAAAGAATTTCGGACAAGAAAGCTGGCTCGTTACCCTGAAAGTTACCCAGATGGCCGCTCCCCTCCAAATTTAGGATGAAGGTCCACCCGCTGAGTCTCGTTTTGGCTATTGTTAAGGTGACTCGTTCCGGAAAAACCCCGGACATCCAGCGCGAGGCCAGAGCCATACTCGACGTAAGAGAAATCGTGGCCGTGACGCCCGGTGGCGGTTTGCTATTCAATTCCGATGAAGCTACCGCTCAGGCATTCGTTCGCCCCCAATCGGCTGGCATCGTTGGCGTCCGGGTAGCCGCACGCAATCGCATACAGACGCTGGCGCACCAGATCCCCGATCGCGTGGCGGATCTTGCCCGACTGGCGCCGGTCATCGATACCGCCGATCAACGCCTCGGTCAGCCCAAGGCGACGGTCGCATGCCTGCAGCAGGATCGCTCCGCCATCGGAACTGGCATGCTCTTGGTCAAATTTCGCAATTATCGGCTTGCCCGACAAATCCGAAAACAGAACACTTTGTCGTGTGCTATCGTCATCCATGCAAAGGCCTCTTGCGTGACGGAAAATGCTTGTGGTAAAGCCTTTCTATCACGCTCGAGGCCTTTGCGTTTCAGTATCTCTTTCGATGAGCTCGCGCGCGCTTGGAGGCTCGCCCGCACCATTCGGCGGCACCGCGGGCCGGTACGCGCTCATCTCGCGTCCGTTGAGACCCACCAATAAGTCGACCATCGAGCCGGCCTCGTTCGCAAACGCTTTGCGGGGATCTTGAGGTATGACCCAACCATCGACGATGACACCGGTCACTCTCGCAACCGAGCCTTCGCGCGCAGACGTCCGAGCCGCCAGTTCCACGAGAGCGTCGGGCGAGAGAGCGCGGAGGTTATTCAGAGGCGTTGCAGGATCGCCGGGCGCAGCCTGTGCAATCGCCGCTCCTAAATGCAAAGTGTCGGCCAGCTGGACAACCGGAGCGAATCCATAGGGGGGACCACTCTCGGCGATGACGCGTCGGAAGTACCCGCGGGCGAGAGGTGATGTCATTAAAAGGGTCGCATCGACCGATCCTGCCGACTCTCCGAACACCGTGACGTTGTCCGCATCGCCGCCGAAGCTGCGGATATTCGTTTTTACCCATTTAAGAGCCGCAATTTGATCGAGGAGCGCGTAATTGCCCGCGCTATGCTGAGGCGATTCAGCGACCAACTCGGGACTGCTGAAGAAGCCAAAGATGCCCAGCCGATAATTGATCGTCACCACCAGCACTCCCTTGGTGGCGAGCGCGGCGGCATCATACATGCTCTGAGTTCCGCTGCCTTTGAGGTTGGATCCGCCGTGTATCCAGACCATTACGGGCAGGGATCCCCGGCCAAACAATCTCGGCGTCCATATGTTCAAGTACAGACAATCTTCCGAGGTGACGACAGGCGCACTTTTGGGAAAGTCCACCCCATAGTGAGCGGCTGGATTTGACAGGAATGGCTCGATGAGTATTCCGGCGAAGATGA
>PLAH01000105.1 GCA_003134045.1 Gammaproteobacteria bacterium
GTCTTGATGACGCTGAACTTCTCGATGCTCTCCTCGACCCGCGAGCGGCGCCGCACCCCCGCCGTGTCGATCAGCGTGTAGCGCTCGCCATCGCGCTCGAACGGCACCAGCACCGCATCCCGCGTGGTGCCGGGCTGATCGAACGCCACCATGCGATCCTCGCCCAGCAGACGATTGATCAAGGTGCTCTTGCCGACGTTGGGCCGGCCGATCACGGCCACCTTGATACCCGTCATCTCCGGACCGTCCTGCGGGTCCGGCGTCAGTCCCTCGAGCGCCGCCTCGAGCAACGAAATGACCCCCTGGTCGTGCGCGGCCGCGATCGGATGCGGCTCGCCCAGCGCCAATTGGTGAAAGTCCGCCACCGCGACATCCGGATCGAAGCCTTCGGTTTTATTGACCGCCAAGATCACCGGCTTGCCGCTGCGGCGGGCCAGCTGCGCCACGAACTGGTCCTGGGGAGTCACCCCCGCGCGGCCGTCCACCAATACGATCAATCGATCGGCCTCGGCGATGGCGCGCTCGGTTTGCGCCACCATCAAACTTTCGATCATGTCGGCGTTTTCGACCAAGCCGCCGGTGTCGACCACGATGCAGGGGACCTCGGTCCGCCGCGCGAATCCATACTGCCGATCGCGCGTCAGGCCCGGCAGATCCGCCACCAAGGCATCGCGGGTTCCCGTCATCGCATTGAACAACGTGGACTTGCCCACGTTGGGCCGGCCTATCAACGCGACTACGGGCAGCATGTTACTTCTTTTTCTTTTTTTCTTTCGGCGGCGGCGGCGGCGGCGCAACGGGCTGGGTCGCCGCCACGGCGACGCCCGGCGGTTTGGCCGCCGCAGGGTCGGCTCGGTACGCCGCCAATTTGCCACCGTCGTCCAAGACCACCACCGTGTCGTCCACGGCCACCGGCGGACTGCCGACGCGGAATTTGGCCACCCGCTCGCGGGCAACCAACGCGCCGGTGCTTTTATCTAGCCAGTGCAGGTAGCCCTGATAGTCGGCGACCACCACGGCCGTGGTGGTCTCGACCGGCGTACTCACGCCGCGAAGTTTCAATCGATCGTTGCGCCACAGTTCCGACCCGTCGCGCTGCCGCATCGCCACCACGATGCCGTCGGACTGCGTCACGAACAGGTTCTCGCCATCGACCGTGAGGCCGCGATAGCTCGACATGTCGTGCGCCCACCAGATTTGACCCGAGTCGATCGCCAGCATGGCGGTGCGCCCCTGGAATCCCGCCGCGAACACATTCTCGCCGACGACGCGCACCGCCGAATCGACATCGACCAATCGGTCCAGTTCCGTCCGGCCGTGCGGCGAGGCGAGCGCCGTATCCCATACCGTGTCGCCGCTGTTCAAGTTCACCGCCATCACTTTGCCGTTGTCGAAGCCGCTGATGGCCAGCTCCTTGGCAATGATGGGCGTCGCCGTGCCCCGCAAACTCAGGCGCGGCACTTGCTGCTCCACCGACCACAGCTCCTTGCCGCTGCCCGAGTCCAGGCCGTGCAATCTGCCGTCGACGGACCGCAGGACGATGACCTTCTCGCCGATCGCCGGCGCCGACAGCAATTCGGAATTCACGCGCGTGCGCCAGCGCTCGCTGCCGGTGGCTGCATCCAACGCGATCAGCGTGCCCTTGCTGGATCCCACCACTACCAGGCCAAAGCCGGCCGCCGGCCCGGCCGACAGCATCTGCTTCTTCAACTTCTTGACCCACACTTGCTTGCCGGTATTCGCGGCCACCGCAAGCACTTCGCCCTTGTACGACGCGGCGAACACCACCCCATTGTCGAGTGCGGGCCCTAAGCCCAGCCGCAGCTTCTGCTCCTTCTTGCCGCCGCCGACACTGTCGCCCCACAGCTTCTTGATCGGCAGCGTGTTGGGGAATTTGGTGAGCACCGCGGGCGGTTCGACGTCCTTGTCCTTGCTGCAGCCGGCTGCTAACAACAGTGCCGCGAGGCCTAGGGAAAGCAATAAGCGCATCAGGGTTTAGCCTTGTTCGAGGGGGTAGCCGTCGGGACCATGGCCGTCGCCGGGACAGCCGGCGTGCCAAGGTCCGCTATTTTCAGTTCGAGCAGCGCGGAATCGACGCTGGCCGCGTCGCTTGGCGCCAGCGCTGCGCTGTATTCGGTCAGCGCGCTCTTGAAGTCCTTCTTCGCATAGAACGCATCGCCCCGCACCTCGTGATAACGGCCCGCGAACGCGCCGGGAGCATCCAGGCCCAAGGTCTTGATCGCCTCGTCCGGCTTGCCCTGGTCGGTCAGCACCCGCGCCAGCCGCAGCCGCGCGATGTGCTTCAGTTCCGAGTCCTTCGATTCGTTCATGACCCGGGTGAGCGGCGCGATCGCGCTCGGCAGCTGGCCGTCGTCGACGAACAGGCGTGCCAGCGTCAATTGCGCCTGATCGGCGTAGGGAGATGTCGGGAATTCCCGAATGATGCCGTCGGCCACCTGCCGGGCTTTGCCGGGATCGTTGCTCTCGAGCGCGGCCGTCATCTGCCCGAATTGCGCGGCGGCCTTCAAGGCGACCTCGTTCTGATGGGTGTGATAGTAACGCCAGCCGAACAGCAGCGCAGCGCCCAAGACCACCCCGCCGACGATCCATACGCCGTTTTCCGCGATCCCCCGCTTGATGACTTCCAATTGCTCGTCGTCGGTCAGATATTCTTCAGCCATGACTACTCCGCTCTTCCAGTCTTCAGACCCAGCAAGACGCCTAAGCGTTCACTGATTCCATCCACGGCGCATTCCTCCTGCGCCACGCCCCGCCGCAAATCCTTCAGGGACACGACGCCCCGGGCCAGTTCATCGTCGCCCAGCACGACCGCAAACTGCGCCCCGCTCTTGTCCGCACGTTTGAACTGCGTCTTGAAACTTCCGCCGCCGAGATTGATTTGCAACTTGAGATCCGGCCACGCATCGCGCAGCCGTTCGGCGAGCTGCATGCCCAGGATCTCGGTGCTCTCGCCGGCCAACACCATGTAGACCTGCGGCTGGTCGCGCACGGCCTCCAATCCCTGCTTCTCCAGCAGCATGACGATGCGTTCCTGCCCCATGGCCCAGCCGATGCCCGGCGTGCTGGCACCCCCCAGCTGCTCCACCAGTCCGTCGTAGCGGCCGCCGGCACACACCGCGCTCTGCGAGCCCAGCGCGTCGGTGGTCCATTCGAAAACCGTCCGAGTGTAATAGTCCAAGCCGCGGACCAGGCGGGGCTCGACATGATACTCGATGCCCGCGCTCTTCAGGTGCGCGCACAAGGAGTCGAAATGCGCCTTCGACTCGGCGTCCAGCGCGTCGAACAGCAGCGGCGCGCCGGCGACGATGCGCTGCATGTCGGGGTTCTTGCTGTCCAGAATGCGCAGCGGATTGCCGCGCAAACGCCGCTTGCTGTCCTCGTCCAGCGCGGCCTCATGTGCGCCGAAGTAGCCGGTCAGCTGCTCCCGGTAGACCGCGCGGGCGGCGGGCGTTCCCAGCGAATTCACCAGCAATTTCAAGCGCGTCAGACCCAATCGCCGCAACAGCCGCGCCGACAGCAGGATCATTTCGGCGTCGATGTCGGGACCTGCGAAACCGAAGGCCTCCGCGTCGATCTGGTGAAATTGCCGATAGCGGCCCGCCTGCGGCCGCTCGCGCCGGAACATGGGTCCCATGCACCACACCCGCAGACGGTTCTCGCGCAGCATGCCGTTGGAAATCACCGCCCGCACGATGCCGGCCGTGGCCTCGGGACGCAGCGTGATGTGATCCTCGCCCTGGTCGACGAAGCTGAACATCTCCTTTTCCACGATGTCGGTGAAGTCCCCGATCGAGCGCTTGAACAATTGCGTCTGCTCGATGATGGGCACGCGAAACTCTTCATAGCCGTAGCCGGCGAAGACCTCGCGGGTGACCCGCTCCAAATGCTGCCAGGCCGCGGCCTGCGACGGCAGCACATCGTGAACGCCGCGCAGCGGCTCGATGACTCTCCCCATGATCTCCCCTCAGCCGCGCGGCCGCGGCGCAGCGGCGTGCGTGTCGCGGCGAAGCACGCCGTCGGCACCGGCCTCGAAGTGCGCCACGTTGCCGACCACGTACTGCGGCCCGATGGCAACCGCGTGATTGTTGATTTCGAGCTGAACGCCGCTCGCCGAGCGCAGATACACGCGCAACGGCGCGGCACCCGCAATGGTTCTGACGCTGTTGGCGCGGCCGTTGCCGACAAATACCCGCTGACCGGCCGCGTCGCGCACATCAACCCACGAATCCGCGGAAAAACTTAGTCGCAACCGCGCCCGGCCCGCACCGGCGGTCGCCGCCGCCGTCGCGAGCGCGGGCGTGAGCTCACGGCCGGCTCCGGCCCCAAGCGATGGCGCCCCGGCTCGGGTCGCACCCGGTGCCGCCG